>CAZVRG010000021.1:11306-18050 GCA_964630025.1 uncultured Candidatus Saccharibacteria bacterium
TCTCGGTGGTTGCAACCGGAAGCCAGTCCGCGCAGACATCACCTTCCGCGATCCCGGAGGAAGAACTTGCCGCTGCGCAGCGCGTGGCCGATCTCACCGATCAGAAAACGGTGCGTATTGAACGGCCTGTGAACGCAGAGAGGAATCTCGAGAAGCCTCTGACGGCACGCGACCTTCAGAGCGCAATTGAACAGGAAATAGGCGCGTCGCTGCCAGCGGATGCAGTACGTCTTCCGCATCCGATTACCGAGCCGGGACAATACACTGTTTCATTGGAATTCCCGCACGGTCTCGAAGCAGAAATAAAACTTATTGTTGAGCCCGGCAATGAATCAAAATAATCACACCGTATCTACAGCGGGCGAAACCCGTCCGAAGCACCCTCCTTCTCGCGATTCTTTGAAAGACATTCAACCAATAAGGCGAAGGAGGGTGGAGGGCAAGGAGAGCGTGAAGAGTGGCACTTCGTAAGCCCGCACGACGCGGTCGCGACCGCACACGCGTACCAAAGCTGATCATTGTGACCGGCGGCGTGCTTTCCGGTCTCGGAAAAGGTGTCACGATGGCGAGCATCGGGAATATCTTGAAAGCGCGCGGGTTCCGCGTGAACGCACAGAAATTCGATCAGTATCTGAATGTCGACGCAGGCACGCTCAACCCCGGTGAACATGGAGAGGTCTTTGTGACCGACGATGGCGCGGAAACCGATCTCGATCTTGGTCATTACGAACGCTTCCTTGATCAACCGCTCACAAAAGATTCTTCGGTCATGACCGGGCAAATTTATCAGGAAGTCATCACCGCCGAGCGGGAAGGGAAGTACTTAGGGAAAACGGTCCAGATGATTCCGCATGTCACCGACGTGGTGAAACGCCGACTATGGGCTGCCGCGCGTCGCAGCCGCGCGGATATCCATTTGGTGGAAGTGGGCGGCACCGTGGGCGACTACGAGGGCGCACACTTTCTGGAGGCAGTACGCCAAATTGCCATCGAGGTGGGAAAGGAGAATATTCTCTACGTGCATGTGGCATTTCTTCCACATCTTGCGGCAAGCGGAGAAATCAAAACGAAACCCGCGCAGAATTCTGTCCGCGAATTGCGTGCCATCGGCATTCAGCCGGATGTGCTGATTGCGCGCACGGATCATCCGGTCTCTGCATCCCAACTGGAAAAATTGAGTCTCTACACCAATGTGGATGTGGACGCGGTGATTCCCGTACTCACGGTGGGCAGTATGTACGAGGTGCCGCTGTACATGGAGCGCCGTGGCCTCGACCGCATCATCGCGCGAAAGCTTGGTCTTACGCTTCATCCGCGCAACGATCGCGTCTGGCATCGGCTCGTTGCCACCATCAAACGAACGAAGCCGCCTATCCGCATCGCGATGGTGGGGAAATACCTCACCATGAAAGATACGTACATGAGCCTTATCGAGGCTTTGAAGGCAGCGGCATGGGCGCACGGAAAACATCTCGAGCTCCTGTGGGTGGACTCGGAGGAGATTGAGTCTGGAAAGTTTCCCATTGCAAACCTTCGTCAAGCCGACGGTGTTGTGGTGCCCGGCGGATTCGGCTCTCGCGGCGTAGAGGGGAAGATGCGCGCGATTCGCTTCGCGCGGGAGAAACAGATTCCGCACTTGGGCCTCTGTTTCGGCATGCAACTCATGGTGATCGAAACCGCTCAGCATTGTGCGAAGATGCCAAAGGCGACAAGTGAGGAGTTCATCGCACAGGCAATCGGCACTCGGCATTCGGCATCCGGAAAGCCGGATCTCGTCATCCATCTGATGGAGGAACAGAAAAGGACACTCCTGAAAGGAGCAACCATGCGGCTGGGTGCATGGACATGCGTGCTGAAAGACGGCTCGCTCGCGCGAACGCTCTACGGCGAACGTCGCATTTCCGAGCGCCACCGGCATCGCTATGAATTCAACAACGCGTACCGACAGAAATTAGAAAAAGCCGGTCTTGTCATCTCCGGCACAACGCCGGACAGGCAGCTCGTCGAAATTGTCGAGCGGCCCGATCACCCGTTCTTCATCGGCGTGCAATTCCATCCGGAGTTTCAAAGCCGCCCCACGCGCCCGCATCCATTGTTTCTCGGATTTCTGAAAGCTGCTGTAAAGAACCAACGTAAAAACGTTATTGCGAGCAAACCCCGTTAGACACGGGGGTTCGAACGGGGCGAAAGCGGCAACCAATACTCATTTCTATAGAGGGTAAACCTCTATAGTTTTCATCTCTCAAACAGGGGGCGAAGCGAAGAATCTTCTCGCGTGACGCACTGAAAAGAGAGGCAAGCTTCATGCTTGTCCTCGTGCTCCCTCACCCCGTCCTCTTCGTTACGACTTCAGCTGCACCGACACCACGCTGCGTACCGCGCGCGCGCCGGTAAACAGCCGCAGCGGCTTCTTCGCAAACTGCACAATGCCGGCGATAACCGCGTACAGCGTGTCATCGCTGCCGCGACGCACATTCTTTCCCGGACGGTAATGCGCGCCGCGCTGGCGCACGATGATAGCACCGGCGGGCGTCCATTGCCCATCCGACACTTTCACGCCGAGCCGTTGGCCTGCAGAATCGCGGCCAAGAGCTGTTGATCCACCAGCCTTCTTATGTGCCATACGTGGTGCGTAGTATAGCGATTCTAAAGTTTTTGTCTAGCTGGCGAGTGTCGTTCTATGCACGCACAAATCGCACAACCTCTCGCAGCACGATGGCGTCCGGACGACCGTACAGCAACGTCCCCTGCGCGGCATCACGGAAGATCGTATGATCGCGCCACGCGCTCGGCACAAGAGATTCCTGCTTCCAACCGGGCGAAGATAGTTGTTCGAGAGGGAAGCGAAAGAGACGCTTCTTCACCCGAAAGGCGGGAACAGTGACCACAAAACTTCCGCCGCTCCGTACCACCGGCCGCACGCGTTCAAACGTGCTGTGAAGCAGCTCACTGACGTCGGAAAACACTTTTTCCGCCTCGTGAGGGAGGGGGGAAGCACTGCGTGCAGGGCCAAGCCATCCCTCTGTCACGACGGCATGTACGATATTCGCCTTCAACGACGGTGCGCCCTTCGTCATGTCGTGCACAAATACCTGCGCCTTTCCGCGATACGGGACTCCTGCATGCGCACCAGTGCTATCATGTATGATAGCGCTTTCATCGGATACCGACGGTGGAAATCGTTCGGAATACGCCGTAGCAAGCCAATGCAGATTTTGTTGTGTCCGTTCAACTTGTGTTGGCGAGATATCCGAAGCAATAACATTCAAACCCATCAGCGCTGCCTCCATGGGAATCGTTCCCACGCCGCAGAATGGGTCATAGAGAGTCCCATCGGGCGGTACGCGCGACATATTGATGAGCATCTGCGCGACTTTGGGCGGCAACATGCCGCGGCCCGGATCCGCATACGGCCGTCCGCGATCCCGTCGCGCGTAGTTCTCGATGTCCTGAATCGTATCAACGGTGACAAGATCCACGCGTTCCGGCGCAACAAGAAACACAAGAGCAGTGCCATCCTTTGGAAGCCCATTGTGTAGCAATTGCGCGGTGGAGAGATCGGATCGCCGCGCGGCTGGAAACACAACGCGTGTCCCTTTTCGCCCAACAGCGCGTTTTAACGCCATGGAAAACGCGCGGACGTCCGCCGAGATTCTTCCGTATGTTCCTGTGTCCGAGTTTACCGTTTTACGTAAAACGGTAAACTCCGAGCTTGTTGTTTGTGCGGAGACCCCTCCAGATGAAGCAAGAGAAGTATAGGGAAACGCGGAAACGCCAATGAGACGTTTTCCAGATCGCTCTTCCTGAAGTTCAGGAATCACTTCCAGCACATCCTCCGGCTGGGGAAACGCGGGGAATGTGGCACGCAGTGTGCCGATCATCATGGTCCCGCCAAGCAACGGCTGGATCTTCGCGGGCGAGGGAAATGCCCCTTCGCCGATGAGCACAACAGGAAGGCGCGACGTATCCCACGTTGCCTGCCATCCCAAACGCTCTCCGGCAGCAACCACTTCCACCGTCGAGATGGCGGGATGACTTCCAAGAAAAAAGACCGTCTGTGACATGAAGAGGGAAGACAATAGTTGTAGAATACTCTGGAATGACTGTCTATGGCGTGGAATGAGGTAAAAGAGCGCATCATGGAGAATCTTTTTGCGCGTCCTATCGACCGCTGGATCACGGGCGGTATTGTGATGCTCCTTGTCGCAGTTGGGTTCATCGCGGGTCGTTGGACTGCGCTGTCGAACACCGTAACACCGATTGTGTTTCAAGAAGCGCCGGGGAATACATCGTCTGAAGCTTCGGCCGAAGAGCTAAACGCGTTGGCGTTAGAGAAAAAACCGGCCGCGCGAACAAACACGTCAGCGCCCGCGGCATCCACTGCATCTCGTCAGCCAACTGTGAAAGCGGAGACAACGTCATCCACGTTACATGCATCGGGGAAATTCGTTGCCTCCGCGAACGGCGAGAAATACTACTTCCCGGACTGCACGGAAGTGAAGCGCATTAAGGAGGAAAACAAAATCTGGTTCGATTCGGAAAACGAGGCAAGGGAATCCGGCTACGAGCCCAGCGTGTGCGTTCAAAAGCGCTAGATATGTTTTTACAGTCTCCAACTATCCTGATACTCATGGCACTGGTTATCGTGGTGCTGTTGTTGTATTGGGACATCCGCGAACGCAGTGCCTCGCGCGCCAACAAAAAACAGTCGCGCCATACGCCGGCTGCACAAAGAGGCATCCGCGTTCTCTTTCCGCTGCTCGGCATGATCCTCGTTGCCCAGCTTCTCGGCATCCAGATTGGATCCCTCGCAGTGCCGCGGGGCTTATCCCTGACGCTGGCTGCTTTCGGCCATGTCCTCTTTTGGGGAGGCATCCTTCTCGCGCTGTGGGCGCGCGAAACACTCGGACATAACTGGGCGCACGCGGCGGACTATCAAGTCGTTCCCGGACAGCAGCTCGTTGTCTATGGACCATATCGTTTCAGTCGCCATCCGATCTACACCGGCCTGTTGCTGATGTTTATCGGCGTAGAGCTTGTTGTGCACAGTTGGCTCGTCATATTCGCCATCCCTCTGTTTTTCTTCCTCCGTTGGCAAGCGGGGAGGGAAGAGCATCTTCTCCTGAAAACCTTCGGCGATCCCTACAGCACCTACATGCAAAACACCGGCTGTCTGTTTCCACGCAGTATCTAGAGAGACTTGTCATTGCGAGGCACAAAGGCCGAAGCAATCCTCGCGAGACATCTTATCTTGACGAATATTGAGTCACGGGGTACAGTCTGTACCGCTGGATTGCTCTCTGGACAAAGCGGAACGTTTGTCGAGATGTCGCATTGCGACGCCTATCGGTCTGTTCCGCCCGGTCGAGACGGGGAGATTGCTGTCCTTCGGACGACCAGGACACTGTCTCGCCCTGGTCTTTCCCAACACGCTTCACGGGTGGTGGACTGTTCGTAAGAACGTAGAAGGGCTTGTGAAGCGTTTTCACGGGCGAGACGAGCGGAATGTAAGTGGGAATGTCGAATTTCGACGTCAGGAATCCTGTTCCGCTCAGGCGAGACGTATCAGCGTGTGTCCTTTGGACGACAAGAGTTTTGTCTCGCCTGACTCTTTTCCAAAAACCAGAGAGGAGGTGCTAGAAAAAACGCGGTTGGGTTGAATCGACTTTTGTGCCATTTCGGTTTTTTACAAAAAGCGGAACGTTGGTGCAGGTGTCGAACTTCGACGTGAATGCAGCTGTTCCGCCTTGGGCGAGACGATTCAAGGAATGTCTTTTGGACGAATAGATTGTTGTCTCGCCCTTCCTTCCGGAGTATGAACAAGTCAAATAGTTGATGCTCCGGAAGGGCACGCGGATCGAAATGTCTTGCAAATGCGAGACGAGAGGTACTTTGTGCCCTTTCTTTCGAAAACCCTTTTTTATGGAGGTGCGCTATGCGCACGATCGGTATCCGACATCGCCGGAAGCGAACGGCGGAAGGCGAAGCGCGACCGACCATGGTCGCCATCAAAGACGGTGAACATATCGCCGTCCACGAACTGGAAGACGACACGGCGGAACTCGATTTTGTCCGCGGCATCTTTCCTGTCGCCTGGCGAAACGTCGAGCGGAACGGGGACCAGGGAGAATCCATCGCCCAGTACCAACAGCGGCATTGCCGCTGGCGGCTCGTGCGCGCGGACGAGGACCCCGCGTTCTTCCCCCCGCACCATCGTCGCCAGTGCGACGATGAGCGCGTCCAGGTCATCACGCATGTCCCCACGGAGTTCGAGGGACTTGCGGACGGCGACAGCGTCGCGATGCTTATGGGAGGCAGCGGTGATCGACTTGCCGCGGCGCTCTCGCGACGCGGTGAGGAAGTGAACGGCTTGGTCTATCGTATCCCGCCGTTCACGCTGGAAGACCACCGCGGCACGGCCACGAAGGATGACGATCAGCTTACGCTGATCCGACTCCTGGAGGAACGACCTCAACTGTTCTTCCAACTGCGCCGGCGGGATCGCGATCTCATCCAGGTCACGGAAGCATTTCGACTCCGGCAGGATGCCATGAAAGCGCGCATCGCCTGCAGTCTGCGACTGGACCAACGGTTTATCGGGAAAATCTTCCTCAGTGAAGACGGCCGATATCCCGAGGGCATCATCGAAGATCAGGCCGATGCGTACCGTGCAAATGACCAGATCCTCGGCGGCATGGAACGTGCCGAAGCGGAGCAGTACGTGCAACTGGAGCAGGCAGTGAA
>CAZVRG010000022.1:0-1691 GCA_964630025.1 uncultured Candidatus Saccharibacteria bacterium
CAACAGGAAATGCTCTCGCGACGCTTGCGGAGAACCGGCTTGTGCGTGGGTCGGTTCCAACCCAGCGGTATGGGTTGAGTGTCTTTTTGCGAAAAGCGTATCCGCACTTACAACGAGAAACGTGGACAACGGGCAGTGCATATACCCCTATCATTTCCGGCGCGTCCGCAGAACGTATAGGCTGGAACGTTCTTCCGATAGAACTCACAGAACTTTTGCGGAAGAAAATTGCGCATGACTCGTTCATCGCTTTCCATGTGATGCATATGGACACGCTTCATCGTGTCTCCGTTACTGGCGAGCAGACGCTTGATATTGCTCTCGCGCCCGGAACCACGCTGTACATTGACGTCGCACCTCACGCCCACGCAACGATTCGCGAGCCGGATGCCACTGCTATCATTCATAATAGCGGTGCTACGGAAACATATGCATCCGCGCTCGTGCTTGTGCGTGTTGGCGATGGTGCGCGCGTGCAATGGTTCGGACAATCGGTGCGTGCTCCGGCATTCGCAGTTGTCGAGCGACTCGTGGTACTTGCGCGCGACGCGGTACTTGAACAGCACTCGGTCGTGCTTGCTCCTAACGCGATGCGCGAAAACGTACATGTGATTCTTGATGCTCCCGGTGCCACAGCAAACGTACAGACGTTGTTTGTCGGTGCACAGGATCATCAGTTTGATTGTGGGGTGACCGCGGAACACCGCGCGCCGCATACCACATCCAACCTCGCTGCAAAAGGTGTTCTTGCCGGGAAAGCGCAAGCCGTGTACCGCGGACTCGTTCGCGTTGACCGTGCAGCACATGGATCCGACGGGTATCAGCGCTGTGACACAGTACTTCTTTCACGGACGGCGGAAGTAGATCCAGTGCCGAATCTGGAAATCAATACCAACGACGTTCGCTGCACGCACGGCGTCACGGTGAGCGCACTGAATCCGGAGCATCTGTTTTATCTGCAGTCCCGGGGAGTTTCTCCGGACGCGGCACGGCAACTGCTCGTTGATGGTTTTCTTGGCCAGATGCTTCGTGTGTATCCCGAGGAGCTGCGTGCAAATCTTCGCCGGCACATTCGTGAGACTCTCAAAGAAGGGGATCAGATTTTACCTATTTACGTAAATAGGTAAAATGGCGACTTTCATGACATCAGCAAAACAGAAGCGCCGGACATCTGCGCTGGCGTTGCCTACGCCCGGAACAGACGCGTTGCGTGCGCAGTTCCCAATACTCTCCCGCACCATGCGTGACAAGCCGCTGGTGTATTTGGACAACGCTTCGACCACGCAGAAACCCTTTGCAGTGATCGACGCGGAACGGAAATTTTACGAGACAATCAACGCCAACGTGCACCGCGGCGTCTATGCGCTATCCGAGCACGCGACTGCCGCATACGTCGCCGCGCACGAGGATATCGCGCGATTCATCGGTGCGGGCAGTGTCGAGGAAATACTCTTTGTTCGCAACGCAACCGAAGGCATCAATCTCCTTGCATGGACGTGGGCAATGGCGCGCGTGGACGCGGGCGACACGATCCTTCTTACGGCAATGGAGCATCACAGCAACATCGTGCCCTGGCAGCAACTTGCGAAGGTAAAGCGCGCGCATCTGCAATACGTGGAACTCACGGCAGACGGGAAACTGGATACTGAAGATTTGAAGAAAAAACTCGCAGAAAAACCGAAACTTCTTTC
>CAZVRG010000022.1:1701-14799 GCA_964630025.1 uncultured Candidatus Saccharibacteria bacterium
GTTCCCGTGATTGTTGATGCAGCCCAAAGCGCGGGGCATCTTCCGATTGACGTACGGGCATGGGATGCGGAGTTTGTCGTGTTCTCTCTGCATAAGATGTACGGACCAATGGGCATCGGTGTGGTGTACGGAAAGAAAGAGCTTCTGGAACGTATGGAGCCATTTCTGACCGGTGGTGACATGGTGAAAACAGTCACGCGCGACCAAGCGACGTGGAACGATCTGCCGTGGAAGTTTGAGGCGGGAACGCCCAACGTTGCCGGCGGCGTAGCGGCAGCGGAAGCCGTGCGGTTCCTTTCGAGCATCGGTATGGACACCGTATGGAAGCATGAACAGGAACTCGTGACGTATGCGCTCCCGAGATTGAAGAGCATTCCCGGTCTTACGGTGTTGGGTCCGGACGATCGACTGGGCATCTTTTCATTCACGATGCAGGGTATTCACTCACATGATCTTGCTTCCTTTCTGGATGAACGAGGCATTGCTATTCGCGGCGGGCACCACTGCGCCCAGCCGTTGCTGACGAGTCTTAGGCTCGCGGACTGTGCGCGTGCCAGTGTGGGGCTCTACACGACAACGGACGATCTCGATCGGTTCATTGCCGCACTGAGCGAAGCCCAGCAGATACTCGCATGAATACTCCTCTGGAAACATCCGGTTTCTCTCCGGTAAGCGCTGTCTCGCGCGCAGAACTACTCGATCATGCGAAACATCCGCGGAATCGTGGCGAGCTTGCCGATGCCAACGTCGTTCAGGAAGAAGTAAATCCCCTGTGTGGAGATGTTGTGAAGATCTATGCAAAATTTAAGGCATCAGAGAACAGGGAACAGGGAACAGAGGGTGACTCCGTCAGCGTTCAGCTCTCAGCTCTCAGCTTTACCGGCAACGGGTGCCTTATTTCCCAAGCCGCCGCTTCGCTCCTTACCGAGCATGTGGTTGGAAAATCAACCGAGGACATTCTACGCATGGAACGTGCCGATGTGGAGCGTCTCTTGGGCAGTACGCTTTCTCCTTCGCGCGTAAAGTGTGCCATGCTTGCGCTGATCGCATTGAAGAAGGCGCTTCAAGGCGATAGCGTGCAAGCATTCGAGCGTGCGAGCGTGAAAGAGTAAACTCATGCAGTCGTCACTACGTTCTTGCGCACTTGCACGCTTACACGCTATCTAACTTCGTTTATGCTCTCTGTTCGAGATCTCAAAGTTTCACGCGAGGGAAAAGAAATCCTCCATGGGGTGTCTCTTGACGTTCGTTCGGGCGAGATTGTCGCGCTGATGGGGCCGAACGGATCCGGAAAGAGCACGCTCGCGTTCGCGCTGATGGGGCATCCCAAGTATGAAATTACTGGCGGAACAGCAACATACGAAAACAAGGATCTTCTCGTATTAAAACCGGAAGAACGCGCAAAGGCAGGACTCTTTCTCTCCTTCCAATATCCCTACGAGATTTCTGGCGTTCCGTTTAGCCAGATGCTGCGTACGGCGGTGGGGGAGCGCACAGGTACGCTTCCGCCAGCACGCGACTTTCTCGCGCTTCTCGACACAAAACTTGCACTCCTCAAAATGGATCCCTCGTTTGCGGAGCGGAACGTGAACGAAGGGTTCTCCGGCGGGGAAAAGAAACGCGCGGAAATTCTCCAGCTTGCCGTGCTGGAACCGACACTCGCCATTCTCGACGAGACAGATTCCGGTCTCGACGTGGACGCGCTCCGCACCGTGGCGGAAGGCATTCAAACAATCAAGCGCGAGCGTCCCGATATGGCCGTTCTGCTCATCACGCACTATGAACGTTTTCTCGAGTTCTTAGTTCCTGATCGTGTGCTTGTCATGAAGGAAGGAAAAATCGTCGCGGAAGGAGGAAAAGACCTCGCCGATCGTATCCAGCACGAGGGATACGAAACACTGTGAGGTAATGCCCTTGGGGGAAACGGTACGTTCGAGAGCGGCGTAATTATTCGTTTTTTAGCGTATTGGCCAGGTAGCTACGTTGGCACGATTAACATTGATTGGTCCCTCCGGTGCAGTACCGTCCTGATTCAAGTATATGGGTCCGTAAGTGTCATGTATTTGGGCAGTGACTTCCAGGTGATCCCGTCCCTGATATCCCCGTGGCGGAGCTTTTACATTAAAGGAGAAGGAAGCTGATTGGCCGTTGGGAATACTATATGACCACACGATGGACGATCCCCCTGCGCGTGAGTGTTGTCCGTCGCTGGGGGAAATATTTGATGTATCTGGTGACGTAACCAGAACTTCCATATTTCCTTTGTATGTACCGGGCCAATGATTGAGGGCGTAGGTCACTGTAATCCGCTCAGTCTGACCGGCAATCAGTTCGCTGTGATCACTGCGGATAGTGATCTTTCTTCCATCACTCTCGAATTCATCTGCGAGTGGCGGAGAGTTATTTATTTGTCCAGCACTGTTGGAGGAGCCGCCGCTTGATCCGCCTCCGCCGCTGTCTCTGCTGGAAGAGTCCGGTGATCCAACAGTGGTGACTGCTGCACTACGAGTGAAAATACTCCCAAATAATGTCTTCACATTCGCTGCCGTTAGCACAAAACGCA
This sequence comes from uncultured Candidatus Saccharibacteria bacterium, assembly GCA_964630025.1. Lineage (GTDB taxonomy): Bacteria > Patescibacteriota > Andersenbacteria > UBA10190 > CAIZMI01 > VMFP01. The sequence goes on from CAZVRG010000022.1 coordinate 4,265, forward strand.
CTGTCGCTCCTGGCGCGATGGCAGGCAGTGTCACGGTTTCTTCCCCGTCATTCGGTGTTCTCCCTACAAGCGTGTATTTTTTTCGCCCGTCCCCCTTCAGCACTTCCAACTCGATTTTCTCGTGCGGATATCGCCGACGATTTTCCGGTGACGGCGGTTGCAGTTTTCCCGCGGGATCGTTGACTCCCCATCGAACAGTAACCCGCCCGCCCGACGGTACCGGATTCGGCACGTCGACAACAAAACGACCTCCGGCAACGCGTGTTGCAATGTCTACGGAGACAAGAGACGTCAGGATAAGAACTGCGATGGTGACCGCCGTTCCCAGCAGCACAAGAAGAACACGGTGTGGGTAGCTGAAGCTGAAAAAGTCCATCCTTCGTTATATATCCGTGTGTATCCATAAGAGTATAGCACGGTCAGATAGCGATTGCTTAGGGGCGGGGATCATTGAGGAGGAAAAGTCTGGTAGACTATCTACCGTATATATCTCTTTAATATCCATCCAAGTGACCCTCGCTTTTTTTGAAGAGGAAGCCGTTGGCCGCGACAAGCTTCGCCAACTGTTTCCAAACGAAAAACTCGTCTTTATTCCGGAACCGCTGCGCGTGGAAACCGCGCCTGCGGCCCAAAACGCGGAAGTTGTTTCCACCTTTGTACGTTCCGTGGCGAATGCGGATGTGCTTCGCGAGCTTCCGCAATTGAAATTTCTCACTTCCCGTTCGATGGGGGTTGACCACGTGGATCTCAACACCTGCACCGAGCGCGGAATCGTGGTTGCCCGTGTGCCGGCGTACGGAGAAAACACCGTTGCGGAGCATACCTTCGCGCTCATTCTTGCACTGTCACGAAAAATCTTTCAGTCCTATGAGCGGACGGAGCGATTGAACTTCAATCGCGAAGGTCTTCGCGGGTTTGATCTTGCCGGTCGTGTGTTGGGCGTGGTGGGAACGGGACGAATCGGGAAAAACGTCTGTCGTATCGCGCGACAGGGCTTTCAGATGCAGGTGCTTGCGTATGACGCAAAGCCCGATGCTGCTTTCGCTGCAGAATTGGGTCTTACCTATACATCGGATCTTCATGAACTTCTTGCGAAGAGCGACGTCATCACGCTCCATGCTCCGTATCTTCCATCCACGCACCATCTCATCAATCGGGAAAATATTGCGAAGGTGAAAAAGGGCGCTGTTCTCGTGAACACCGCGCGTGGTGCATTGGTGGACACGCAAGCGCTTCTGTGGGCACTGAATGAGAAAATCCTGCACGGCGCCGGCCTCGATGTGCTTGAGGAGGAAAATCTTGTCTATGAAGAAGCGGAACTCCTTGCCAATAATGTTCCGGCGGGAAAGGATCTCGCAACGGTCTTGCGCAATCACATTCTGATCGAACGAGACGACGTGATCATTACGCCGCATAACGCGTTTAATAGTCAGGAAGCGGTCCAGCGAATTTTCCAGACAACAGTGGAAAATATCCAAGGGTTTCTTGCGGGGAAGCCCGTGAATGTCGTGTCATAAAAGATCCCGCAGCGCTTTTCGAGAGTTTTCCGGTTTTTGTGTCATTGTGAGCTGGCGTGATGCATGTACGTAACCCCATATTGAGAGAGGAGGTGAAAATTTTCGTATGAGCATAATATCTTTGTTACGAGGGAAATCCTTCCCCGTGTTCACTGTTGTCGCCATTGCCATGGCGGTCCTCATAGCCATGATGAGTTTGTTTATAGGCGGGTCTGTTCGCGCAGAAGTTCTGCCCACCCCGGGGCCAGATGCAAACTTTGAGGTTACAGGTGTCTATGTTGCTCAGGGAGGAGATTTTCCAGAAGCTCTCTTGGTCGTCGATTTCCTGTGGTGGCACCACACACCATATACGCAATACTCGGGTTGGTTTAACCAAACTACGAGCTTTAAACGAGTTAGCCCCGATGTCGCGAATTACACGACGAGTGAAGCTGGAGGCGGAGCAACAATCACAACTGACGAGTACGGGAATAAGGTGGAAGACGGAGTACGGATGATTTATCAAGGAGGGGAAATTCAGAGGACGATTCCTGCGGGGACATACGAAGCCGAGTTCACTGCGGAGGACAGCGACGGGCATGTAGTTCCAAAGAAGACGTACACGTTTGTGGTTCCGTAAATACTTTCGAGAGAAATGGTGAGAAGCTGCGATATAGCATCGCGGCTTCTTTCATTCTTCTTTGTTTCTGCGAATGGATGGTAGGCTGGGCTCTGTGGTAGAAAATTTCTCCCGCATTCATAAGGTCCAGAACACTCTCCTACGCTGGTTCCGTGTCCACCAGCGGGATCTGCCATGGCGGCACACCAAGGATCCGTACAAGATTCTCGTGTCCGAAATCATGCTTCAGCAAACACAGGTGGATCGGGTGATGCCGAAATATCGTCCGTTTCTGCGGAGATTTCCGACGGTTCAGGCACTTGCCCGCGCAACGCCGCGTGATGTGCTCCTTGCGTGGGAGGGGATGGGATATAACCGTCGCGCACTCTACCTTCTTCGTGCGGCACAGGATATTGTTCAGCGCTTTCATGGAAGGGTGCCGACGGATCCCGTTCTCCTCCGAACGCTTCCAGGTATCGGCGACTACACGGCCGCCGCGGTCGCCACGTTTTCGACAGGCGTTCCGTATGCACTCGCAGATGTGAATGTTCGTCGCGTCATGGGCAGAGTTTTTCTTGGAGCACATCCCGTGGAACAGAAGCTGACACAGGCGATTCAAGACACAACGCCTCATCAGGCAATCGCGGGCTTTCCTCCGGGAATGTGGGGTCACGCCGTGATGGATTTTGGAGCGCTCGTATGCAAAGCAAAGCCGCGGTGCGAAGCATGCCCTTTACAACAGCACTGCAAGGCATACCCGCAATTGCAACTTCAAGATTCTCATAATCGTTCTCCGCGAGCGAATCGTGGGTTATCGGGCCCGCGATTCGCGAGCACCTCTAGCGGGAGGGGGGAGTCTCGGAGGGGGAACCGAAGCGGTTCCCACCCGAATATCCCCGACCGCATCTACCGAGGAAAAATTCTCCAACTCATTCGTGAGCACGATCCACGCCCGTTGTCATTGCGTGCGGTCAGTGCGGTCCTCGCCGATATTTCTGCAGCGCGTCTTCGTCGTCTCGTTCGCGGTCTCGAGAACGATGGTCTGCTTGTTGCCACTGGGCGCACTCTTCATTTTGCCAACGAGGGAATACCCGTGCGTCAGCCGGCGGGGTCTTGACAAGGCTTTTTTCCTCGTTCCACTTCCTCTATCATAGCTATGCACGAATATGCGATTTCGTATTTTCTCCCATGCCGCGTCTGGAACAGTTGCGCTATTCCTCGTTGGGACGGTGCTTACGCCTGTGGCAATGGCCCAAGGCAATTCGAATTACGCGCCCGGCCAAGTGAAGAAGCAGGCGCAGATCAGTCCCTCTCCCTCGGCAACACCCTCTCCCAGCGCGACGGTTGACGTGCGGCCGAAGGGACTTCTTCGGCAAGCTAAACACACCCTGCGTCTTGAGCGCGTGACGGGCATTATCCGCGGCATGACGAACAAGCTGACAAATCTATCGAATCGTCTCACACAACACCTCGCAAATGTCGAGCGCCGCATTGAAGCCCTTCGCGCCGCGGGGCACACGATTACCGTTGATGCGGAGCTCACAGCAGCGCGCAGTGCAGTCACCAGTCTTCAGGAAAAGATTGCGAATGCCAAGAAAGAACTTGATGCGCTCGCAGACAGTGAAAAGCCACGCACGGTGATTCCCGCCGTCCGCCGTCTTGTCCGGGACATCCGGACGGATCTGCGAAAAGTCCAGGCGGCGTTCCTGAAACTTCGGTTAGCGATTCGCGCAGATGTGCGTTCGCGCCCATCGCCGTCCGCTTCTGCGTCCGCATCCGCGACGCCCGCGAGCTCTCCTCTTCCTTCACCCACAGCCACGCCATGAACAAAACACTCATCGCGGTTCTTATCGGACTTCTCATTATCATTCTGATTGTGCTCTTCATGGTGTTGCCCGCAGCGCGAAGATCGGAAGAAATACCGTTTCCCACAATCACGCCGGACGCGACATACACGCCGCTTCCGACGCTTCCGTCGACGCCGTCCCCGTCTCCTCTCACACTCACGCCGGAGCAAGAGCAACTTGCTGATATGGAAGCAGCGGAGAAAAGCGATCTTGCACTTGAAAACGACTTCGAGCAAGACGTCAGCAAACTGGATACAGAATTACGCGGCATATAAGCGGTTGGAGAGAAGAAGCCATGGATGCGAACGAGGTTCCTTCCGCGGCTGCGGACATGCTCTCTCGGCTCGCGTGGCTGAAGCACGCGAGTGTTCTGTATGACGGAAGTGTGCGTATTGCCTTTGATCCGTGGGGTATCACGCTCTCATCTGCTGTGGATATTGTGCTCGTGACCCATGGGCACGACGATCACTGCGATCCCGATGCAGTGAACCGCATACTCGCAGAGCATGGCGTCATTGTGGCTGCGGAAGCATGTGCGGAACAACTGGTGGGCGATGTGCGTTCGTTGCGGCCGGGCGAGGTGGTGACGATTGGCGATGTGGTAGTTACTGCAACGGAGGCATACAATCTCACCAAGAAATTTCATCCACGCGGTGAGGGCGTGGGGTTTCTTGTCGCGGTGGATGGCGGCACGATCTTTCACGCCGGGGACACGGATGATATTCCGGAGACACATGCGCTCGCACCCGATGTTGCACTCCTTCCCGTCGGCGGCACCTATACGATGGATGTGGAGGAAGCAGCGCGTGCCGCGCAGGCAATGGGCGCGGGCATCTCCGTTCCCATGCACTACGGATTCATTGTGGGTTCACGCGATGCGGGAGAAACATTCGCTCGCATCGCACCAATCCCCACCCGCGTTCTGACACCGCGGGAGGCGTTTCCGCAGACATGACGCTTTAGCGTCTGTTCTGCGCGGTCCGCTCTTTGATGAGCAGCGCGCCCGTTTTCACCATGTCGCGCACGAGTATCCACCGCCGCGCGAGCCCCATGCGGATCCCATATTTTTGCTCTTTTACTGTCTGACGCATGCCGGGAACAAGATGATAGGCAATCGTCTTTCCCTCGGCTGCAGCCACGGTGTTGAGCGCTTGCTCAATGCCGAATCCCCGCGTATGCGCCTTCGGCACTCTTTCCCAGAGCCGGCGATGTACGGCCCGCTCTCCTGCGATCAGCGTCGTGAGAGGAAAGAATCGGGCAAGCACCTGCGTGAGCCACGGAACACTACGACCGCGCACCGCAACGGACATCTCCGTCTCGCCGCGCAGAACGGGCGCGAGAATCGCGTCAATTGCCGCGTGGGTGAGTCCGGTAATATCTGCGTCACAAAAGAAGAAGATATCGCTTGTTGTATGCTTCACACCCTGATCCATCGCTTGGCCTTTGCCGTCGTTTCCGTGTTGCCGATAGTACCGAACGTGTGGGTATCGCCGGACAATGACCTCGGTATCGTCGGTGGATTCGTCGACAACAATCACCTCCTGAAATCCTGGATAGGACGCAAGAATATCCAACACCTGTGCGATCCGTTTCCCTTCATTGAATGATGGGACGATCGCCGATACGGGTGGCGCGGAGAATGCTGTGGGTGCATTGCTATCAGTCATGGGGCAACATTGCTCGGTGGGGTTTCTCCGTTGGTACACCATCTTTGCTCTCTTGCCAAGGCATGGTACGTGCGATATGGTGATGAATCTTTATGCGCCTTCCGCTTGCCGTTCGTTCCGTGCGCGCCGGGCTTCCCGCCGCCGACGTCGTTGCCGTCTTTTCAGATGGGAAAACGTTTCCTCTTCCGGCGTCGCTTGCGCGCGTCGCGCGCAGCCATGCGGAACGAGCGGGTTTCAAAGGCGAAGCAGCGCAGACGCACGACATTCCACTTCCCGGGCGCACGGCGCGGACACTCTTTGCGATTGGTGCCGGAAAAGCACTGACGCTCGATACCGTCCGCCGCGGTGTCGCGGCAGCGATTCAGTATGCGAAAGCAGAGGGCCTTCGGACGGTAGCGATCGTCGCTCCCGCACACCTCACGACGCATCCCTCATCACTCGATCTCGGTCGTGCGTTTGCGGAAGGAGCGCTGCTCGCAAACTATCGGTTCACGACATACACGAAAGAATCCGCTGCGCGAGAAAAGCGGTTAGCGCTACAACGCGTCGAGCTGCATGTGCCATCAAAAGATCGCGAACACACCAACAGGGGAATGGTGCGGGGTGTTATTGACGCAGAAGCGACAATGCGTGCGCGCGATCTGGTGAATGAGCCGGCGTCGCATCTTACGCCCCAATCGCTTGTTGCCGAAGCGCAAAAAATCGCCAAAGCGTCGCGTGGCACCGTGACGCTCACCGTGTGGGATCGCGCCGCATGCGAGAAACGCGGCATGGGTGCATTCCTTGCGGTGGCAAAAGGCTCAACCGCGGAGCCGGCGTTTGTGCATCTTGTATTCGCGCCTACAAAGCAGACTCGTTCGGTCGTACGTCCCCGTGTCGTTCTTGTGGGGAAGGGCATTACGTTTGATGCTGGTGGATTAAGCCTCAAGCCTTCACACAGCATGGAAACGATGAAGCTTGATATGGCCGGCGCAGCATCTGTTCTGGGTGTCTTTTCCGCGCTCCCGCGTCTGCGGTTTCCGGTGGAGGTGCATGGCATAATCGCCGCCTGCGAAAATATGCCATCAGGAACAGCGGTAAAGCCGGGAGACATCGTCCGAACGGTCTCCGGAAAAACGATAGAAATTCTCGACACAGATGCAGAGGGTCGGTTAACATTGGCGGACGCGCTGGGAATTGCCGCAAAACTACGACCAACCGCGATTATCGATCTTGCGACACTCACAGGCGCCTGTGTTGTTGCGCTCGGTGAAGAAGTAACTGGATTTTTTAGTAATAATGATGTTGTGGCAGAACGTATCCGTGCCGCGGCAGAACGTTCAGGAGAACCTATGTGGCAACTTCCGCTCGTGCGTGACTACCAGTCGAAAATACGAGGATCGATTGCAGACTTGAAGAACGTTGAGAGCACGCGGAGGGCACCTGGAGATGCAATCTTTGCCGCCCTCTTCCTGAAAGAGTTTGTCGGCAACACGCCGTGGGTACATTTGGATATTGCCGGCCCCTCCTATGCCGAGCGCCAAACAAATCCCGTCAATCCTGTGGGAGGAACCGGTGTCGGCGTTCGAACGATTCTTCGGTATCTCGAAGACGTAGGCACTCGGCAATAGGCAGCCGGCAGGGCAGTCGTCGCTGTTCCCTGCGCTCTGTCCCCTGTCCTCTGTTCTCCGTTGCCCGTATCATGTAGGAATGAACGCGCTGGATGTTCATCATCTTACCGTCACGCTTGGCGGGCGAACGATTATTGATGACATTTCGTTGTCCGTAGAGGAGGGAGAAACCGTTGCGCTGATCGGCCCGAACGGGGCGGGGAAAAGCGTACTCGTGAAAGCCATTCTGCGCTTATTGCCAAAGGCATCGGGAGAGGTGCGCATCTTTGGGATACCGCATGAACAGTACAAAAAAGTTGCGCCCATCGTCTCATACGTTCCGCAATTTATCAGCATTGAACGCTCATTTCCGCTGACCGTCGAAGAGCTGTTTTCTCTGAAGCGCGGCAACGATGCGGCGCGACGCGACCACTGCTTGCGCATTGTCGGTGCCCACGGTTTGGGACATCAGCGTCTCGGAACGTTGTCTGGTGGGCAACTCCAGCGTGTCTTTCTTGCCTTTGCACTTGCGGATCGGCCGCGCATTCTCTTTCTCGATGAGCCAAGTTCTGGCATCGATATTGGGTCGGAGGAAACCATCTACAACCTTATTCGGCGCGTGAGTACAGAAGAAAAGGTGACCGTCGTGCTGATTTCCCACGACATCGATATTGTCGCGGGATTCGCTCAGCATGTGTTTTGCGTGAATAAGAAGTTGATTTGCTCGGGGCCGCCCGCTGCGGTGCTTACGGAGGAAACGCTCCGTCGCGCATATGGTCCGCATGTCGGCGTCTATCCGCATCATGGCGAGCCGCATACCCCGTCACACGCTGATGATTGAGGTTCTTGATCTGTTGAGTTTGCCGTTTGCGCAGCGAGCGATCGCGGCCGGTATCGCCATTGCGCTTGTTGGCGGCGTTCTTGGCGTGTTTATTGTGCTGCGCGGCATGTCGTTCTTTTCCGATGCGATTTCCCACGCGTCGCTTCTCGGGGTTGCGATTGCGCTGCTTTTTTCCGCGCCGCCACTCTTCGGTGCACTCTGTATCGCGCTCGCCGCGGCGATGCTGATTGCCTATCTTCGTGGGCGGTCCGTACTTTCCTTGGATACGCTTATTGGCGTTGCCTATTCCGCCGCGGTTGCGCTTGGTGTCATTACCATCGGATTTCTTAAAGGCTATCGCGCCGATTTGATGAGTTTTTTGTTTGGAGACGTGCTTGCCCTTAGTACGTTTGATGTGGCGCTTGCGTGGATTCTTTCCATTGTGGTGCTTATTGCCGCGTTCTTTTCGTGGCGCGAAATTGTGTTAAGCACCCTGCATCGTGATCTCGCGGCAGTTGAGGGCGTGCGTGTGGTGCGGACGGATCTTCTCTTTCTTATTTTGGTTGCGCTTGTCGTTGCGGTGGCAATTCGTATCGTTGGTGTGGTGTTGGTCACCGCGCTGCTGATTGTGCCGGCGGCGACGGCGCAAAACATCGCGCGCACGTTCTATTCCATGGTTCTGTGGTCTATCGCAAGCAGCATCGTTGCGCTTATCGCAGGACTTCTCTTTTCGTTTGCGGCAAATCTCCCAAGCGGTCCGACGATTGTTCTTGCGTCATCGGTACTCTTCGTGGTGTCACTTGTCGGACGCTTGGGCCGCTAACGTACAGAACGCAGCATGACGCATCTGCGTACCGTTGCGCCGTTTTTGCTCCCGGTCTGTACGGGCGCGCTTCTTGCGTTGGTCTTTTTTTTTCCAACATTCTCGCCCGTACTCTTTGTGGCATTTCTTCCCACCATGTGGTTTTTCCATCGCTACACTCGCGGAATATCCACTGGGGCGATTGCAGGATTTCTCCTCGCGTTTACGTATTTCTTCTGCGCGCTCGCTACACTCGAGCCCTCACAGGAGGCGAAGGAATTCATTCTTGTTGATGTGGGAGGCCTTGCCGCACTCGGCGTGCAAGATAGTTGGTCATTCGATGTCATGGTGCTGGCCGTGCGCGCCCTTGTGGCGGCATGGGGAGGTGTTGCCGGCGCCCTGTGGGGCGTTGGAACGGCATATGTGTGGACAAAGCGCGGTCCCGTTGCTGGCGTGCTTGCCTTCGCGGTTCTCTGGGTCCTGTTCGAATATGTGCGGCGCGCGCTCTTCTTTACGCTGTCGTGGAGCGACATCGGGTATGCATTTGTGGAATATCCGATCATTGCGGTAACTGCGCGCATGTGGGGGAAGTACGGACTGGCACTGTTGGTGATTGCTGTGAACGGCCTGCTCTTTCTGTTCGCTGTTCGCCGTGACCGACGGATGCGTATCGCTGCCCTTGGCGTGGTTGTCGCGTGTGTTGCGCTTGGTCTGGGAGCGTTCCTGACACAACGCACGCTTCGCACGCTGCATGCGGGAGAGAAGCGAACACTTGCGGTCTTTCAGGGATATGTGCCATGGAATGTCCCACTCCCCGAAGAGACGCAGGAAGGTTTTCGATTTCCATCGCCATATGACATGCTTCTCGAAAAGGTTCAGGGCTCTCGTGATCTTCTTCTGTTCCCGGAAGAGCTGATTCACGAATATCCCCTTGATATTGCGGAAGAAACATTTCCAACGCCGGATATTATTGATTCGCAGTTTTGGCAACGTGAACGGGAAGAACTGCAACGGCAGCTTGCGCGCTTCCATGCGCGTGCGATGGTGTTCGGACAGCCGCTCTATGCGAATGGCGCATTCTCAAATGCGATGCTCGCGGTGAGCCAGAATGGAGATGTCTCCGCATATCCGAAACAAAAACTCTTTCCCATCGCCGAGCAAACCCCGTGGTTGCTGCAATGGACATGGCTTGCGCGCCGGCCGGTCTATACGCCCGGGACGACCACGGCGTTTCTCCAAACCGATGCGGGACATGCGCTCCTTCTTTCGTGTCTCGAAGTGGAAGATGACGCGCTCTTTCACCGGTATCTTACCGCTGATCCCAGCGTCATTCTTGCGTCGGGAAGCGAGATCGGTTTCAACGAACACGGACGACGCTATCAATTGCAGCTCGCGCGTTTTCGCGCGCTTGAACAGGATAAATACCTCGCTCGCGCCACCAAGCGCGGATGGTCCGTGATTCTTGATCCCCTTGGGCGGCCCATTGCGCAGGCATCCAGCACAATGGCGGATGAAGTGCTGACCGGCGAGGTTGTTCTCCGCTCGGGGAAAACACCCATCGCGCGTATGGGGAACCTTCCCATCCTCGGCGCATGCGTCCTGCTCTCGCTTGTTCTGCTTCGTTACGCACAGCGCTCAAACCATTGACATCCCCCCAAAAGTACATACACTACATTCGCAGTTGTTCGTTGAACC
>CAZVRG010000023.1:0-2121 GCA_964630025.1 uncultured Candidatus Saccharibacteria bacterium
GCAGAACGCGACCTTCCCAAGGTTGAGACACGGGTTCGATTCCCGTTACCCGCTCCATCCGGCTCCGCCTGCGCTCGGCGCAGGCTTCGCCGCGATGAGAGCCGGATGCCTCGGCGTAGTCCAAGCGGAGCGAAGGACGAAGCCGGGCTGTTATGATGTGTGCGTGACCTGCGTCTACATTCTCGAATCAGCCGATGGTCGGCACTGGTATGTCGGACTCACAGACAACCTCGAACGAAGACTGGCCGAACACAATGCGGGGCATACTTCCCATACGAGTAAGTTCGGTCGCTGGGCACTCAAGACCTCTATTGCCTTTCGTGAGCGAGATCGAGCGGAAGCGTTCGAGCGGTACCTAAAATCGCACTCTGGTGGTGCATTTGCAAAGAAACACTTATGAAGGGGGAACCTCTCAGTGCGCTGCGACGGATCAGGACACGCGACAACGGCGAGTCACTGGTCGATCTGCACGTGTTCTGCCCCTGGATCGTTATTGATACAGCCTCCCTGGGAAAACGTCGTTTAACAACAGAACGGTCCGTCCATGCTCGCAAAACTGTTGTGCAGATGATTCGTCGTGCGCGTAAAACGCTTCCCAAAGGAGTGACGTTTAAAATCCGAGATGCGTGGCGACCAATCCATGTCCAGCGCCAGTACTACTCCAAAGCGCTTGCGAGAATGAAAAAGGCCCATCCGAAATGGAACCGCCCTCGCCTCCGGCGGGAACTGAACATCTGGATATTCCCTCCGGACGTAGGTATCCCGCCGTGGCACTCCACGGGCGGAGCGATTGATCTCACGCTCTGCCGAAGCGATGGACAATCTCTCCCGCTTGGTGGAAAGACGCGGCCGACGCCACCGCGTATCGCACGGAATCGTGCTCTTCTCAAGCGCGTAATGGAACGCGCAGGGTTTACGAATTATGCCGCCGAGTGGTGGCATTTCTCATACGGGGATACCGGTTGGGCACTGCGAACGGGAAGAAAGACGGCGATCTATGGGACGGCCAATCTGTCTTGATCGCACTTCTAACGTCATATACTAAGGCGCTCCAGAAGTCGAACAGATACCTCAACCGATTATAAAAACACACAGGGACGCTTTCGGGCTCCCTGTGTGCGCGTACGCATCTACCGTGGGTACTTCAGAGTGTTTTCTCGATACGCGAACCCCTTAAGATTCGCATACTCGCGGAGAAAATCCATGAAGTCCTTCCGTTTATCCTCCAGAAAGTAGACACGCCACAGTCTCACATCCGGTCTATCCGCCTGAATCGAACATTCTTCGTCCAAGTAGATTTCACCGTCGGGAAGACGCTCCTGAAAAAGTCTCTTGAACTCATCTGCCGGGAAGGTATTAGGCTGGGCCACATTCTCAAGACACAGCATGGTGAGACCTCCAGAAAGACATCTGTAAAGAACACCTACTATCATTATACTTATGTTCCAATGCCTCGTCAGGAGAAGTTTTTTCATATCTTCGGACCGAAAGCGGGGACTGAAAATCTTGCGCCGAGAATATTCATCGCAGTTCGAACGTCCTCTACGATGCGGCTCCACCACTTCGCCCCGCTTTGCAGCGGGGCTTCGCGGTGCAGGCACTGTGCATATATTTTTCAGAACACTGAAACATGAGCGAAGTGGTGTCCCGCGAAGCTCGCGTGAGCGAGCGGAGTGGGACTATGCTGAACGTTATGCACTATGTCTACGTTATTCGATTACGAAACGGAGAATACTATACCGGATCTACAGCAGATCTTCGAAAGCGGATCCAGAGTCACCTGCAGAGTGGAAGAAGCGATTTGAGATACAAGAAAGCTCTCCGTGGGGAGAGCTGCAAAGCATACCTGTTTCGCTATCAAGACTTGCGTTTTCGGTCTTTTCTAGATTCGCGGACCATCGCGTGGAAGTTTTCCTGTACACATTCCAGCGTCTCTGGGATCTCATCAAGACCGAAGACATGCCCCAGAATATGCATGAGGGCGTGTGCGCATTCCCCGTGCACGTGCTCAGCTTCGTGCGGAAAACCTACCTCCACAAGCGCTTCGCGCACGCTGCGCAAAAACACGGTACGGATCGTTTGTGTTTTCGAGTGCCTGGGAAGCCTTTCTGCGCATCCCTC
>CAZVRG010000023.1:2131-14206 GCA_964630025.1 uncultured Candidatus Saccharibacteria bacterium
TCCCTCGAGCTTCTCCAGGAGCACGCTACATCGCTGCTCTTGGTCAACGTGAAGGATGCGACTGCGAATCATCATGGCCCAACACGTTCGGTCGTTCACCACGAACATGGAACTCTCCTTACAAAAGAACATTCCTTGTCGATCGCTGCGAGTCGGCATACTGTCGCGCGTTGTGCTGTATACGTCAAGAGCATCTCCACGCCGTTCAATGAAAGCGCTCTCCGATGCCTGGAGAGCGCGTGGTTTGATCATCAGCGGGACTCCCGTGGCTCCTTTCCAAGTTTTTCTCGTTCAATAAGTGTCCATACATGCCCGCAAAGTTCTGCAAACTGATCCCGTGCCTGCGTGACGATGAAGTGCTCCTGCAGTGCGTCCATAAGAAGTGCCTCGCTCGTTTGGTCGCGTTCTGTGAGCGCACGATCGTTGAGGCAAAGGCGCTCCGCTTCACGTCCGAGGTGTGCGTCCTCCAGTGTCTCGATGACGGCGGCGCGCAGCTGACTCACGATGACCGTGTCCGATGTGCGTCGAGAATTTTTCCCGCGCGCAAGACGTATGTGGAGTTTCCTGACTAAGGCGACGGTTCGCTCTTCGCGCGCATGCCAACGCTTGCCATGGCGCAGCGTTTGCTGGAGGAGAAATTCCATAGGCGTATCTTCAACGTGATTCTCCGGTCTTACCATGGTGGTTCTCCGTGTGCGAAAGAACCGATCAAATGAACATCCCTCCATACAATCACGCCTTGTCTGCGGATCGTCAAGCGCCATCCTTGACGCGTTCGTGCGGAGCGTGTATGATGTTTGCTCCGTTTCGACTGTTCTTTTTCCAAAGGAGGGCATCACGTGCGCGGAGCAGACGAGTACCGTAGCCTGCTGGAGCAGGTTGTCACTCAAACGGAGAGCATGGTGTCGCGTGTGCCATCGCCGCACAGCCACAATGGACAGGCGGTGGTCAGCTTTCTCCGGCAGTATGGATATGTTGGATATCCGAGCGGGAAAGCGAATGAGTTCGGCAAAGGTTCGTGGCTTACGAAGGCCGGATGTCCAAACAGCAAGTATGAGGGCGTTGCTATTATTCCATGTTTCAGCGATGACGTTCTGCCGGTTGCAGCCTCACCGCAGAAGTTTGCTCAAGGATGTTGTTTGCATGCAGATCAGGTCATTCTGCTGTACGCCGTTGACCACTGGTCACGGCCGGAAATTGCACTGACACTTCTGCATGAAGGGTATCACGCGCGACACCACATCGGTCCGCGCATTGCATCGTTGCAACCGCTCGATCCCAACGAAACGGTTCATGAGTCGAACGCATGGATGTTGATGCTGAACACGCTGGTCTGTTGGGGCGCGGACAGGTGGAAACGTATTGTGCAACGGGAAATTGCGTGGTTGCAAAAGCAGCATCCTGTCCCTCCTTCTCCTCGCGGCATCCAGTTTGCGAAAAGCGAGGAATATGACGCGGAACTCGATTTGCTCTTCGCGCCCACGCCACACGCACACGTTTCCGCGGTTCGCAAGTGCCTTGTCGCGTTTCATGCAAACATGGGATACTGGTCGAAACGAAATCCGTCACTGCGCGCAGAAGATATTCTTCATACCCTTGTCCGTGCGCAGGGATATGCCTGACACAACCGAACGCTTGTCTCTCACGTAGACAAGCGTTTTTCTTGCATGGATCTTGCTTAGATCGTAGAGACTCCCTATGCTATGGTCGCGCTACGGTAGAGTACCATCTTCAATCTACGACCACTTCTGAGATTGACGACGGTCGGAAAATCCCGTATATATTTGATGTATGCCGATGCCTAAAAAGCCGAGAGAGAAATGCCTTTGTTGTCACAAGGAAACACCACGCCCGAGATACAAATATTGCAGCAATAGGTGTCAATTGGAGTATCAGTATGAGTCATATATCAAAAAATGGCGGGCTGGAGAGGAGAGTGGATTACAAGGCCTCGGTATAGTTTCGGGATATATTAAACGATATTTACGAGGGAAGTTTGGAAATAGGTGCTGCGTATGCGGATGGGCAAAGATTAATCCAAGGACCGGACAAGTTCCATTGGTCGCCGATCATGTCGATGGCAATTGGCGCAATAACATGGAAAAAAATCTTCGTTTAATCTGCCCAAACTGTGACGCATTAACTCCTACTTACGCTGGGCTCAATAGGGGAAATGGCAGGAAGGAGAGAGTTTTAAGCAAAAGAGCCAGAGAAGGACGTTTGTTCGTTACAACTGCGCCGAAGTAGTTCAATGGCAGAACATTACTTTCGTAAAGTAGAAACGTGGGTTCGATTCCCACCTTCGGCTCCAGAGTCATGGGACCTTCAGAAGATTTTCTCAGGCGGTTTCCTTGACCTATGACGCCTGTATGTGAGCAGCATTGCTACGCCGATGGCGATGATCAGAACAGTAACCCACTGAGAGTAAGAGGAGGGGTTGGGGTCGGCAACCGAGAAAAAGCCCATTATCGACAAAATCAATCCCGCACAGAACATGAAACCCAGATTAGCCTTTGATCGCCATCCAAAAACGTAGAACGTTAACAAAGGCGAGGCGAGTATGCCGATAAAAAGAATCCAAATAATAGTATCCATTCTCTCTGCTTTATTACAAATTATACACCCTTCATTTTTAAGGAGCAAGTAAGTAGAATAAAATATATGAATAGCAGTGTTTCTCTCGATGAACTTGCCGAGCGGTTGAAGGCCGTTTCGGACCGTCTTTGACATTGGGAAAAAGCGTACGCGGGTACAGGAGATCGCCCGCGAATTGGAGAACCCCGATATCTGGAAAGCCCACGAGCGCGCTACCGCGCTGCAAAAAGAGCAGGCCGCGATTGAGCGGGACGTGAAGGAATTTGAGGATTTTTCTTCGACGCTTGTCCATCTGCAAGAAACGACGGCATTGCTTGCGCGAGAGCCGGATGCCGAGCTTGCCAAGGAGACAGAACGCGCGAGCCGTCAACTTGCGGAGCGTATTACGGCGCTGGAGCGTCTGACATTTTTCTCCGGCACGCACGACAATCGTCCCGCGCTCCTCACCATTTCCGCCGGGGCGGGAGGGACGGATGCACAGGATTGGGCTGGCATGCTCTTGCGCATGTATCTGCGGTACGGAGAACACAAAGGATGGGCAGTGGAACTCCTCGACGAGCATCGCGGCCAAGAAGCGGGGTACAAGCAAGTGACATTGCGCGTGAGCGGTCCGTATGCGTATGGGCATTTGAAACACGAAGGCGGCGTGCATCGGCTGGTCCGCCTGTCGCCGTTCAATGCGGACAACCTCCGGCAGACATCCTTTGCGCTTGTGGATCTGATCCCGGAAATTGATAAGTCGGCGGTGCAGGTGCGGCCGGAAGACATCGAATTCGAGGCATTCCGCAGCAGCGGGAAGGGCGGGCAAAACGTCCAGAAAGTATCCACGGCAGTGCGGATTCGTCACATTCCCACAGGCATTGTCGTTACCTGTCAAAGTCAACGAAGTCAGCTGCAGAATCGTGAGCAGGCAATGGCGATGCTGCTGTCAAAGCTTGAGCATCTTCGGGAGCAGCAACACGCAAACGCCATCGCGGATATTCGCGGAGCGGTTCCGGAGGTGGAGTGGGGAAGTCAGATTCGCTCCTACGTGCTGCATCCCTATAAGCAAGTGAAAGATCATCGAACGGAGTATGTCACCTCCGATGTGCAGCGTGTGCTGGATGGGGACCTCGACGCATTCATTGACGCGAGCGTGCGAAAGCAGGGAACAGAGAACAGGGGACAGTAAACAGAGAACAGGAAGACCTATAGCGCGCGTGACGTACAGGTGCGCATCCCTGTCCGCTGATTCCTGTTCCCTGGTATCTCGTCATGGTATCCTGTGATTCGAGCCGATGATTCTGTTTCAACACGTCACAAAAACATATCCGGTGCGCGGGGGCGCAGGCGAAGGCAAAAAAGACATCGTTGCGCTGGAGGATGTGACGCTGGAAATTGCTACCGGGGAATTTGTGAGTTTCGTGGGACAAAGCGGGGCGGGGAAGAGCACGCTCTTGAAGCTGCTGTTTGCGGATGAGCCTCCAACGAGCGGTTCTGTGAGCATTGACGGGTGGGACATCACCACGATCCGGCCCTGGCAAATCCCGTATCTCCGGCGCCAAATCGGCGTGGTGTTCCAAGACTTCAAACTCCTCAAGGGAAAGACGGTGTTTGAGAATGTGGCGTTTGCCATGGAGGTGGGCGGAGCGCCCACAGACGAAATCCGCCGCGTTGTGCCGCAACTCCTCAAACTCGTGAATCTCACCGAGAAAAGTGATCGGTACCCGTGGCAGCTGTCCGGCGGAGAGGCGCAGCGCACGTCACTTGCGCGGGCGCTCGCGTTTCGACCGAAGATTCTCATTGCGGACGAGCCCACCGGCAATTTGGATGCGCTGCACGCCTGGGATCTTCTGCAGCTTCTTCTGAAAATCAATAAACTGGGAACCACCGTGCTGCTCGCGTCTCATGATGAAGCAATTGTGAATGCCGTGAAGCGCCGCGTCGTCACCTTGGAACGCGGCAAAGTTGCGAAGGATCAGAAAACAGGGACATATGAGTTGTAAGCACAGACCATGAATTTCCTTACACTCACACGGGCGCTTCGCTGGGGACTCACGCATTACTGGCGCAATATTTGGCTGTCCCTCGCATCCACCGGCGTTCTGTTGTTGACACTCGCGATGTTAGCAGTGCTTCTTATCGTGACTGTGGTTGGCGGCGAAAGCCTCAAGGCGGTTGAAGAAAAGGTGGATGTCACGGTCTTTATGGCAGATACGGCAACCGATCAAATCACGCTCGCGATCAAGGCGGATCTTGAAGGGCGATCCGATGTCACGTCTGTGCAATACGTCACAAAAGAGCAGGCGCTTGCCACCTTCGAGGCACACCACCGCACCAATCCGGTCATCGCGCAGGCCCTGCAGGAGCTGGGGGACAATCCCCTGCAAAGCTCTCTGATTGTTCGCGCAAAGAGCTCACAGGCATATCCGCAAATCGCGGAGAGCCTGAAGAGTCCGAAGTATCAGCCGTATGTCAGCAAAGTGACATTTGAAGACAACCGCGAGGTCATTACGCGACTCTCTGGAGTACTCCGTACCCTGCGGCGCATCGGGCTGATTCTTACCATCGCCATTGCGGCCATTGCCGTGCTCGTTACCTTCAACACCATCCGTCTCGCCATTTACGGCTATCACGAAGAAATCGAGATTATGCACCTTGTGGGGGCGTCATCCTGGTTCATCAAAGGGCCATTCCTTATCGAAGGGCTTCTCTCGGGGAGCATTGCCGCGATTCTTACGCTGGTCTACTTCTTCCCATTTGTGCGCGTGCTGTCTCCGCGCGTGTCCGCCTTTGTGTCGGGAAGTCAATTTGACCTTGGGCGATGGGCTGTGGATAACGCGTTGGGCATTATCGTGTTGTTTCTCGTCAGCGGCATTCTCTTGAGCATGATCAGCAGCTGGATAGCGGTGCGGCGATATTTGCGCTAAGGTACACATACCCCCTGTGGAGGGATAACACACAACATAAACGAAAGGAGGTGACCCGAATGTCTACTACTATTCTTACGCCCGCGGTTGGTCGCTGGTCGTTTATTATCGGCCTTATCCTTGCGGTTCTCGTGGGCTTGGCAACGGATATTCCTGGCGCAGCAGCCATTATCTTCATCCTTGGATTGCTCGTTGGGTTGCTGAATGTTCCGGAAAAGGAGTCGACGGGCTTCCTTGTCGCGGTCATCGCATTGTTGACCCTTGGTGTGGCCGGTTTGCAACTTGGCACGTTTACCCCGCTCGTCTCGAACATCCTCGTCCAGTTCATCGCCTTTGTATCGGCAGCCGCTCTCGTCGTTGCCGTGAAGCAAGCGCTCACCTACGCGAAGGACTGATTCCTTCTCCGAGCGTTCATCAAAGCATCATGCGCTCCCGTTCCATGTTTTATGGGCGGGGCGCATGTGCGTTATGGAACTTCTCAGGTGGCAGGATTTCCTGTACGCTCGTAGGCGTCTTGATGGGGAGTAGCCAAGCGGCAAGGCAACGGGCTCTGAACCCGTCATCGGGGGTTCGAATCCCTCCTCCCCAGCCATATGGAAGATGTACTGAACGCAATCAAGCGGGGTATTAGTAGCGAAAATTACTACTCTGCTCTATTTCTCGCGATTCTAGTTCCGAGCATTTGCGGAGCGCTTGAATCAGATGATGGTCAAGATAATGAGCAAAGATATACAGCTTGGTACGATCGCTACGTTAATGATCTTTTTCTTAAAGGAGTAGACTGTTACCGATTAAGGTGTTCACTCTTACATCAGGCATCTACTGTGCATCCAAGTTCTTCTTTCTCGCGCGTGCTGTTCACTCTTCCGAACCCACAAGGAACTTTATTGCATAACAACTTTGTGGAAGGTGCCCTAAACCTTGATATTTCGTTGTTCTGCCAGCGCTTCATTCATGCTGCAGAGCAGTGGCTTAAAGAAGTAAGGGACACCCCTCATTATCAGAGGAATGTTAAGAATACCGTAAAGCTTTATCCGAACGGTCTGTCTCCTTTTATCAAAGGTCTCCCCATTATTTCTTAGCCCGGGATAGCGCAGGGGTAATACTATTCGTACCGCAACGCCTCGATCGGGTCTTTTCGGGCGGCGCGGGTAGCGGGGTAGATGCCGAAGGTTAGTCCCACCAGCGCAGCCGTTCCAATACCGAGGAGAATCCCCGCAATCGGAAGCTGGAACGTCCACGCAAGGCCAAATTGCTGACGGATGAGCACTGCGACAAGCGCAGAGAGGGCAAGCGCGATCAATGTCCCCAGAATGCCTCCCGACACCGTCAGCAGAAATGCTTCAAGGAGGAATTGCGTTCGGATATCCGCGTGCGTTGCGCCAATCGCTTTCCGCAGGCCGATTTCCCGCGTTCGTTCCGTGACCGACACGAGCATGATATTCATGATGCCGATGCCGCCAACCACCAGCGAAATCGCTGCGATCGCGGTCAGGAAGAGCGTCAGCGCAAGCGTGATCGTGCTGATGCGTTCGATGATGTCCTGCTGCGTTGCGACGAAGAAATCATCTTTTGCGGGGTCGGTGATGGCGTGCGTCTCGCGGAGCGTTCGGCGCACATCGTTGGAAACTTCATCAACCCGTGACGCATCTTCTGCGCGAATGAAAATCTCGTGCACATGCTAAATAGCAAGTAGTTTCTCTTGCGCAGAGGTATATGGAATCAGCACGAGCTCATCCACGTTCAGAAATCCAACTTGGCCACGGGGGTCCAGCACCCCAACGATGCGAAACGGGTGATTGCGGATACGAATGATTTCACCGAGCGCGAGTTCTGTGCCGAAGAGTTCCTCGCGCACCTTCGAGCCGATCACGGCAACCTGCGCGCGGGCACGGGTGTCTTCATTGGTAAACAAATCACCCTCGGCGGGCGTAATGTCGAAAATATCTGCGAGCGTTTGCGCGTTCCATCCGAAAATCGTCGGCCGGTAGACTTGGTCTCCCGCTGTCACGTTTCCCGGCACAAACACTGCCGGATCCACGGAGCGCGCGCCCGGCACATTGTCCGTACGACGCAGGGCGATAATATCTCGCTCTTTCAGCGAGTCGGAGAAAAGCGTTTGCGCGGTGTCCGACGGACCTTCCGGTTGGCGTCCGGGACGGACAATGACGGTTTCTCCGCCAATGCCTTGCACTTCGCCCAAAATAAACTCCTGCGCTGCTCGTCCAAGCGACAGTACCAGCACAATCGCCGCAACGCCAATCACAATGCCGAGAATGGTCAGGATGGACCGGCCGATGTTTGCGCGCAATCCATCAGCTGCGGTGCGAAGAAGATCAGAAAATCGCATGGTGTTATTTTCGGAATTGGCCGTGGGCGGCATCATGCACGCGGCGTTCGTCTCCGACAATGTACCCATCGCTCAAACGAATCAATCGCTGTGCGTGATCCGCAAGCGGCGTTTCGTGGGTGACAAGAATAATGGTGCGTCCTTGTGCGTGCAGGCGCTCAAGAATTTCTAGCACCACGTGTCCGGAAGCCATGTCCAGGTTTCCGGTTGGTTCATCCGCAAGAATAAGACGTGGATTGTTGATAATGGCGCGCGCAATCGCTGTGCGCTGGCGTTCTCCGCCGGAGAGCTGCGAAGGGACGTGGTGAAGCCGATGCGTCATACCCACGACCGCGAGCGCCTCTTTCGCCTTCGCTTCGCGTTCCCGTTCGGGGATACCAGCGTACATGAGCGGCAACGCGACGTTTGCGAGCACAGAAACGCGGGGAATCAGGTGGAACATTTGGAAGATGAATCCGACGTCGGTATTGCGCAGCCGCGCAAGCTCTTCGTCGTTTAGATCGCCGATGCTTTTACCGGCGAACGTGTACGAACCGGCAGTGGGGCGGTCCAGAAACCCCAGCAGATGCAAGAGCGTCGATTTTCCGGAACCGGACGGTCCCATAATCGCAACGAACGCTCCTTCATCAACAGTGAACGACACGTCCCGCAGTGCGGGCGTGCGTGCGTCGTCTGTTCCGTACGTGCGTTGGACGTTGGTGACCTCGAGCAGCGCCATGGCGTGCCGTGTAGTTTACCGAGTGCGCGTGCTTGGTTGGACGGGGAGAAGTACTGTATCGCCCTCGGCGAGACCATCCGTGATCTCAACAAAACCATCCGAACTGCGAAGGCCGGTTGCTATGTGTTGCTCTTCCGTGCGTCCGTCGGGAAGGCGTATCGTCACGACGGTTGCTCCGTCCCGTGTGGTCAGTGCCCGGGTGGGAAGCGCGAGAACCTGCTCACGTGTTCCGGTGATCGCGCGGATATCCGCCGTCATGCCTGGGCGCAGGCGCGGTTCCGTTGCGGCGAGCGTGGTGATCACGCGGAACGTCGGTACGCCTTCGATCAGCACAGCAGAGGGGTGAATGCGCGTAATCATCGCTTCCAGTCCGTCAATGTCTTTCACCGCATCAAACGTCACGCGCGCGGATTGCCCGACGGAAAGTTTTGCAATATCCGTTTCCGGCACATCAGCAACAAGTTCTAGGCTCTCAACCGTCTCCAGCACAATCAGTGGAGTGGTGGCGGGAACGCGTTCTCCCACGTCGCCGTTCACGGCGGTAATGGTTCCGGCAATGGGCGCGCGCAGCTCCGCGTTGCGGAACCGGAATCGCGCAAGGGCAACATCCGCATCGAGTGCGGAGAGACCGGCGGTATCAGGCGCGGCCTGTGTTACTTCGAGAAGATCCGCATGTGCCTGCTCGCGCACGGCGGCTGCGGCGTTCTGTGCGTGCAGAGCGCTGGCCTGCGTTGCGGCGAGCGTGCGCTGTGCGGCATGATATGCGCTTTCCGCTCTGCGCAGAGCAAGCAGAGCGTTTTTTGCTTCGGATGACTGATCGCCGCGTTCGGCAATCACGTGCTGTCGTACGTCTTCGCTCTGGTCACGTTCCACTTTTGCGTCGCGTACGGCTTGGCGACGCTGCTCAAGAAGCGCGGTCTGTTCCGCCTGTACATCGTGCGTGTCTTGGTCTGCATGCGAGAGTTTCAGCCGCGCATCAAAAAGCGTTGCCACGCGAATCGCGGACGCGCGCGCAAGCTCTGCGGAGAGTCCACCCGTATCGAGCGCCGCAAGGAAATCGCCCTTCTCCACGCGGTCGCCTACGGAGACCGCAATGCGGGCAATCGTTCCTCCGGCATCGAGCTGCAGCGCAATGCTGTGCGCGGCTTCTGCTCGGCCGGTGATGATGACGTCTTGCGTAAGGTCCCGTCTGGTGACCCGAACCGTTTCCGGTTGCTCCTCACGGCTGCGGAGCACCCCGATCACCGACGCTCCGACTGCTGCCCCAACGAGAGCGGCAGCAATCCAGAAGCGTCGTGAACGAGGCAGAAACGGCATAGCGAAATAAGCTCGTTACGGTACTTCACCTGTGTCGGTGCGTCAAGGGGACCAAGCACTGAAATATGCGCATGGTACACTGTCGCCGTGAAGAAACGCGTTCGGCTTTCCGCTTCGTCGCTCGCAGTGCTGCTGGAGTGTCCGCGTTGTTTTTGGCTCCAGATCAACGAAAATATGCGGCGTCCCCAGGGAGCATTTCCAAGTTTACCGAACGGTATTGATGCGGTGCTGAAAACAGCCATGGACGCGCACCGAAAGCGCGGCGAACTTCCGCCGGAACTTCGCGGCGTGACGGAGGGGACGTTGTACTCGGATCAGAAGCAGTTGGATCGGTGGCGTGATAGCCTGCGTGGCGATCTTCGCTATACCGATCCCGCGCTCAATGTGGAAGTGCTCGGCGGCATTGACGATCTTCTTGTAGAAGATGGACACTTCACGCCTCTTGATTTCAAAACGCGGGGGTATCCCGTGAAGGACGATACGCATCGGCATTATGAGCACCAGCTTGATCTCTACGCGTGGCTCTTTACCAAACTCGGGCATACGGTGAATGAGCGCGGGGTTCTCCTGTTCTTTTCTCCCATCGCGTATGAAGGGAAGGGAACTGTGCAGTTCCGCATCGAGCCGGTAATCATGAAGACCGATGTTGCCCGCGCGCAGGGCCTTCTCGAGCGGGCAGTGGCGATTCTCCAGCAATCGACGCCGCCGCGTCATGCGGAGTGCGTCTTTTGTCACTTTGCGATGAGTCGCGGTCTGCAAGACGTGGCGGAATAATTCACCGCCATAGCAGAGAACAGACATGCGCATCGTGATCGGCATTGTGTTCGTGCTTCTGGTGCTCTTTGCATCGGTCATTGGTGGATTTTTTGGCGGTGCCATTCTTGCGTTGAGCGCCGCGGTGGGGATATTACTGATCGCGCTGCGATCCTACCTCCGCCCCGAGGCATTTTCGGTTGCCATGAGAAATTTCCCCCAGTCCGTCGCAGATCCACGCTCCATCTTTGCGCACACCGCACGCACAGCGGCGAGCGGAGAAGTGCTCGTCTCCTACACGCGCTACCGGCGTGTGTACCGCGCAACCGTGATCACGCTGGGCATTCTTGGTGCATTGCTTCTGGTAGCAGTGGTGATTGCACTCATGCGTGCGGGATATCCGATGCAATGAGCGCTGAAGAAAGGTCTTCGTCAATGCGCATCAACACCGGTGTTCCTTGGGGGATGACCGCGAACATCCAGCAGTGTCAGAAGATTCCTGACGGCTGTTCTTGCAGGGCGCTCTCGTGACGGTATGGTTGCATCAGAGGGTTGCGTTTGCGCCCTTTCGTAATGGAGAGCCAGGGGGTAGCCCGGTGACTGACCGGGCACCTTGGTTTTAACGTCTGGAAGAAGGCACCTGCCGGTTCCTTCTTCCATGCATCATCCTCCCAGAGCGGTGCGCGTGAGTTCTGGGAACCCACGAGACCCACAACTCGCTCGTTGGATGTATAGACGACTATGGTCTCTGGCCGAGGTTTGTTACCCTATACACATGAAGATCCACGTGAACGTCGGGAATGTTGATGGTTTAACCCGCGCGCTGGGTGGCGTGCCGCTGGTGATTGGCGCAGTCCTTGCGCTGCCGGGCGTCACCGCGCACACCCTCGAGACACTCGCATTGTGGATCGCGCTTGGCGTTGGACTGCTTGCGCTCTTCGCCGCGTTTTCCGGCCATTGTTCGTGGTATGCGGGCGTGGGGATCAGCAGTGCGGCGTGGGTGCTCTTTGTTCTGCGAAATGTCCCGAGCACGCCGATACAGATTCTTGCCTCTGCGTTTGGCATTGGTGTCGGGCTGTATGCCCTGTACACCCGTGCAACCCGCACGTGCCGCGTGAATTATCTTTTCAAGGTTACGCAGCCGCACGGGCAAGCTTTGTAGCTGCGGAGTTTTTAAGAAGCCATGAAGATTATCCTAGGAGCCGATCATGCGGCAACGGAGCTGAAGGAAGCACTGAAGATATTTCTGCACGACGAAGGAGCTGTCGTGGAGGATGTGAGTCCGTCGGCGCCGGTTGCCGGCGATGATTATCCCGACTACGCGTTTGCGGTTGCCGAAAAAGTTGTTGCAGATCCCACAGGGACGCGCGGGATTCTTCTGTGCGATACCGGCATCGGCATGGCGATTGCCGCAAATAAAGTTTCCGGCATCC
>CAZVRG010000024.1:0-14181 GCA_964630025.1 uncultured Candidatus Saccharibacteria bacterium
GATCACCGTGGCCTGTCCGGACCCCAAGGTGTTACCGATCTACTCATCACGTACAGTCTCTTGACACCGAATTAGCTATCTTTTATCCTCAGTAAACGCATCTGTGATCCTGCTCTGCACGCACTTGGGACTGTTTCGAATGGGCCACCTCGAGCGTACGCTTGAGGCCGTGCTGCGGAACGCTCCGCAGGAGTTTAAAGAAGTATTGTGGCAAAAGACACGATCCAATTAGCGGGGGTCGTGAAGGAGAATCTTCCCAACACGACGTTTCGCGTCGAGGCGGAAGGAGGACACGAGATTCTCGCCCATATCT
This sequence comes from uncultured Candidatus Saccharibacteria bacterium, assembly GCA_964630025.1. GTDB lineage: Bacteria > Patescibacteriota > Andersenbacteria > UBA10190 > CAIZMI01 > VMFP01. Next base: position 314 of record CAZVRG010000024.1, read on the forward strand.
CCGGCCGTATGCGGGTGCACCGCATTCGCATTCTTCCCGGTGATCGCGTCACGGTAGAGCTCTCACCGTACGATCTTACGCGCGGGAGAATCATTCAGCGGCTTGATACGGGCGAATCGCCGCGTGGGCCACGCAGGAGAAGGAAATAAAAAGCAAAAGGTCCTGGGTTCTGGGTACTCGGTGCTGGATAGATGTTCGATCCACGCCTCTAGCCTCCAGTCCCTAGCCCCTTTAGTTTTTCTCATGAAAGTACAGGCTTCGGTAAAGCCCCGTTGTGCACAGTGCAAATTGGTCCGTCGTCGCGGCCGTTTGTTTGTGGTATGCCCGGCAAACCCGAAGCACAAGCAGCGTCAAGGTTAGCTTGTGGCTTGTAGCTTCTTAGCTTGTAGGTTCATCACGCAACGCCCTACAAGCTACAAGCTACAAGCTACCAGCTCATCATATGCCCGTACGTATTTCCGGCGTTATTCTCCCCGATCAAAAGCGCGTTGAAATCGCGCTGACGCGCGTGTATGGCATCGGACGCGCAATGAGTGGAAAAATTCTTTCGCGCGCAGGCGTAGACCCGTCCGTGAAAGTGAAAGATCTGACGGACAAGGAAGCAGGCGCCATCCGCGAGATCATCGAGCGAGAAACTCCCGTGGAAGGAGAACTCCGACGCGATATTACCGATAACATTCGTCGCTTGAAAGACATCAATTGCTACCGCGGCACGCGCCACATGCGGCATCTCCCCGTGCATGGGCAGCGCACGAAGACCAATAGTCGTACCGTGCGGGGGAACGTTCGTCGCACGGCGGGGTCGGGTCGCCGCGCTGCGTCAGAAAAGACGTAATGACTGTGCACCCCCATGCCTGAAGAACCATCCCATCCAACGTCGTCTGCGACAGCGTCGCCGACAGAAGAAACGTCCCCGAAGAAAAAGAAAAAGGGCGGGAGACGTCGTGTTCCGTCTATTAAAGTTTTCATTCAGTCCACCTACAATAATACGCTTGTGACGGCTGCCGATCCGGACGGGAATGTGCTTGCCTGGAGCAGCGCGGGGCGCATCGGATACCAAGGCGCGCGCAAGTCGACGCCGTACGTCGCAAACGAAGTAGTTCGTGACCTCATGAAGCGGCTGGAACCTTTCCAGGTGAAGGACGCCTCCGTGGTCATTCGCGGCATCGGCAGCGGACGCGAATCCGCTGTGCGCGCGCTTGCGGCACATGGCGGTCTTGCACTGACCTCGATTCGTGACGCCACACCAATCCCACATAACGGGTGTCGGCCACCGCGCCGTCGTCGAGTCTAACGATACGTCCATGGGTATTGCCTTTGATCACGTCTGTGGCCGCTGCCGTCTCGCCGGCGAGAAACTCTTCTTAAAAGGAGAGAAGTGTTTTACGCCGAAATGTCCGATTGTGCAGCGCCCGTATGCCCCCGGTATTCACGGGCAAAGACGGCGTTCGCCGTCGGAGTACGGCGCGCAGTTGAAGCAAAAGCAGGCGTTGCGGGCCATTTACAACATTCGCGAGCGCCAGATGCAGCGGTACTTTGATGAAGCACGTGCGGAGCGCGGCGTGACGGCGGACGCACTTATTTCCCGGTTGGAGTCGCGTCTCGATCGCATCGTGTTCCGTCTCGGATTCGCACAATCGCAAGTGCATGCGCGCCAACTGGTGCATCATGGACATATCACCGTGAATGGCCGACGGGTGGATTTGCCGTCCTACGTGGTACAGGTCAATGACGTGATTCAGATCAAGGAAGCAAAGCGGGCAAAAGCGCCTTTTGCAAACCTTGCCGAACGGTTGTCCACAAAAACCATTCCGGCGTGGCTGACACGCGAAGATGCATGGACAGGAAAAGTTACGGCTGTGCCGCAACCGGATCCGGCGGAAATTCCGGTGGATCTGCGTGCCGTCGTAGAATTCTACTCTCGCTAATTCATTTTATTCATAACGTTCCAAGGATCACTCATGGAAATGATTCCACTCCCCGACAACGTTACGCTCGCACGAGAAGAGGGTAACGAAGCAACATTCGAGATTAGCCCGTATTTTCCCGGATACGGACCAACCGTTGGGAATGCACTCCGACGCGTGCTGCTATCCTCTCTTCCCGGTGCGGCGATTATTGCCGTGCGTTGCGAAGGCGTCGAACATGAATTTTCCGCCCTTCCTGGCGTGGCAGAAGATTTTGTGAGTATTTTATTGAATACCAAGCGCATTCGTCTGAAAGTAGAATCATCCGAACCGGTTGAGCTTCGCCTGAACGCACAAGGCACTCGCACAGTCACTGCCGGAGACATTGAAAAGGTTGCCGGTGTCGAAGTGGCCAATCCGGACCATGTGATTGCCCACCTCACGGATGACAAGGCACAGCTCACCATCACGTTTACTGCGCAGCGCGGTCGCGGATATGTGCCGGTGGAAACACGGGAGAATGAGGAGCGCCCGCTTGGGACGATTGCGGTAGATGCGATTTTCACGCCGGTGGAGCGCGTCAGCTTCCGCGTGGAAAATGTCCGTGTCGGACAAATCACGGAATACCACAAGCTCATTATGACTATCCGCACGGATGGCACGATGACGCCGCGTGAAGCCCTGTCCGCCGCCGCTTCTATTTTGCAGGATCACTTCGGCGCGCTTGCAACCGATGTCACCGAGCGTCTGACAATGCGTCGCGAAACTGCCGCGACCGAGGAAACGCCCGCGATGCTTCGTCCCTCGATAGCGCTCGAACGTGGTGGCGAAGAACTGCGTGCACTCCCTCTCTCGGAAGCGGAAGAGCGTCTTGTCGAGACGGCAGTTGCGGGTGCCGTCCGCGCGCCGGAAGAACGCGTGCGTGATCCAAAGCTGGTAAGCGTGGTGGAGCTTCCTATCGGCACGCGCATCCAGAACCTTCTGGAGAAGGAAGGCATCAAGACCGTTGCCGGTCTTGTGCAGAAGACCAAGAGCCAGCTTCTCGGAATTCCGGGCCTCGGAGAAAAGGCGCTGGAAGAACTCGATGAGTCATTGCAGAAGCTTGGTGTCAATCTTCGTGAAGAACCCCCTTCCGCATGAGACACCGCAAGGCAAAGTTCACGCTTTCTCGCACAACCGCAAAGCGCCGCTTGCTTGCGCGGAAGCTGGGCATTGCCTTGATTACGCATGGAAAAATTGCGACAACCCCAGCACGTGCCCAATTTCTCCGGCAGTTTGTGGAGCCTCTTGTGACAACCGCGAAGGCGCAGACGCTTACATCACGTCGTCGGTTGATTGCCGCACTCGGGAATCGCGAGGCTGCGGCAGAACTTCTGAAGCGCGCCGGTGCCTATGAGAATCGTCCGGGCGGATACACGCGCATTACGCGCCTTCCGGTGTCTCGCAGCGGCGATCATGCCCCGCAAGTGTTGATTGAATTTGTATGAAGAGGGCGACAGGGAACAGGGAACAGGGAACAGGCAACGAGCGGCCGTGGCGGTTCTTTGACGCGGATGGGAAAGTCCTTGGTCGTCTCGCAACCGAGGTGGCGATCGCATTGCGGGGCAAGGATCGTCCGCAATGGGTGCCCTATAAGGACGAAGGCGCGGTGATCGTTATCACCAATACGGATCGCGTCCGTTTCACTGGTACGAAGGGAGAGAAGAAAGTCTATTGGCGCCATACCCAGCGAAAACCCGGTGCGGTGCGCAAACACACCCTACGGGAACGTATGGAGCGCGATTCGCGCGCCGTCGTCCGTGATGCGGTCTGGAACATGCTGCCGAAAAACCGACTGCGCGACCGCATGATCACTCGCTTGAAGCTGTACACGGGTACGGAGCATCCGCATACTGCGCAGAAAGGACCAGCCGCATGACATCCGGTGCACGCTACGTTGAAGGAATTGGCCGGCGCAAAACCGCCGTCGCACGCGTTCGTCTGTTTCCATCGGGAAGCCTGACGGGTGGCAACGAGAACACCGCGCCGACCATTCTGGTAAACCAGCGTTCTTGGCAAGAATATTTCCCCGTTGTGTCCATGCAAACGCCCATCCGTAAGCCATTCGAGATGACAGGAACGTGGGGAAAGTTCGATGTCTCTGTGCACGTGAGCGGCGGAGGAGTGCATGCGCAGGCCGACGCCATCAAGCTCGGTATCGCACGCGCGCTTGAGAAACAGGATCAAGACCTCCGCAAGCCGCTGCGCGACACCGATCTTCTCTCGCGCGATCCGCGCAAGAAGGAACGCAAAAAGCCCGGGCTCAAGAGAGCACGACGGGCGCCGCAGTGGCAGAAACGTTAAACTGTGACTCGTTGCTGGGTTAATTTCTCAGCTTCGGCCGGCAAAACGTAAAATTCCTCGATAATCATCTTTGCAAAACCGAAAAGGCAGGCTGCATTTTCTTTTGTCGCTAGCTGCATCGCATCATCGTCCGGATGAGCCCCGATGTTTCCATACTTCCGGATTTCATCTGCAATCTTATAATAGCGCTTTGGAATCACCCCGCTCGTTTTCCCCGCATCAATCTGCTCATTAAGATTCCGTTGATCACACCCATGATCCTTGAGGCAACGCTGTAATATCCTTCGAGACATCGTCATAGAAGATAAAAAACATCCGGAGTCGAGGTCGGTTCCAGCCTCTCGGTATTCCTTACGAATTTCATCCGAAATTGGAAGCGTGGGCTCAAGGTCGTGACTCCCAATGGGATACATTTTAACGACCTTTCCTGTGCTATCTAGTTCAGCAAAAACAATCCTGTTACATTTGGGATTATTGCATGTGAGCACATACCACCATTCTGAAGATTGGATATTCCAATTCTCCCGCATATCAACGTGGGGTATGTTGCAGTGAGGACATTTTGGAATAATCATGGAAGTTAGTATCTTCGCAGCACTGCTCTTACAATTCCTTGAATGGCGGGGTTTTTGACGTACATCGGTTTCATTTTCCGATTGGCGGGCTGGAGACGGATGCGATCTTTCTCGCGGTAGTATCGCTTGAGCGTTGCGTACTCATTGTCGAGCAAGGCGACAACGACGTCACCGTTCTTCGGGTAGAAACTGCGCTCCACCACAACATAATCGCCATCGAGAATGCCATCATCCATCATGGAGTCTCCTTTTACTTCCAAACAGTAGCAATTCAAATTCGGCAACAGCTCTACCGGAATCGCGATGTTCCCCCGTTCCTGAATCGCTTCAATCGGAGCCCCTGCAGCAATGCGCCCCACGAGCGGAAGCTGTACCGCCTTCGCGAGAAGGGAAACGCTCTTCGCGAGTTCGAGAGAGCGCATTGCGCTTGGCTTACCACGAAGGAATCCCTTGTCCTTCAGCGCCTGCACGTGCGCAAAAACTGTCGCCTTTGATGAGCTCCCCACCCCATCAGCGATTTCTTGATAACTCGGGGCGTATTCGTGTGCCGCCATGTACTCCCGGATGAATCGTAGCACCGCCGCTTGCCGCTTCGTGAGGCGACGCCCGGCATGCTCAGACGACAGCTTCGACGAATCAGAGTTATGCACACCCCTAGTGTAACGTACAAAATGCGAACGGAGAATAGGGTGTCAAGAGCAGCCGGCTTGTCCCCACGGTAGCCACTCCGACTCCCGCGCCACGGTGAAGGAGAAAGTTTGAAATACCATAGATTCGTGTAACAATGCGGCACGAGGCATATGAAATCATCGTATGTTCTGGAATTAGAGCATGTCAGCAAGGCATTTGATGACGACTTTGAGGTTGTAAAAGACGTGAGTATACGAGCAAGAAAAGGAGAGTTTGTTTGCCTCATTGGCCCAAGCGGCTGCGGCAAAACAGTGCTTCTGTACACGATTGCCGGCTTCTTCCCGTCCCATGGCGGGCAGGTGAAGGTCAACGGCAAAGTTGCTCATGTTGTCGGACAGGACCGGATCATGGTGTTTCAGGATCACATGTTGTTTCCTTGGAAAACCGTTTTTCAAAATCTGATGTTCGGGATGAAAAAGAGCCGGCTGTCAACATCGGAAAAAATCACTTTGTCCAGAAAATATTTACAAAGCATTGATTTAGTACAATTTAAAGACTGGCCGATCCACAAGCTATCCGGCGGCATGAAACAGCGCGTGGCGTTTGCGCGATCCCTGCTGGCCAATCCCGACATACTGCTCATGGATGAACCGTTTTCGTCCGTGGACGCCATTACCAGAAAAAATTTATGCGAGCAACTGATCGGCATCTGGGAAGAAACGCAAAAGACAATTTTGTTTGTTACGCATAATATTGGCGAGGCCATCTACCTAGCTGACACCATCTATGTGATGAGTGCGCGCCCAACTACTATCAGAAAAACCTATGCGATTCATTTGCCGCGGCCGCGCGACATGGCTGATCCGGAATTCATAAAAATTCTTAAGCAGTTGGAAGACGATATACAAAAGGAATTTGAGCCCACACGGAACTATGCGGAGGAACAAATTCGTGTTAGCAATCTGTTATAAATCCCCATGAGAGTACTTCAACGGAACAGTTTAGTGGCACTGGCCCTCATTGTGTTGGCGCTAGTAGCAATCGTTGTCCTTAAAAAGACCCCGTTAGTCAAGGAGTCCGATAGCGAAACGGCGCAGGCGTTACCCACCATAAAGATTGGGTACAAACTTACGAATCTCGATGCCATTCCGGTCGTGTTAGCCGAAGAGAAAGGCTATTTTGAGGAACAGAGAGTTGACGCGCAATTGGTGGTGCTGGAAGGATCGGACGCGCCGACGGCTGTTGTCAGCGGGCAAGTTGATGTCGTGATCGCTGGTCCACCGCGTTTTTACGGCCCGATTGAAAAGGGTGCGCCGGTGAAGATTATCGCGCCGATGAGTAACACACCCTCCGAATTATTCGTCCGTCCTGATTCCGGTATCAATACCTTTAAGGATCTGGAAGGCAAAAGAATCTCTTTTGGTACAGGCGGCAGCACGAATGAGTTGTTGCTGCGCTACGTTTTAACCAAGGAGAACGTCGACTTAAAGAAAGTGAAATTCCTGAATATGGATAATGCATATCTGCATTCCATGCTCATGGAAAAGAAATCGCTCGATGCCATCTTTATCAAGGATGCCGGCTTTGCCGATGCGGCCAAGAAGCTGGGCGCCGTCGTCATGCCGGGCTGGGTGAATAACAATTATGCGAGGAACAACACAGCCGCCATCGTGGCTATTAATACCAACTATCTGAATAACAACGAAGCAGCCGTTCGGAGCTTCTTCAAGGCGATCATTGAGGGCGACCGCTACCTCAAGAATAATCTCAAAGACTCTGCGGCGGTTATCACCAAATTCTACCGAGATAATTCTAACAGCGTGGTTGATATCCAACCGGACGAGTTCGCCGGTTTTATCAAGGATGGCAAGCTGTCGTATCCGTTGTGGGACGATACTTCTCTGGTCATTGAAATGGCTCGGATCAGCGGTGAACTAGGGCTCACGAAGAGAGCCCTCACGCTGGAAGAATTATATGATTTTAGGTTCAAAGACATTCTGGAGCCTGCACAAAGTGAAATCTACGGTCCGCCGACAAATTAAAGAAGCTGTTTTCGCGTCGCTGCCCTTCCTTGTTTTGTTAGTCGTTTGGGCAGCAGCTGCTTACTGGCGATGGATGCCCGACTGGTTCTTGCCTTCGCCGCTAATGGTTTTAGCGTCGTTCGTGGATATGGTTAGGAATGGGGTAGTGGTAGGAATCCTCGCCGACAGCGCTCTGAACCTCATCCCACCGTACCTGTTGGCCATCGTCACTTCCGTGATTATCGGTATCCTGATTGGTATACATGCCGTGGCGAGAAACATCTTTTTTCCACTTTTTTCCACTCTGTACACGATTCCATCGCTCGCCTGGCTCCCGTTCATCATCATTATTTTCGGCTTCACTAGGGAAGCTGTGTGGGTTTTGCTTTTTACCTCAACGTTTCTGAAGGTGATCTACAACATGATCATTGGCGTCAGGAGCGTGAACCCGATTTGGGTCTTGGCTGCAAAAAACCTGGGCTCGTCTAAATTACAGATTATTTTCGAGGTCATCATTCCCGGCGCTTTCCCCAACATCATCACCGGCATGCGTATTGGCTTTGCCTCGGTGTGGCGATCGGTAATCGCGGCGGAGATGCTTGTTTCCGGCGCCGGGGGGTTAGGGAGATTCATGTGGACGGCTCAGTGGACCTTCGATTTCGGAAAAGTATTTGTTGGCATCATTTTGATTGCTATGGTTGGCTTGTTTGTTGAATTGGCTGTTTTCCGGAAGCTGGAAAGAATGACTTTGGAAAAGTGGGGCACCGTTGTGGCATAGGAGTGAATACAGTCAAACATCTACTGGATCACACCCCGCTGAACACATCGGAGGCAACGCCTCGCTTTAACAATGAGGATGTTATTCTCTGTACATGAGGATTGGCGTGGACCTTCGCTGTCTCATGGACGGCAGACGGACGGGCGTTGAGGAATACACGCTCGGCATTCTGCGTGAAATGATTCGCGCGAGCCCCAGTGACACGTTCGTGCTCTTCGCGAACTCGCGGAAACCCATGCGCCTGCCATCGTTCGACGCACCGAACGTTGAACTCCGCACATTTCGCTATCCAAATAAGCTCTTCAATCTTTCGCTGAAACTTGTGCATGCGCCGAGGCTGGATGCGCTGGTCGGTGGCGTGGACGTCTTTTTTGTGCCCAGCATCCGACTTGCGCCAGTACGTATGCCATGTCCGCTCGTGCTTACGGTCCATGATCTCTCGTTCGTACGGCATCCGGAATTTTTTTCCTGGGGACGGCGCCTGTGGCATACATTTATGGAGCCGCGACGACTCGCGCAGCGCGCGGATGCGGTGATTGCGGTGTCGCTGGCAACTGCCGATGATGTCGCCGCACTGTACGCTGTACCTGCATCGCGCATTTCCGTGATTCCATCGGGGATTCCAATGGCATATGCCCCAGGATCGGCAGCATTGGATGCGCAGGATTGTCGCAGGCGATATCAGCTGCCCGAACAATTCCTTCTCTATCTTGGTACGCTCGAACCGCGAAAGAATCTTGACGCGCTGCTTGGTGCATATACGCGCGTGCGCACCGCGGGTTTGCCACATGCGCTGGTGCTCGCGGGCGTGCGCGGGTGGGTTGACAAGGGATTTTTTACGCGGATACGCCAGCATCCATACCGCGACGATATTATTCTTACCGGCTTTGTAGATGACGCCGATAAGCCGATGGTCTACCAACTTGCGGATTTGTTTGTGTACCCCAGTTTCTATGAAGGATTTGGGTTTCCGCCGCTCGAAGCACTCGCGAGCGGAACACCCGTTGTGACGTCGTTTAACAGTGCGATCCCAGAGATTGTTGGCCGGTGGGCGACGCTGGTGAATCCATATGATCCGGAGGAGATTGCGATGGTGGTTGTCGATCGTTTGCGGCATCCTGCACGCGTGCCGGAGCATATTTCTGCAGAGATTCGCACGCGATATACATGGGAACGCGCCGCACAAGAAACATTGCGCGTACTTCGAACTGTTGCGAACGTGTCGAAAGATCGTAGTTTACCGTTTTACGTAAAACAGTAAAAAGTATGACTGTACGAATACCACGGAAAATCGGGATTGATGCACGCGCATATGGATGGACCGGCATCGGGCGATATGCGCGGAATTTGCTTGCGACGGTAACGGCAGAAGCGCAGCGTACACACGCCGATATTGAGTTCGTCGTATTCGTTCCGCCGCAGTATGCACAGGAAGTTTCCGCGCTACCGCACACGCGCGTTATTCCCGTGCGAGACTCCTATTACTCGCTCTATGAGCAAACGGGATTTCTTGTACGTCTTCTGCGTACAAAGATCGATCTCATGCATTTTTTACATTTCAATGCGCCAATTGCCTACCGACGCCCGTATGTCGTGACCATTCACGACCTTATTCGATTTCACTTTCCGGGCCAGCGGCATGCCAGCACGCTGCATCAATGGGCATACCGCGCAGTCTTTGCCTCTGCTGTCACACATGCGCGGCACATTATTGCCGTATCGGCATTCACGAAGTCCGAGCTTATCAGGAAGTTTCCATCCGTCGCCGGGAACGTTTCCGCAATCGGCGAAGGTGTTGATATGCATTTTTCACCAGCAGCAACGCCAACCGACGATACGGTGCTGAAGCAGCGCGGCATTACACGTCCGTATGTGCTCTATGTTGGACTCTGGATGAAACATAAAAATCTTCCCAGGCTTCTGCACGCCTTTCGCCTCGCGCGGGAAGGCGGCCTCACTGGCCAATTGGTCATGACCGGGGATCGCACGACAGGCGGAGAAGATATTCATGTCCATGCGCATCGCGAAGGCGTTGCGGATTCTTTGGTGCTTCCGGGACGCGTCTCCGACGAAGAGTTGTCGGTTCTATACCGCCACGCGCGCACCTTTGTGTTCCCAAGTCTGTACGAAGGCTTCGGGCTACCGCCGCTGGAAGCAATGGCGTCTGGAACGCCAGTTGTCGCGGCACGCGCAGGTAGCCTGCCGGAAGTTCTCGGTGACGCGGCACTGTACACCGATCCGCATTCACCACGAGACATCGCGGCGGCACTCCTTCTTCTTGAAAGCGATCCGCAGCTGCGACAACAATTGCGGATACGTGGTTTTACTCGCGCCAAGCGTTTTTCTTGGGATACGTGCGGGCGCGCAACACTCGAACTCTATAAAAATTCTGGTGGGGAGCGGGAAAATGTCCAGAGCACCTTAGACGTAACGTTCAGAAAGAGTATGTAATAATGATAGGCGGAGTGGAGAGATGCCCCGAGCGGATTTGGAGGCCATTTCGGCATGGTTCCAAGCCAGAAGGCGGACGAAATGGCCGGAAACCTCGCAGCCCGCGCCGCGGGGCGAGAATGAGCGAGGGGCGCTCTCCATGGAGCTCTGCTACACTGGTTGACAGCACCGATACACCATGCCCCGTTAGAAGCCTCCATACAATGATTCTTCGCTTGATCAGAAATTTCTTATCCCTTATCGCTTGGCGAGAAAGCGTATGTGATCACTCGTACGTTCTTGCATCGAGCTTCTAACGGGGCATGGCGAAGAAACAACACGCTCCACACGATCGCCTTCTGCGAAACACCGAAGGCCCGCTCGTGTGCGACATTTTTGTCGGCACCTACCCACGCTGGGTTTGGCATATTGTTGTCCTTCGCGAGCGCGGCGTGCGCGTTGCCCCATCCGCGCCGGATACGCTTCTTCTCCGCGCAACCCACGCAGTCGTGGCACAACCGCTTCCACCGCAACTTCCGCCGCGACAGCGCCGCACTGGCCGGGAGGAGATTTTTCATGAACTGCAACATGTTCTCGCCGAAGATTCGCGTCGCACCCGCCATCTGCACACGACGAACCCCGAGCGGCGTGTTTCTGTAGAGGCTGCTCCATCGCCGCCCGCAGTGCCGGCCGCGGCGGCGCATGCCGAACATCTGCATACCCGCGCGCGTCTTGGAAGGACGATGACGCATCCTCCGCAACGTATCTTTCGGCGTCATCGCGTCCGCGAGGCAGTGCGAGTTGGCATTGGTGCACTGCTCATCGCCGGCGTCATTACGCTTGCCGCATCCGCTGGAACACTGCCGCAGACCGCACAGCATGTGCAGGGTGTGACGCGCCAGGGGACGACGGCGTTGCAATCCGGCATGCATGCGCTTCTCACCGCGGATGCACAAACGGGGCAGGGAAGCTTTCTGGAAGCAGAACGGGCCTTCCGCGATGCGTCACGCGATCTTTCATCATCGATTACCGTTGCGCAGCGCATTGTTGGCGCAATGGATCCGTCTGGCCGCCTTGCGCGCGTCGAAGCATTGTTGAACACCGGTCAGCAACTGGCGCGGCTGGGACAAGAGGCGGCGGGCATTGTGAGCGGCTTTCAGCAGGGGACAGCAACGCTCACGGACGCGCTTGAAGCATTGTCGCCTAAGCTTCAGGCACTTGAGCGGGAACTCACCACGACCCGTGAGCAGCTTGCCGGTCTCCCACTCCAGCAGTTGTCCAGCGACGAGACGCAGGAAATCCAGACGGTTGTGCGGAATGTCGAGTTTCTTGACCGCGCAATTGAGAACTTTCTGCACTCCGAAGAAATTGTGTTGGAGCTGCTTGGCGCCCGCCACGACCGCCAATACTTGTTCCTCTTCCAAAACAATCGCGAATTGCGACCAACGGGAGGATTTATCGGCTCCTTTGGCCTTGTTGACATATCGCGCGGTCGGGTGAAGAACGTGAACGTCGACAGTATCTATAATCCCGATGGGCAGCTCAAAGACAGAATCCTTCCTCCGGAACCCTTGCGGAAAATCACCGATCGCTGGTACACTCGCGACGCGAACTGGTTCGCGGATTTTCAAGTAAGCGCGAAGAAAGTTTCTCACCTATTTGAGCGCAGCGGAGGCCCCACGGTGGATGGGGTGCTTGCAGTGACGCCATCCGTGCTAGAAGATCTTTTGCAGCTCACCGGGCCCATCGAGATGCCGACCTACGGAGTGACCGTCACCGCAGAAAACGTGGTGGAAGAAACGCAGCGACTTGTGACCTTTGAATACGATCGAGAAAAGAATGAGCCGAAGGCGTTTATCGCGGATCTGCTTCCGGAAATTCTTACCCGCGTCGTGCAGCTTCCGCGCGAGCGCTGGGGAGACATCGTCGAAACGTGCATGAAGGCATTGCGCGCAAAGCATCTCTTGCTCTCCTTCCGAGACGAGGATGCAACAAAAGCCGTGCGTGCCCTTGGCTGGGGAGGAACATTGCCGGATATGCCACCGGTACAATCGAATGTGTTTGCAGATCATGTCGGCCGCGTGGAAGCGAATATCGGAGGACATAAGACTGATGACCTTATCGAGCAATCTGTGGAATACGATATGACACTTGATTCTGACAATCGAGCAACGGCAACTCTCGTCGTGACGCGACATCATCGCGGCAATCGTCAGGGGACGCCCGGCATGCGCCCGGAAGAAGACCCGGCCCGGAAAGCAAATGTGGTGTATGAGCGCACCGTTGTTCCGTTTGGCAGCGAACTCTTGGAAGCCCGCGGCTTTACCCGGTCCGCATCGGTTCCCGCTCCGCTGTCACCAGAGCCCGATGCGCCATCGCTCGCGCCGGATACTGATGTGGAAGCGCTGGAAGATCACCAGCGTGAGCATCCGAATGGCATGGTGGTTGGGGAGGAATCCGGCTTTACCACGTTTGGCGGGTGGGTCGTGACCAATCCGGAAGAAACCACCGTAACGGTGCTTCGGTACCGCCTCCCGTTCCAACTCCCCCCCGCCTCGCTTCTTGCAAGCATTGGGCGATACCAATTGCTCCTCACGCAACAGCCCGGGCATCTCCCAACGCCATTCCAGGCAACCGTGCGGCTGCCGGAAGGATTTCGTCTTGCGTGGTCGGGACCAGCGCGCGCAGTCACGGAAGTCGGCGAGCGAAAGATTCGCTATGCGGAAACTCTCGATCGCGATCTTGTGTGGGGCGCGGTGATTGAGGAGCGCTGATGCAGCAGTTCGATTCTGCGCAGACGCCGCAGCCGGCGCGTGCCGCTGTTCTGATTGCGTTCTCGGGGCTCTTGAGCAGGGCGCTCGGGCTTATTCGCGACCGGTTGTTCGCGCATATGTTTGGCGCGGGCGCAATCTTGGATGCGTATTTTGCTGCCTATCGTATTCCCGACCTGTTGTACAACCTGCTTGTCGTGGGCGCGCTTTCGGCGGCGCTCGTCCCTGTTGCCAGTCAGTATCTTGCATCCGGCGAGCACGGTCGCTCCGCCGCATTTCGCATGGCAAATGCGCTGCTCACGCTGACGATTGGCCTTCTTGGAGTCGTTGCGGTAGTGCTCTATGTGTTTGCGCCATTCCTCATCCCCGTACTGGTACCGGGGTTTGACGCGGAGCGCATGGAACTCACGATC
>CAZVRG010000025.1:0-13415 GCA_964630025.1 uncultured Candidatus Saccharibacteria bacterium
CACCAAAAAAAGTTCCCCACTCTCCTAGAAACAACAATGCAAGGATGACGGCGGTGATAGGGATCCATGCTGCTCGCCGCAGGCTTTCCCAGAATCCGAGGAGAAACCACGGAATCCAGGCCATGGGAAAGAGCGCAAAGGCGCCGCTGGAAAACCACCACACAAAGAACCCCGAGAACGCGAATACCGCTCCCGCGAGGAGCATCGAAGGCAGGTCAGCGCCCAATGCGCGCCGCGCAAGAAACGCCGTGCCGATGAATCCAATGACAAGTGTGACGGTTACACTGAGTCGCAATCCGATATCTTCTCCAAACGGCAGGACAAGAAGAAAGAAGGGATTCACATGCGTGGATTCCGGATTACCAAGAAGCGGCACGCCGCCACACAGATATGGATCCCACTGCGCAACTTCCCTGTCGCGCAGAAGCGCATCGCGCGCGACGCCGTGGTACACAAGTGCGCGGTTCGGATCCACATACGTCGCCGTTTTTTTGAGCGATGTGTACAGGGGCGATGTTATGATGCCCGCGAGAAGCGTTCCGACTCCTATGGTGACCAGCAGGTCTCTGCGACGGAGGGGAGAGACGGGAATGTCGAGCGTCCGCGCGACGATCGATTCGACGAATCTGCGAACGCGTGGAATGAGCAATATCCCGGTGATCGCGACAGCGATGATCAGCACAGGGAAGGCGTTGCTCTGACGCAGCGCATCAAGAAGCACCGCTCGCGTCGGCAAGCGAACAATCTCAAAGCGAATATTCCCTTTCAGCTGCTCGATGCGCCCATCGATGCGCTGCAGAAACGCGTCTCCATCCGGGAAATGTTTTCCTGACGGTTCGTACCAGAGCGCCAACGCATGCGTTTGATCAATGCCGCGGGTCGCAATGCGAAGGCGATAGACCACCCCTTCCCGCAGGAAGAGCGGAAGCGGAAGGCGCGTGGTTCCATCCGTGCGCAACGCGTGGACGGGCAGCGTTCCCGATGCAAGCGGTGTTCCCTGTTCCTCTGTGAGCTCGACGGTGAGAACGGCATCGTCGGGAGCAGAAAAGAGATTCGATGCGCCAATGCCGATATGCGATACTTGGCGCGCGGTCGCGCGAAACGTCTGTATGATTGTTCCGTTGTCGGAAAGACGCAGGTAATGATCGCGACTGTTCAGCCCGGGAGAGCGCCCCTCCACCGTTACCGGGTCTGCAGTAAAGAGCGCTTCCGACCGGAACCACAGGGCACTTCCGACGGTTGCAAGGCAGAGTGCGGCAGCGAGTATTCCAAAGAGGAGAGGTTCGCGGTTGCGTGGAGTATCCCCTATCGACTTTTCGGGCATGGCGAAACGGTACCGCACTCTGCGATATCCGTTTTTCCACAAAGAAGAACCCCTCACCGTGAGATGAGAGGTTCCGGAAAAGAACAGGTTACTTCGAGACTTGCAGCTCTTCGTACAACTGCTTGGCGATGTTGTCCAAGTAGGTCGCGAGCGGCAGTGCGAGGGACGATTTCGGACCGCAGGTGTGCATGACAAATCCTTCGGTACCGAAGAACGCAGCTTCATGCGGCGTTAGCACTGGAGCGCCGCAGTCTCGCAATGCTCGTCGAACGACCAGATGCTGGTACTCGACGAACGGCTGATTGGACAGGACGAGATAGTTGCCGGTGAGAGGTTTGTGCTTGAGAAACCACTCGCGCACCGTATCGCCGGTGTTTGCCGGTCGCTTCTCGCCGTCGGGGTTCTTCGGGTCCTTGGGTTGGTGTGGCGTGTTTACCAGTTCGTACTTCCATTCAATGGGAAGCTGCGATTGTTGCCACACGAACTCCATCATCTCGGCCTCGGTTGTCGGCATCTGTTCCGGTGGGCTCCATCCTTCCTTGAATGGGAGTTCCGCCGGCGTGCAGAGTACTTCCCTACTTTCCTTCACGGGATCGAGCGGGCGAGCACTGCCGAGAAGGTAAACTGTGAAGAACTCAGGTCGTTGCGTGTACAGCCGCGAGGCAAAACTCGCCATATAGTGCAGGCGACTCGCCACGCGGAGCCGGAGCGCGCCGAGAACAAGCACGCCGCTGTAGATGATCGGCGTCGGTTCGGATGGCGGATATCCCGGCGGATCCTCAAGAACGGGCGGGTCTTCCTCGATGTAGCCCAGTTCGTGGAGGAGTTTCAGATCGTCCGGGCTCGGCTGTTCACCTTGAATCTGGAATCGCAGGTATCCTTCCTTGAACCACTTTTGCTGGAGCTTGTCGTTGAGTTCTTTTGGCGCCATGTCGTCGCTGACTTCGATACCGTGCTTCTGGGCCAGTCTCATGAGCGCAAATGCCAGCCGACCGCCTTTCTGGATTAACTGCACAGTATGCCCTCCGCATACGAGAAAGTTGGTTGTTACGGAACAGTTTCCAGAGCTTCTGGAAGCCCAAATACGCTAGCATGGAATACCCAACCTGTCAACCAAAACACGAGAACTGCGTGAAAAGTGTTCTCGTACAAGAGAACACTTTTAGAAAACACAGCGTATTTTTCTGTCCGTTTACTGTTTTACGTAAAACGGTAAATGACATCGTTTTTGAGAAGAAAAAAAGCCGAGAGGCGTGTGACCTCTCGGCGGAAAGAACTGTTATAGCTCCAGCCACGCGATGCTGCAGTTACGGCCGTCCACGCCGTTCTGCTTTCCTGCCTTGAATCGGGTGTGCGACCAGTACAGTGCCCTGCTATTGTCCTCGCTTTGGCTTGCAGCGCAGCAGGTACATTGAGAGTCCAGCAGAATGTGATCCTCGGAGATGCCCAAGAGCAGAAGCAATCCGCGCGCAAGCGCATAGAGATCAATGGAGATGTGCCCGCTTCCTGCAGGACTGCACGTCGTCCATTCCTGACACTGCTTCAGCAATTCTGGGTGCCGACTTCTCGCCGGATCCAAAATTTCCGGCTTGTCGTCGTACTCCGGCAGCCAGCAGCACGGACCGATGCCGCCGAAGATGAACGCATGCACGCTCTCGGGATTGAAATGCCTCAATGCAACTTCCACGATGCCTTCCTCATTCGGATCCGCACGCATCAGGCAGCGGTATCCGATGTGAAGCACTGCGAGTCGTTCATCTTGGTGGAGACAGAGCAGCGGGCAATCGCCATTAAAAATGGCAACTGCTGTTTCGTAGCCGCGGACCAGCGCGCCGTCGGCTGGTTCTTGGGCTCGGATGAGTCGTGCGGACCACACATCGAGTGTTTCTTTGGGGTCTGTAGCGTCTGCGATGCGCGTCGTGAAATTCACGCGTGGTGCGAAGATTTCCGCGATACGCAAGGGAAGATGCTGCTCTTCTATGCGCTCGATCAGTCGTATGAGCGGTTCCCGCGTACGTGGTTCCGTGGGCGGACGGAAGTTTCCATCCTGTCGGCCGAATATTCGATGTCGCAGCTTCGACACGACGTGTTCCTCCGTGGTGTAAGAGAACAAGCAGAATCTGAGACGGCGATCAATCTACTCCAGTGCAATCTGTATGTCAAGAAAAAACCGCGGAGCAGTCTGTGCTTTGCGGTTGATTATCGATGGTCACGTGCGAATCACGATGATCGTCTTGTCGTCCTTGTGATCGCAGTGTTCCGGCAGCGAAACGAATCTCTCGATCTCGTCATGCGATCCGGCGCACAGCAACGCGCGGAATTCCGCGCTCTTCACAAAGTGGATCATGCCGTCACTAAAGACGAGGAGCACGTCGCCGGGCGTGAACGATCGTTGTCCGACTTCAAGATACGGTAGAGCGGTATCTTCGCCCGTGAACGCGCCGAAGGTGCGATCCATGCCATTCTCCGGTCTGTTGCGAAATTCCTGTCGGACGCGTATGTACCGTTCCCGCATGTTTGATGTTGCTGGGAAATACTTTCGCACCGGCGTGAGCCGATCCTCCGTCATCCACAGTATCGTTCCGTCCGCAGAGAGATGCGCTACGCCGCAGTCGGTCATGAATCCCCAAACAAAATCCGTTTCCTTCAGAACCACTCCGGAGAATACAGCGCCGGCGAGATCGTTTTCAAAGTAGTTCGTATGACCCCAAAACCCAAGTTCCTGATTCAGCTGACGTACCGCCGTGTTCCCTGTCCGGCACGCTTCACGGAAAGCTGTAGATGTACGCGGCAGTAAGAGCAATGCGCGATGCGTCACTTCGAGAAGACGATCAGAAGCGGATTTCGCCGGTGACGGATTTGGGTATGGAGTATCGGACGGAGTTCGTGTAACGCCATCTGCCACGAGGAAAATTCTGTGCTCGTCATCGCGCGCAAACGCGTCTTCTTGGGGGTGCTCGGGCGCTCCCCACTGAAAGGACAAAACGGTTCGCATGTGTCTATTCTCCTCTGTGCGTTGGAAAATAACAAAACGTGCGAGAGGAGTATACATATGCTCTTTCCGTGTCGCAAGGACCCCATAGCGCGTGTATGGCGAGTTTTTTACAGAGGATGCACATCACGTGAAAGTGCTATCATGAATGATAGCGGTCGCACGGGCATCGCATCTGCTTCGCGCTTTTGCGCGTGATACGTTCTCTCTTCACGGGGTACAGGTGTCGGGAGTACGCTAAAAGACACTCGATGGTACTGCGACTGACGAACACGCTTGCAAAACAGATCGAAGATTTGACGCCGGCCCATCCGGATGGGATTTTACGCATCTATCATTGCGGGCCGACGGTCTATGCGAGTCCGCACCTCGGGAACATCCGGCGGTTTCTTGCCGCGGATCTCCTTGTGCGAACAGCACGCTTTCTGGGCTACCGCGTGCGGAGTGTCATGAATATCACCGACGTCGGGCATTTGTTGGATACGGAATCGGCACTCGGCAATCGGCACTCGGCAATCGGCACGGAACCGGCTGTGCGTGACCGGATGCTGATTGCCGCGCAGCGCGAAGGGCGCACGCCGCAGCAGATCGCAGCGAAATATACTGCGGAATTTTTCGAAGCCATGACCGCCGTGCGTGCCGAGCCGGCTGATTACTATCCGCGGGCCACCATGCACATTCCGCAGATGATCGCGATCATCGAGCGCCTGATTGCAAATGGTTTTGCGTATGAAACGCCCTCTGGTGTGTATTTTGATGTGTCGAAGTGGCCGCACTACGGAAAACTCTCCGGGAATACACTCGAAGCTATCCAGGCTGGCGCGCGTGTGGATGTGCGCGATGAGAAGCATCATCCGGCAGATTTTGCGTTGTGGATCAAAGCGCCGAAGGAACATCTCATGCAGTGGGAGTCTCCCTGGGGGCGTGGGTATCCGGGATGGCATCTGGAATGTTCCGCCATGAGCATGCAGCTGCTCGGAGAAATGATTGATGTGCACACTGGCGGCAAGGACAATGTCTTCCCGCATCACGAAAACGAAATCGCGCAGAGCGAGGGCGCAACGGGCAAGCCCTTCGTGCGCGTGTGGGTCCACAACGAATTTCTTGAACTCCAGGATCAGAAAATGGCCAAGAGTGAGGGGCGGACTATCACCATTCGCGATTTCAAAGAGCGCAACGTTGATCCGCTCGCGTTTCGTTTGCTCTGTCTGCAAACACACTATCGTTCGAAGCTGCAGTTCTCGTGGGAGAGTATGGAGGCGGCAAGTGTTGCCTTGAAAAATATTCGGGAGTTTGTGAGGAAACTCCAGGGAACAGAGAACAGGGAACAGGAAACAGTCGCGGCGTCAACTTCCGAAGTTTCTCCGCCAACTTCGGAAGTTGGTGCGGCGTTTGCGGCGAGGCTCCGAACACTCGAGCAGCGCTTCACGGACGCGCTCGCCAACGATCTCGGTTCCCCGCAAGCACTCGCTTCCCTTTTTGACTTCATCCGCGATGCGAATCCCGCACTGCAGTCCGGCACTCTCTCTGCGGACGATGCAGATGCGATCCGCGCAATGTTGCGGGAGCTCGATACGGTGCTTGCTGTGCTTGATGTGGACGCGCCCCTTCCCTCCTCCAACATTCCCGCCGAGGTGCAGCATCTCGTGACAGAACGGGAGCATGCCCGCCAGCGCGGCAATTTTTCCGTTGCCGATCGTCTCCGTGGCGACATTCGCGCGCATGGCTACGCCGTGGAGGACACGCCGAGCGGCCCGCGCGTGGCGAAAGCATCTTCGTAATTGTCATTCTGTCATCCCCGCGGAAGCGGGGATCTAAAAACCAAACCTCTAAAAACTATAGAGGTTAAACCTCTATAGGTGGAGTACGAAAAAGCAGCGGATGTCCTATCCGCTGCGCGTGTTGCTTAGAATTTCCCGTCCGGGAAATCCACCGACCACCCGCGGTCTTGCAGTTGTTCCGTGGATAATTCACCCCACGCTTCTTTGTCGAGAATCACGGTAACGTTCGGATGTTCCTGCACCCACGCGGCCGGGTTCTTCGGTCCCGGTGTGCCGAAAAACATGCGGGAGACTGCCGCCGCCTTTCCCTTCCCCCATGCGAGGAGCAGCAACTGCTCTGCAGACAAGATGGTAGCAATGCCTTGCGTGATAGCGTACCACGACGGTTCAAGATACGGCATGCCTGTCTGCGGATCGGGCAAAAAGTCATCCTTGTTTGCGGTGATTGTGCTGGACGCGAGTCGAACAAGCATCACGTTCGTGTCGCGTGCCGCCGCGCCATACTCCACAAACCCGATGTGCCCACCGGCTTCAGGGTCATGCTGAATTGCACCGCCGACGCCAATACCAAGGATTTGTAAACGTCCGGGTTCACTACGAATCCGTTGGTCGTAGAGAATCATCGCCGTCGAAATCTGCATGAGCATCGGATGATGCGTCTGGAAACTGATACGAATTTCTGGCGCGTTCCCGTCTTCTCCCGGCTCGGTGCGTGCGCTCCATTCGCTCGTATGTTCCGAGAGAATCCGCTCGAGGCGCGCGCTGTTTACCACGCAGTTATTAGCATCGTAGAACGTGCCACGTGGCACAAAGACGTTGCCGGAGGTAAAACCACCGTAGCCGACGCGGAGGGTGCGCCGCGCCCATTCGTAGTACAGAGGATGTGCGCCGAAATACTCGTCGAGGAAAAAGATCTTCCGGTTCGTAATGATTGCCTGTTCCTCTGGTGAAAGCGCTTCCCAGATATATTGCCACATCGGGATCGGGCTATTCCCGGTCGCGCCGCCCAGTGCCGCGTCAGGATACACAGCACAAAATGCCAAGAGTTCATGTGCCGCGATACCAGATCCGCGGTCTTTTGTTGCACAGGTAATAACATGATGCGAGACGGTCGTCATCGGCATATCTCCATGAAATGGGAAAAGAACCGCGGGCGTACACTACGCCGCAGTGGCGTGTGGCGTCAAGATTGCGCTTCCTCTCTATTGGGTCACTGCGTGACTCCCCGCCGCGTGCGTATTGGCCCACTCCTGAAGCCACGTGGCTTGCACGAGGCTCACGCCACCCTGAAACGCACGGGATTCCTGAATTGCGAGATCCATCGGCCATCCCTGCACGGCGTAGCGGTA
Source organism: uncultured Candidatus Saccharibacteria bacterium (assembly GCA_964630025.1). Taxonomy (GTDB): domain Bacteria; phylum Patescibacteriota; class Andersenbacteria; order UBA10190; family CAIZMI01; genus VMFP01. The sequence continues at coordinate 7,447 of CAZVRG010000025.1, forward strand.
GAGCGCGGTCATCGTTCCTGTGCGCCCGATGCCGCCGCGGCAATGGATATGCACCGGTTGGTTCATGGGAGTAGTAACAAACGCAAGAAATTCCTCCGCTTGGCCCGGCTTCGGCGGGCGGCCATCAACAAGCGGCAGGTGTACATAGGTAAGTCCCAGATTTGCGAAGCCGGGAAGTTTTGCGTCGTCACCCACCTCGCCGCGTTCGCCGTCTGTCCGGAGACTGATGACCGATTTCCATCCGTGGGACTTCAGCCACGCAAACTCGGAAATGAGCGGCTGGCCGGACCGTGAGAGAATGCCGCTCACCGGCATCGCGAACGACCAAAAGCCATACGCGTTCGGCGCGTCCTCCGGAATGTTCTCGCGTACGCCAACGAACGATGCGCGAACGTCTTGCGGCGCGATTGTGGGAAGCGCGAGAACGGTTCCCCCCTTTTCCGGCGCGGTAATGGGCGCTCCCGTGGTGTTCGTATCGCGGAGAACGGTCGGCGTGCGGAAAAGCGTGAACACAATCCCTGTGCCAAACACAGCGACGGTGCCGAGCGCGAGTGCGGTCTTCGCAGGTCTCATATGGCGCTAAAGTCAATGGCGAGTGTAGTCGGAAAACCGGCTGCAGCGCCAGCGGCAGGCTTCCCTGCCCCATAGTGCCAGACGATGTCTTTTGTCTGTGGGTTCACCTCGATAATCCGGCCGCGGCCCTCGGTAATGAGTACATTGCCGTTGCCAAGTTTTGCCGCATCGGTGGGATAGTTCAGACGCGATCCGTCCGCGAGTGTCGTGAGCGTCCACACGATTTCTCCTTTTCTGTTGACCTCAAACACTTCATTCTTTTGACGGTCTTCCAAGATGAATGTGCCGTCTGCGGTTGGGAACACATGTTGAATCCATTTTGCATCCGGCTTTTCCCACTCCCACAGGATATTCTTCGTTTCGCGGTCCACGAGAATCAACTTTTTATCGAGGGTGTCCGTGATGAGAATCTGTTTTCCGCTCTCGATCGGCACTGCGTGTGTCGGTGCGCGCAATAGTCCGGGCCCGCTTCCCATCGTCAGCGTTTTTCCGTACTGCCAGACAATGTCATTCGTTCGCTGATCCACAATGATCACGCGACGATTATTCCCATCATTGATCAGCACCTCATGGTCGTTCAGCTTGAACGCTTTATCCGGCTGGTGCAGATAGCCCTTGCTATGCCCTTGGATATCTTTCACCCCGTACTGCCACACGAGTGCGTGTGTTTTCCGATCGAGTTCTTGTACCATCATGCCTTCGCCGTCCGCGATGATCGGGTTTCCATTCGGCGCGACGGTGACATATTCCACATGCGTGTTGAAGCTGCGCGGCGGCAGCGGCGCGCTTGCCATGTGCTGATCCCACACACGCTCGCCTGCACGATTCACTGCAAACACGCTGTTGCCGGAAAAGTTCGATACCCAGAGCGTCGTAAAATTCTCCGCGGTTGTCTTTGACTCCACGCGTTCAACAGACGGAAACGTTACTTCAATCTGCCGGGTACGAAGAAACCATGCACCAGCGCCCGCCATAACAAGAACGAGTGCGATAAGGACACGTCGTGATATGCGAGACATAGAGTATGTTGGTGTGTATACATCGTAACAAAGAAAGAACCTCGCAGTCACTGTACGGACTGCGAGGCGAGATTCATGTGCTCCGGACACCTTGCCCTTGGAGGATGCGCGCGATCTTTCGCGTGATGTCTTCCACGGTCACTGTCGGGCCGATCATCCCAAGAAGATTTGCCAGGATCTGCTGTCGCTTCTGAAGGGGTATACCAGGACAGCCTTGAACCACGCATACAAGTTCTTCGGGGGTGTGGTACTGCCGTAGTACAAGTTCTCCAGCCGCAGTCAGCAGCGTTTTGGGATATGTGGCCATCCATTGCTTGCAGAATGCAGTAATCCGATCCTCATCCCATGCCATGATGTTGTCTACATCGGGGAGTGAAAGCATCGTTTTCCAAGCCCACGGGCGCGAGTCCCACACAGTGCACTCCTTGTTGTGAACATAGACAGTAGATCGCCATACGAGTCGAAGAACCGTTCCTCGATTTCCGTTGCGCGTCTAGCATAGATAATCCACAAGAAAAAGAAAAGGCCGCGATGCGTCGTGCATTGCGGCAGCTCGATGCCGGTCTAGTTCCACGATGTCTGCTCCGGGGTAAGCCAACTGGTCAGTGTTTCGCGTTCTTGAAACGTGAGATCGATGGAAAGGCTTTCCCTCAAACACCAGCGGAAGTAGTCTTCGTAGTCATCGCCGAGAAATGCGAGGACGCCGAACAAAACGCTTTTTGCGTTGTCTGGATCGAGGCCATACTGGCGGCATTTCTCTGTGGCCCGATCAACCTTGCCGCGCCCGTATCGCTCCTTCATCAGCTGGCAGAGTTTTACCGCAAGTTCCGGATCGAGCGTCCTTCGCTGATCGACAAGGGTAGCAGTTGCCATAGCCGTCTCCTTTCCTGTTGGCGGCGGTCCTGTGATAGAAAACGAACAGGCCAAGAGGGCCATATCCCCCTTCAGGCACTGTGCAGTCCCCATGGTACACTGGCGGCGCATGGCCGTGAAGTCTGGACCCTCTCTGGATCGTCTTCCCCCGCACAGCGTGGAAGCAGAAGCGTCCGTGTTGGGCGCGTTGCTTCTGGACCGCGAAGCGATGATCAAAATCGCCGATTTTCTGCGTCCGCAGGATTTCTACTCCCCGGCACATGGGCGCATCTACGAAGCGATGGTGGAATTGTTCGAACGACGGGATCCCATTGATGTGCTGTCCGTCACGAATCGCCTCGAGGAGAAAAAAGATCTCGAAGCCGTTGGCGGAGAAACGGCGCTTGCTTCCCTTGCTGCCTCCGTGCCCACCGCCGGGCACGTGGTGCACTACGCCCGCATCGTACAAAAGAAAGCGACGCTCCGCCGGCTCATCAGCGCCGCAGCGGATATTAATGATCTCGGCTTTTCCGAGGAAGATGAAGTCGATCGTGTGCTGGACGAGGCGGAACAAAAACTCTTCGGCGTGTCGCAGCAGCATCTCCACCAAACATTTATACCGGTGCGCGAGGTGCTTGCCGATGCATTCCAGCGTATTGATATGTTGCACAAAGGCGGGTCGGCCTATCGCGGCATTCCCGTAGGGTTGAAGCCCCTCGACGATATTCTTTCCGGTTTCCAGAAGTCCGACCTCGTGATTCTCGCCGCGCGCCCGAGCGTCGGAAAAACCTCGCTCGCGCTCGATATCGCGCGACACGTTGCCGTACGGGAGAAAGTACCCGTGGGCATTTTCTCCATTGAAATGAGCAAGGAGCAAATCGCCGACCGTCTTATCTGTGCGGAAGCATCTGTGGATTTGTGGAAGATGCGCACGGGGCGGCTTTCCAGCGACGGGTTCCCGCACGACGACTTCTCGAAGATCAACCACGCGATGGCGGTGCTGGCCGAAGCGCCGATCTTCATTGATGACTCCGCGAGCAGCAATGTGCTGGAAATTCGCACGCTTGCGCGGCGCCTGCAAGCGGAACACGGCATCGGCTTTCTTGTGCTGGATTATCTTCAGTTGATGGAAGGTCCGAGCGCCGAACAAGGCCGCGTACAGGAAGTCAGCGTGATTTCCCGCGCCCTCAAAGGACTTGCGCGTGAGTTGAACATTCCCGTACTCGCGGTTTCCCAGCTTTCCCGCGCAGTCGAAGGCCGCAGTCCACCCATTCCCAAGCTCTCCGACCTTCGTGAGTCAGGCTCGATAGAGCAAGATGCGGACGTCGTCCTGTTCCTCTATCCGCGCGGGCGGCACGAAAAAACGGCAGAACACCCGAATGTCGTGGATGTGATCATCGCGAAACACCGAAACGGTCCTGTGGGTATGGTGTCTCTCTTCTTCCATTCCGAAAACGCGTCCTTCACCATGATGGATGTGCAGCACACGGAAGCTCCTGCCCCGATGTCGGCCTCCGCCCCATCGATGGTTGCAGTGCGATAATATGCCCCGTTAGAAATCTATGTGGTATGTCTATATGCTTCAAAGTCTTAAAGCGAAGAAATGGTATACCGGCTCCACAAAGGATTTGCGAAAAAGAATTTCTCGGCATAATGGTGGGACGAATTTCTCTACAAGGTATGCTGCGCCTTGGAAACTTATTTACTACGAGGCTAGTCATGTGCGAGAGGATGCTCGCGCACGAGAGAAGTATCTAAAGTCGGGTGTGGGAAAGCGGTATCTCAAGAGTCGCATGAAATTCTTTTTCGCGGCGGATTTCTAACGGGGTATGGCTCTTCCGCTTCTTCCGGAGTCTCTCCGGAATCTCCTGAGCGATTTCGAGCGTTTGCCCGGCGTGGGTGCCAAAAGCGCCCAACGCATGGTGTTTGCATTGCTGCGTCGGCAGCCGGCAGAGCTTGAGAAATTCGCGCAGGATCTTCTTGCGCTTCGCGCAACCAAAACCTGCCGCATCTGCGGGATGCTGGCGGAAACCGATGAGTGCACGATCTGCCGCGATCCGCACCGTCTCACCTCGTTCCTCTGCATTGTGGAAACGCCGCTCGATGTCATTGCCCTTGAGCGCACAGGCGAGTATCGCGGACGGTATCACGTGCTCGGCGGCGTCTTGTCCCCGCTGGAACATATCGGCCCGGAACAGCTTGCCATCGCTTCCTTGCTTCGCCGCGTTCTCGGCGAAGCAACCCCGCGAAGCCCGAAGGGCGAAGTGGGGCCGGCCTCCGCGCATGAGAGCGATGGACCGGTACAGGAAATTATTCTCGCGCTGAATCCGAGCACGGAGGGAGAAACGACCGCGCTGTATATCCAAGACTTGCTCAAAGAATTTCCTGGCACGATCACGCGTCTTGCGCGCGGTCTTCCGACGGGCGCAACGCTCGAATTCGCGGACGACCTGACGCTCGCCCGTGCGATTGCCGAGCGGCGGGAAATTACGCCTGCGCGCGTGTCCCGTTAGAGATTCCATCTCTACCGGGATGTACCGGAACGGGAAACTGTTTCAAAAAAATAAGCGACTGATCCATTCCAGTCGCTTATGAAAGAGAGCGTTGCTACTCGGCTTTTGCGCGGGCACGCCGTCGCGCGTAGAGCAGATGCGTGATATTCGCATCGCTTGTGGCGAAGAGCAAATCGATTTCCCACGCGTGCTGCTCAAAGAGTTGTCGGACGCGATTGAGCGGAGCACCGCGTGCCCACCGTTCGCAGAACAGCTCTATTTCATGCGGATGCAGCCCGCACTTTACTGCGCGAAACGTCACATGCGCTCCACCGTCATCGTCTAGGATCAGCGCATGAAGCCACGTGCCGAAATCGATAAGCAGTTCTTCGCGCTCATACGCATTGCTGACCCGGAATGTTGTCCGTCCGCACGTGTGATCTCCCAAAGAATGGGTGATACTCCCACCGCTGAAGAGCATCTGTGTCCCTCCTTTCTGTTCTCAAATGAACCTCGTTCCCTTCGGACGCGGCGACTCTAACACGCTTGCATGCAATATGCAACAGATGTTTTCGTCGCGTCGTCCCTAAGGCCTATGGCCTCCGGCCCATCGTCTATTCGTTGATGCTATTGATCCGAACTTCCGTGTAGTGCTGCCGGTGGCCGAATTTTTTTCGGTACCGCTTTTTCGCTTTGAATTTGATGCCGATCACTTTCTTGTGACGGCCCTGTCGCACAATCGTGCCGGTCACGGTGGCGCCGGAAACCGTCGGCCGTCCCACCCGCACTTCCTGTCCGCGCGCAAGAAGCACAACCTCGCTGAAGGTCACCGGAGCATCCTTCTCACCCTCGAGACTCTCCACGCGAACCGTGTCACCGGCCCTCACGAGTACCTGTTTTCCTCCCGTGGCAATCACTGCGAGTACGTCACTCATAAAGCCGTAGCGTACATATCCTTGATATAGCGGTCAACAAGAAGGGTAATCCAAAGCAGTTGGAACAGAGCGTAGGGTGAGTCCATTGACTCTTAAAC
>CAZVRG010000026.1:0-6497 GCA_964630025.1 uncultured Candidatus Saccharibacteria bacterium
TCGTCGCGGGGAACTCACGTGGAGCCGTCGTCGGCGAGAAGCGCCTGTTGGTCGGGTACATGCGGGCGAAATGATTTTCTTCAAGCATGCGGGGCGTCCGGTGCATGCGGCGGGTGTCGCAGCTCGTGTACGCGAATCCCGTGTCAAAGGACGGTACGTTATAACAATCAAGCTGCGGCATCTGCAGAAATTGCCCGTGCCGTTTCCCGTCGTGAAACGCGATCGCCGCAGTTGGGTGGTCTGCGTATCCACGGAAGACCCGCAGCAACAGCGATTGTTGAATACTCCGTCGCATACAATCGCAGACATTCTGCAGATGCTGCGGACACGGCGGAAGCGGATGCCATCGCAACGTACCGTGCGCGCGCTGCTTTCTGCATATGCGCGAGAGTCATCCGCAGATGCCGGTATACTCGTGTGGCTTTCACTGCTCGCGGCAGCCGCGGAAGATGCTGATCTCGATGAGGTACTGCGTCAGCACCTAAAGAAACCTACCAGCCGCGTATTTCCGTTCGCGGTGTTTTCTTAAAGTGGCCCATAGAAATTAGCTCTTGACTTTTATACATTGTTATCCTAGAATTTCTTAGCTTCAATTTTCGGGCTGTCCTTTCAAAAGAGGTGGTTCAATGGACCAGTTTAGTTTGGCTGCCGCGGTTGGAAATGTTCTAAACATCATTTTCACGCCGCACGTATTGGCGGAGACTCACGGCGTTCTAAAGGCGCACGGCCTCTCGGGGAACAAGCTTCGGCAAGCAGCTCTGAAATTTCTTATCAAGGCAATTGAGGAGGGTAAGCTCACTCACACTGACCTGAAAAGAACCCCGGAAGATGAAGACGATGCATAGTCTATTGGTCCTCGGTATGATGCCGAGGACCTCTTTATGTGACAGAGGAGGTAATTTCAGTCACGTGATACAATACGCATAACACGCACACGATGGGCTTCTTAGATGAAATGAAAAGGCGCTTGACCACGCCCGGTGCGGAAGCCTTCAGCCGCGAGCGGTTTCGTTCAGCGCAACCCGATTATCTGAAAACGCCGGGTGCGGGATCGCCGGGAGGAGACGCTCCACCGCCGACGTTTTATGACACCGTGGATGCCGCGCGACGGCGCCGTCGCCTGCTGTTTACTGCGCTTGGGATCCTTGGCGGCATCCTGCTGATTGCCGGCGGGACATATGGCGGTATTCGCTGGTATCGCGAATCGCGCACGGTGCAGCCGTACCACATCGCGTTTTCTCTTACCGGACCGGAACGCATTGTGTCCGGCGAAGATGCGCGGTTGCAGCTCCGCGTGGAAAACAACAGTCGCGTTGCGTGGGAAAATGTGAATGTGGAACTACAGCTTCCGGAAGGATTCACCACGAAAACCACCACGCCTCTTGCGGTGAATCCATCAGCCCGCGCGCCGGGAAGTGCGGCTGCTCCGCCGGGCGCCGCGACGCTGGCATGGACACTCGGCACGCTGCCATCCAAAGCGTCGCAGGATTTGGTGGTGACAGGCCGGCTGCTGGGCGAAGAGGGAACCGCCGCGCTCTTCCATGCACGCGTCACCCTTGTCCCCCAAAATCGTCCGGACGCACGTACGGAAAAAACCGCCTTTAGTTCTATTGCGGTTGGCGGTATTCCGGTGGAGTTGAGTATTGATGTGCCGCGGTCCGCCTCCAGCGGAACGCCGCTCACCGTACGCGTGATCTATCACAATCGCATGCCGAACGATCTCACCGGCGCGCGGCTCGTCGTGGAAGCTCCTCCCGGATTTGCCATTCGCTCCACCACGCCGACGCTCCCAGGGAAGGATTTGACGTGGGACCTTCCGCCGCTGCCATCGCAGCAGCAAGGCGAAGTCGCAATTGCCGGGGTTGTCGAAGGACAGCCCAACACCGCAAAACCGTTCACCGCGAAACTGGGGTTTGTAACGCCCGACGGGCGATTTGTCGCACAGCGCACGGTCCAGCGCAGTTTGTCCATTGAACACGCGGCACTGACGTTGACGCAAACTCTCAATAACGAACGCGACACGCTGAAAGTACCCCCGGGAACGGAAATCCAGGGTGTGGTGCAGTATCGCAATACCGGCACCGCCGGCCTGCGCGAAGTGATTGTGCGTTTGAATTTCGAAGGTGTTGGACTGGATCCACAAACCGTCAAAGTGGAGGGCGGCGCGTTTGATAGCCAGCGCAAGCAAATCACGTGGAGTGCGGCGAGCAGCCCGCAACTGCGCGCGCTGCGCGCAGGTGATGTAGGAGACCTGAAGTACACATTTCGCCTGCTCACGCCCCAGAATCTGCCATTCGCCAGCGAAACGGATAAGAACTTCTCGCTCATTACGCGCGCGATTGGGGACAGCCCGGATCTTCCCACGCCGCCCGGCGCGCCCAAGCAGGTGGTCACCGACCAGTTTGATATTCTTCTGAACACAGTGCCGAGCATCCGGCTCGATGCATTCACTGACGATGGCCGTGCAGGACTTCCCACGTCTACCGGCCCGATGCCGCCGCAAGTCGGAAAAGAAACTGTTCTCACTGTCCGTGCACGGTTGAATAACACATCGAACGATGTCATTGACGCCACCCACAAAACGGTGTTACCCGAAGGAGTGCGGTGGGTGGGGAAGGAATATCACACGATTGGCGAAGTCCGGTTTAATGAACGCACGCGTGATGTAGTGTGGACGGTGCCGCTGTTGCCTGCGCGCGCAGGAGCAGCGCTGCCCGAACCGGAATTCGCATTTCAGGTTGCGATCACGCCGTCGCTGAATCAAGCGGGGCAGGAAGTGGCACTCACGCGGGGGCACACGCTTGACGGCACGGATGCGTTCACCACCGTGCGCGTGCGCGCGGAAGCGGCTGCGGTGACAACCCGCAACGTCGATCCAAAAAAAGCGGAAGTCGTGCGGTAGTTGGGGTGGGAACCGCTTTGGTTCCCCCTCCCAACTCCCCCCTCCCGCCAGTTGTGCTCGCGAGTTTGGGACCGCTGAACCCAAACTCGCTCGCGGAATACGTTTTCTGTGCGGAAGAAGCGCGTGAGTGTTCATGCATACTCTTGCCAGCCGCGGTATACTTGTCGGTATGGGACTTCGTGAATGGCTCTTCGGTTCAGGCCCTGACGAAGGGGTGGAATACACGAAGGAAGAACGACCACAGCCGCACTTCGGGCACTTGGCCGAGCGGGATGATCTTGCGTCGGAGCTTCGTCAACGTCGAAGTGCGCAGATGCAACAACACGCCGAAGAGCAACGACAATCGCAGATGCAGCAAGAACCGGAGGAGGAACCCGACGAAGAGGTACGGAAGTATCACGTACCGCAGCGGTTTGAACACGCAGCGGGACGGCTACAGGAGCGACTGCGCACGGAACACCGCGATCTGATGCCGCGGTGGTATCGCCAGCAGCGGAAGCTGGGAAAGTACATGACCTCTCTCGAGAAAGCGGAAAGTCGCCAGGAGGCACATGGATTGTTCCGGCGAGCGAAAAGGGCTTCGCCGAATCGGGGCGCGCTGAAGAAGTTGGAAGGGAAACTCGAGAGCGCCTCCAAGAGCCTGTACAACAAGTACGAGGGCGGGGAGATCAGTAAAGGGAAGTTTGGGCGAGAGCAGCGGGCGCTGAAGCGCAGCGAGCGAGATTTGCGGCGGTTGATGCGCTGGCGGTAGCTCGGGGGCGGCACGGAGAGCGCTCCTCGCTTTCTTCGCTCGCCCCAGCGCGGCTCGCTCAGCCAACGCTCCCTCGCTCGTCCCTCGCTGAAGCTCGGACACCGTGCCCGCTCGGTCGCTCAAGGCGCTCGGAGCATCTCTCCGTACCGCTTTCTTTTTAGCGTTGCGGGAAGCTGATTTCATCAGTACCGTAAAGGGACAACATGGCGGCGACATCTCTTGAGCAGATTGTGAATGTGGCAAAGCGGCGGGGATTTGTATTTCCGGGATCAGAAATCTACGGCGGTCTCGCCAATTCGTGGGACTATGGCCCGCTCGGCGTCGAATTGAAGAACAATATCAAGCAGGAATGGTGGCGCTGGTTCGTGCACCGTCGCACCGACATGGTCGGCATCGATCCGGCGATCATGATGAATCCGAAAGTCTGGGAGGCATCGGGGCATATTGAGCATTTCACCGACCCGCTCGTGGAATGCAAAAAATGCCACGAACGTTTTCGTGCTGATCATATTGAGGGTACGACCTGCCCTTCGTGCGGTGGGGAACTGATGCCTGCGAAACAATTTAATCTCATGTTCAAGACCTTCCTGGGTCCCGCCGAAGACTCGGCCTCGACGGTGTATTTGCGCGGAGAACTTGCGCAAGCGATGTTCGTGGATTTCCCGAACGTTCTCCAATCCATGCGACCTCGCTTACCGTTCGGTATTGCGGCACAGGGAAGGTTTTTCCGTAATGAGATCACGCCTGGAAACTTCATCTTTCGGTTACGTGAGTTCGATGTGATGGAGCTTGAGTACTTTGTTCGTGAGCGTGATTGGGAGAAAGCATTTGAGACATGGTTGCACGACATGCACCGCTGGATTGAACATCTTGGCGTGCGCGCGGAACGTGTCCATGACCATGAAATTCCCGACGGAGAACGTGCACATTATTCAAAGCGCACGGTGGATATTGAGTACGATTATCCCTTTGGACAAAAGGAACTCTACGGACTTGCCTACCGCACGGATTTCGATCTGAAGAATCACATGGAAAAAAGCGGGCGCGATCTGCGGTATACCGATCCGGAGACGCAGGAAAAGATACTCCCGCACGTGATCGAACCGACATTCGGATTAGATCGCACCGTGTTGGTTGCGCTTCTCGAGGCCTATCACGAGGAAGAGGTAAAAGGGGAAACGCGTACCGTGTTGAAATTTCCGCGCTGGATGGCGCCGTATAAAGTCGCGGTGCTCCCGCTGTCGAAGCATGACGATCTTGTTCCCGTTGCGCAAAAAGTCTATAAGGATCTGACACAGGTCGTTACCTGCGATTACGACGAAACGCAGAGCATCGGCCGTCGCTATCGTCGTCAAGATGAGATTGGCACGCCGTATTGCGTCACCATTGATTTTGATTCACTGAAGGATCACGCCGTGACCATTCGCGATCGCGATTCCATGGCCCAAGAGCGCGTCGCTATTGCCGAATTGCGTGCAGTCCTGTTGAATAAGCTCTCCGAGTAACGCTCCCTATGCCAGCGACGTCATCGTCATTTCCTATTCACCGCGCGAAGCTTCCCTCCGGACTGCGCATGTTGGTGCTGCCCATGTCGGGCACTAGCACCGTGACATTCTTTCTTGCCGTACGCACGGGTTCGCGCCAAGAGACGCCGGAACTTTCCGGTATTTCCCATTTTCTTGAGCACCTTTTTTTCAAGGGATCCAAAAAGCGGCCGAGCACGCGCGCGATCTCTGAAACAATCGATGGCGTTGGAGGAGAAATGAATGCCTTCACATCGAAGGAATGGACCGCTTTTTACGCAAAAGCGGCTCGCCAGCACGCCGACCTTATCGTGGACGTGATCAGCGACATGGTGCTGCATCCCATTCTTGATCCAAAGGAAATTGACCGCGAGCGCGGCGTGGTTATCGAAGAAATGAATATGTATGAAGACACGCCCATGCGGAACGTGGGGGAAATATTTGAGGAAGCGCTCTTTGGAAAACACGCGCTTGCACATCCCATCATCGGTACGAAAGAGAATATTTCCCGCTTTCCAAAGCAAACGATTCTTCGCTACCTCCAACGACAGTATCGCGCAGGCAGCGTTGTCGCCTGTCTTGCGGGGAATGTGGACCCGGCGGAAGGTTTTGCGACGCTTCGCCGTGCACTACGCCCCTGGCCGGGAGGGCGGGCGGTCGCCCCCAAACCGTTCCGGAAGAATTTTGGACGCGAGCGTCTGCGGGTGAAAGAAAAGGCCACGGATCAAACCCATCTGGTTCTTGGCGTTCCCGGCGTCTCCGCGCTCCACCGCGATCGTTCGGTGATCGATCTCACGTCCGCCATTCTCGGCGGCGGGATGAGCAGCCGTCTCTTTTTAGAAGTGCGCGAGCGTCGCGGTCTCGCCTATGCCGTGCGCACCTCGCCGGACTACCTTGTGGATACGGGATACGTGGCAACGCAGGCCGGTGTCGATAGCACAAAGCTCATCGATGCATGCCGCGTGATCCTGGAAGAACATGCAAAACTGCGACAGACGCGCGTGAGCTCCACGGAACTCAACAAAGCGCGCGAATTCGCAAAGGGGCGGTTACTGATTGCCCTTGAGTCCTCCGACGAAGTCGCGCAGTTTGCCACGTTGCAAGAACTGCTCCTCAATCGTATATTGACGCCGGATGACATCTTTCGTCGGCTCGATGCCGTGGAGCCGTCCGACGTCCAGCGCGTCGCGAAGCGTGTATTTGCCGACAAGCAATTTCGTCTTGTTGCCATTGGCTCGAAGCTTCCCGAGCGGGAGTTACAGCGTGTTCTTGTACGCACATAAGAATGCGTCACGGGGGCATCGGCATGCACAGCATACTC
>CAZVRG010000026.1:6507-12091 GCA_964630025.1 uncultured Candidatus Saccharibacteria bacterium
TTCTTGCACGCACCTAAGAACGCATCGCGGGGGAGTCACCTGTACCGCGTTCTCTGTCAGACATGAATCAACCTACGACCCTCCAGATAAGCACCGGCACGATCTTGCGCGTCGTGGCGGTATTACTTGCGCTATGGTTTCTGTGGTTCATTCGTGACATTCTGCTCTTTCTTCTTGTCGCCGTGATTGTCGCGTCGGCAATGGAGCCACTGGTGGCTCGCCTGCAGCGTCTTCGCATTCCACGCCCGCTCTCTGTGCTGGCAGTCTACGCGATTGTCATTGCGCTCTTGAGTGCGATTGGCTCGGCAATCATTCCCGCACTTGTTGCAGAACTGCAGGAGCTTGCGAGCGTGTTGCCATCCCTCTATCAGCAGTTCACGCGCCTTCTGGGATCCGCGGGCATTGTGCTGGGAACACCGGGAGCAATTGCGGAGTTGCAGACGGGGCTGCTGAATCTTGGCGAGCTGTTGAGCACATCCGCGAGTGAATTCTTTGCCACGACGCGATCGCTCTTCGGCAATCTACTTGCCGTGTTTTTGGTGTTTGTCGTGTCGTTCTATCTCGTGGTGAACCGGAATGCGCTGGTGTCGTTTATCCGTTCTGTCACGCCCTTGGACTACCAAGGATACGTGATTGGCCTTGTGGAGCGGGCACAGCGAAAAATTTCTCGCTGGGCCGGCGCACAGCTGATGCTCGGACTGATCGTGGGCGTGCTCGTGTATGTCGGGCTCTGGGCGCTTGGTATTCCCTACGCGCTCGCGCTCGCGCTTCTGGCGGGCCTTCTCGAGTTGATTCCCGTTCTCGGACCGATCATTGCCGCGATTCCGGCCGTGCTCGTTGGGTTCACGCAATCCGTTCTCATTGGCTTTCTCGTGCTTATTCTTTACATCGTTATTCAGCAAGTAGAGAACCATGCGCTTGTGCCGCTGGTCATGCGGAAGGCGGTCGGGCTGAATCCGCTTATCACTATTCTCGCGGTGTTGATTGGCGCGAAGCTCGCCGGATTCCTCGGCATTATTCTCGCGGTTCCTGTCGCCACGATCATTGCCGTGTTTTTGACGGATATCATTCCCGCGGGCAGGGAAGAAGAGTTGCCAGCCTAATACACTACCGAGGCTTAACCTCGGTAGTGTAGAAGAGAAAGACCCGTTCGAAACTTTATGTTCGAGCGGGTCGTGTACTCGTTACATCACATGTCACACAAGCCATCAGCGAGTTCGGCCAGTGCACGACCGGCACGAACAATGTCTCGCTTAGAGGCATTAGGGTTTCTGAATATCTTCAGAAGCCCTTGCGCTGCCGGAAGCAGCGTCTTCCGTCTTTTACCGATTTTCTCCACCACAACCTCAACGTATGTGCTGGACTCGAGCGTCCCAAACACTCGCACATAGCTGTCCGGGTCACAGGGCATCAAATGTTGCGGGGGATATTCGCCTGCGTCCATAAAGAGTTCCTCCAATTCTCAATCAGGAGACCAAGTTGACTATAGAGGTTTAACCTCTAGTACGAAAACGTATCCATCTTGAACCTTCCGGTACTGATTTCTCGATCCTGGACCGGTAATAGGCGGTCCGCTGGTTGCATCGAACTCACGTGTCACGTCGGGCACGAGTGTGCCCCCGCAGACTTTGCACAGGTCGGCGTTTCTGGTGTCGGCGCAGCCATGTGGCCATCTCCTCAAGAAGGTGCGCAATCAAATGTCCAAGAACACGTCGTGTCGTTTGCCGTCCATCGCATCCAAATCGCACGCACTGCTGACGGAAAATATATCCAACGCAGCGCTTGAACAGTTGTCGCACGGGACCTCTCATGCGTCCCGCTAATGTGCACTCGGGAAGCACGGAGTAGAGTTCGAGGTCGCAGTGCCAACATCGTTCATTTTCCTCGAGGTCACGGTGCCAGCGAATTTTGCTGCGCAGCCTCATCACTTCATGGCGTACCTGCGTCGGCGACATCGCTTGTATGTCCAAATCCTGTCGTTTCGACATAGAACCTCCGGCGGTTATTGGTTGTGAGTGAACGGTTGTCTACCGCATCACTCTCGCGTATGCGCGCTTGGAAAGTCAACGGTTGCGGACTAGCATGAGGAAGTGACGAAGTTTTCCATTACCACCCCGATTTTTTACGTGAACGGGCCGCCGCACATCGGTCATGCCTATGCGGTGATTGCGGCTGACGTGCTTGCGCGGTTTCATCGGCATCCCACTTCGCTCTCCGAGCTACGCGGGACAGGGCGCGATACGGATGTATTTTTCCTTACCGGCACAGATGAGCACGGCGCCAAGATTGCCGAAGCAGCGGCTGCTGCCGGGAAGGACCCGCAGGATTTCACGGACGAAATCTCTGCAACCTTTAAGGGCGCATGGAAAGCGCTTGATATCCAAAACGACGACTTCATTCGGACAACCGAGCCGCGGCACGAAGCGGGCGTGAAGAAAGCGCTGCAGGAGCTGTATGAGAAGAAACTTCTCTATCAAAAATCCTATCGGGGTTTGTACTGCACTGGTTGCGAGAAGTTCCTGACGGAAAGGGATCTTGATGCAGAAGGAAAATGCCCGCTGCACAACCGCGTTCCTGTTGAGATAGAGGAACAGAACTGGTTTTTTAAGCTTACGGAGTTTCTCCCGCGAGTTAAAAAAGCGGTTGAATCACATCAGCTGAAGATCGTTCCCGAGGAACGCCGCAATGAAGTGCTAGGACTCTTGAATCAAGATCTGGAAGATTTTTCGATCTCGCGCGTGCGCGAACGGGTTCCGTGGGGCATCCCTCTGCCTTTCGATGATTCGCAGACCGTCTACGTGTGGATAGACGCACTTCTCAATTATCTCACGGCGCTTGGATATGGGTCGGACGATGAGTCAAAACTCGAAAAGTTCTGGCCGGTGGATGTACACCTCATCGGGCAAGACATTTTGAAGTTTCATGCCGTGTATTGGCCGGCCCTGCTTCTTGCGCTTGGAAAAAAAATTCCACCATCCATTGTCGTTCATGGATTTTTCACGGTGAGTGGCCAGAAAGTCAGTAAGTCTCTCGGGAATGCCATTGACCCACTAAAACTCGTCCAGCGATATGGTTCGGATGCCACCCGCTTTCTTCTGCTCTCACAGTTTCCGTTCGGAGCTTCAGGAGATGTACAAGTAGAGCGCTTCGATGAGCAGTATGATGCTGTTCTCGCGAATACGATCGGTAACCTTGTGACGCGTACGGTTACACTTCTTCATAAGTTCTCGGAAGGATGTATTCCGAACGCGCCGCTTGAAGGAGTTGTGAATCGCGAGATTCGTGAGCATCAGCCGGAGGCTCCGCCTCCCGCTGCCGGGTACGCAGATCTTGTAGACCAGCTCATCAACAAGCCGGTCCGGCTAGCTGTATTTCTCAATCAGTATGCTGATATCACGGCTCCATGGAAAGAATCGAACGTAGACAAACGAAATATTGCTCTTCGCTCATTGGCGACCGGCGTGGCCGCAATTGGCCTTTTCGTAGAACCACTTCTGCCAAAAACCGGAGCGGCGATTCAACACGCATTTGGCGTGTCAGGTCACGAACTTCCGAAACCAGGAACACCAATTCAGTCCACCGAGCCCGCTATACTCTTCCCCCGTAGGCACGCACGTTAGTTTACGGTTTTACGTAAATACGTAAAATAAGTCTATGGCACGTGTAAATGCAGCTCGCCTCACGCGGCAAGAGCAAACTGACTTGCGAAACGAACTTGTTCGATCGGTTCGTGTACTTCGGAAAAATGATGTCGGTCGTTTCCTGAGTGATCTCTTGACGCCAAGCGAGGTTCTCATGCTTGGACGACGCATTCGTATTGCGAAAGCGCTTCTTGCCGGAGATCGCTATGAGGAAATTGCGTACAAACACAAGGTAAGCTTTTCCACTATTCAGCTTGTAGACCGAGCAATCCAGCGCGGTCTTGAAGGATATCGACGCACGCTCCGACGCGTGTCGCAGAAAAAGCGAGGAGTGAAGATTTCTAATGAGACAATCGAAACGCTTCGGCATCTTCCTGGAGCTGGCTACTTTCGCTTTTGGTACGATCTTTTGGATAGCGGGGAAGAAAAATGACCAGAGCGTGCGCAATTTACCGTTTTACGTAAAACGGTAAATTGTATGTAATTCTTTTATCCTGACACACGTGGTTGATACGCACTGTCACCTTACGTTCCCGCAGTACGACGCTGACCGAGAGCAGATACTTCGGCGTGCGGCAGATGTCGGTGTGCGCACAATCATCAATCCGGGAACGGATCTCGTGCAGAGCCGCGCAGCCTCTGCATTGGCGTCAGCTGCTCGCACAGAGGCTCCAACCATTCTGGCAGCCGTCGGTGTGCATCCGCAGGATGTAGGGGAAGTAACCGAAGAAAGCTTCCAAGAAATCACTCGATTAGCCCAGGATCCGCACGTTGTCGCCATTGGTGAAGTGGGCCTAGAACGCTCCGCGCGCAGCCCGTCGCTCGATGCGCAAACCCCGTGGCTGACACGCTTTCTCCAGCTCGCGAACGATGTGCAGAAGCCGGTGCTGTTCCACGTCCGCGACGCACATACGGAACTTCGATCACTGCTTGAGAAAAGTGCCGTGTCCGTGCGTGGAGTTGTGCATTGTTTTTCCGGAAGTATGGACGATGCGCGATGGTATACCGAACGCGGGCTTTCTCTCGGTATCACAGGCATTGTCACGTTTCCGAACGCGGCCGCGCTTCAAACGATCGCGGGGGAGATATCTCTTGAGCATCTGTTGTTGGAAACGGACGCACCATTCCTCGCCCCGCAATCACACCGAGGTCAACGCAATGAGCCTGCCTATGTGCGCGAGGTGGCGGAGACGATTGCCCGTCTCAAAAACATCACGACGGAAGAGGTTGAGCGCGTGACAGATCAGAACGCTGGTACACTGTTTGGACGCTCATGATGCTCTTCACCAAACACGCAAAACGGCGGCTCCGCCAACGGGCAATCAGCCAATCGAGAGTATCGCGTGCCGTACGCGGGAAAAAGCGCTCGCAGGGGAAAGGGATCATTCGCTCAGAAACGGAAAGTCCCGGCGGGACCACGGTGGTGATCTATAAACGTCGCGGATCCAAGAAAGTCATTCTCTCCGCATGGAAGGTGCGGCGCCCGCGCACGGAGTAGCCTGTTGTTTTCTTATGGTGCCGGAACAATGGGCGCTACGTGCGTTCGAAGGAGATCGCTGTCTCGTTGTGACGGAAGAAGGGTAAAGAGAACGAAAACAATTGTGCCGAGAAGAGCCACCACCGCAAGGACGAGCATACGAACAGTACGCATGCGCAATGGTGTACGGGGAGATTCTGTATTGAGCTCATGCGCAAGATGTGTCGCGGATTCTTCCTCCATGTCACCATTGTACGGCGTATCTGCGCATCACCAAGAGGTATCTGTCCATGCGCCAGCTTGACACTCGAAAAGAGACCGCGATACAAGGACCTGTTATGCCCCGTTAGAAACCGCCTCATGCACACTCTCCTGCACCACACGTCGTTGATGGGTCATCGGTACCCACGCTCACTCTTCTGTCTGCGAAAAAGCGCCGCGCGCTATGTGCGCTTTTTCGCCCGAG
>CAZVRG010000027.1:0-11209 GCA_964630025.1 uncultured Candidatus Saccharibacteria bacterium
GAAACACCATCACTTGTAACCACTGCTTCCATGCTTCCTCAACCCATTACGCAGAAAATATCCGTGACGCTTACGACCACGAAAGGAACAATCCGTCTGGAACTCGACGGCACGCGAGCGCCGCTCACGGTGGGCAATTTCGTTGCCCTCGCGCAAAAGGGATTCTATACCGGCACGACGTTTCACCGCGTCATGCCGGATTTCATGATTCAAGGTGGTGATCCGCTCTCAAAAGACGCGTCACAACGCGCACGCCATGGCACAGGCGGTCCGGGCTACACATTCCCGGATGAGATCAACAGCGCACGCATTGTGCGCGGCACGATTGCCATGGCGAATGCCGGCCCAGACACAAACGGGAGCCAGTTCTTTATCGTCACGACCGATGCGACACCGCACCTCGACGGCAAACATACGAACTTCGGACAGGTGATTGCTGGCATGGACGTGGTGGATGCGATCGCGCAGGTTGCAACCGACGCGCGCGACAACCCAGTGCAGCCTGTGGCGATTGAGAGCGTGACAATCGATACAGCACTGCCGACGCCTCCAGCCACAGAATAACATCCACGGCAAGAAGAACGTTCCTCCATGCGGATCACCGCGGCTTTGGCCGTCCGTAGGGGAGAGTAACGAGAACGGTATTGTCGCTCTTATCTGCGTCCGCAACGGCGCCGGTCATGTTGGCCGTCACTTCCAGCTGCGTTGCGAGGACCGGGCGTTCATTCTGCAGGTAGCGACTCACGCCGCGCTGATCGGTAGAAAGAAACCGTCGGACTTCATTGGGGGCAAGCCCGCGTGGCGGCCCGCCGGGCACGGTCACCGGTTGCCCAAGCGGCTCGGAACCGTTCCGATACCAGAAGGTGAGATTGTACGGATCGGAAGGCACGGGCCCTGTGTTTTCCACACGAACATCCAGTACGTTGGCGTTGGAGAACACCGCTGACCGAATTTTCAAATTTGGCAGCGGACGGCCGATCTTCACCACATTATTGTTCTCATTGGACTCTTTGATGGTGTTGGAGAGATCGGCGGTAAGACGGAGTGAACGCGCTTCGGGCGGGATATTCCGGAAGAGATAGGCCACAAAGAAGGCGCTTTCTTCATTCGACTCGAACTTCCGGGCACCGCGCGCAGGAAATTCTTTCTGGTCGTTAAACGTGCGCACCGGCCACTCGACAGGGTCCCCAATCCCGTTCCCGTTCTGATCGAGCCACTGCAAACCGACGGACACTTTTCCGTACGACGAGCCTCTTCCGGTGTTCCGGATTTTGAAGACGAGCGGGCTTCTGCCGTTGGTGAACGCTGGCGCAGGATCCGCAAGCACAAAGTCCGGACGCGGCCGGCCGAACTGCAGCTCGTTGTTCCGTTCGTTCGTTTCCCGCACGCCGTTGTTGGGGTCGAGACGAATCCGCATGCGGATCACATCGTCGGGGAATTCCTCTTGTGCAAGTTGGTCAACGTATGCCCGAAGATCGGGCAGAAGCTCGGAGCTGACGTAGTGCGCCTGGTTGATGCCCATTTCCTGCGGTGCCTGGTAGAGGAAGGGTTTTCCATACGGAACCACACTGGTCACTCTCCCGCTCCCGTCTTGCACGCCTCGCATCCATTGGAATTCGATCTGCACGCGTCGCGGCGTGGGAATAGGAAAGATGTTGTAGTTGAAATAGAGGCGTGTGCCACCCTCGACCTTTCCCTCGAAAGCGGAGTTCGGCACGTTAAAAGAGAGATCGGTGCGCTGTTCCGCGAATGTCGTCATGAGCACCGCAAAGACGCCGAGAATGGTGACTATTCCCAGAAGGACGATGAGAACGATGCGCCGGTTCACGTGTGCGGTGGATATTGTGTTGACTATACCCTATGCACATACTTCTCGATGTGCATGGAGCCTCTTAGGCAAGCCCGTGGTACCTGTCGTGATCGGCGACATCCGTCGAAGCAGTACCCGCCTTCGCCATCCGCCTCCGCCAAGGCTACGGCGGACAAGAGGCTACGGCGGGTTATCCGCACAATTTCATCCACGGCTCACGCCGTGGTCTTCGCGGAGGCGGATAAAAAAAGCCGTCTCTTCTTGAGACGGCACAGACACTGTGAAGCGTTGAGGGGTTTACGCGATTGTGACTTGAATGTTGTTGACGATGGAAAGACGGTAGTACCAGGCAAGTTCCCGGCACGCTTCCTGCGCAACAATCTTTCTCCAGTACGTCGGGGCAACTCCTTCAAGGAGAAGCCGACTTGTTGCCAGGCACACCTTCGCATCCACATACCGACGTAGATCGCCATTTGGGGATTGCGAGAGGGCGATGTCGAATAGTTCCTGCATTCAGATTCCTCCACATCCGTATCATTACGTATCATTTTTCCGCACCAAGAACACGACTGAAGAACCTTCAGACGGGAGAAAGCGTACGCGCGTCTCTCCATCCTGTCAATTCTGTCAATATCCCGTGACCTGTCCTCTCTCTCTATTCTTGACGCATCCACCTGTCGCCCGTATGTTCGGACTATGGGGGAGATCAGAGCTCGTTGATCCACTTCTCTCATCTCGACAGGGAGAGCGAACGTGGATTGATCTGCTGGGGGGTCGTCAGGCACAGGCATCCGTACAGGAGCGCCTGTGTCTTTCGGTCAACGATAGAGAGCGTATGTGAAAGATTGCCTGTCATGCTGATCGCAGAAGTTTCTCCACACGCACGCCGATAAGGCGCACGGGATGCTGGCGCGGATTCTCCCGCCGATCCAGAAACGGCAGAAGAAGTGCAAGTGCGTCCCGCTGAAGATCGCGAAGCGTACGAAGCGGGAGACGATGCGTGCGGCTGCGCGACGTTGTCTCAAACGTGAAGAACCGCACCGTCACGGCAACCGTGCGGAAACCGTATGCTCCTTCCTCCGAAAGTCGGCGCATGACATCGGCGCAGAGACGAAAGAGGCGCTCAAGGATCACCGATGCCTCGAGCGTATCGTGAGAAAACGTATGTTGCTCGCTGACGGATTTCGCAGGCGCCGGATCTCGGAGCGGCGACGCATCGCGGCCATGCACTTTTTCAGAGAGCGCTTCTCCCCATTTCCCAAGCAGCGTGCTCCAGAGATCCTGCGGCACCATGCGTGCGTCCTGGATCGTGCGAATGCCGCGGTTGCGCAGAAGCAGTTCCGTTTTCGGTCCTACGCCAGGAACGCTGCGTATCGGCAAGGGATCAAGAAATGATTGCGCGTGTGCATCTGTCACGATCGTCAGCCCGTTGGGCTTCTGCGCGTCCGAGGCAATCTTCGCCACAAGTTTGTTCGGCCCAATCCCCACAGACGCCGTGAGACGCTCGTGGCGGTAGATATCGTCCTTCAGGCGCTGGCAGAGCACCGCGGCGTGCTCAAAGGAACCGGCGTGACACAGATCCACGTATGCCTCATCAACACTGCGCTGCTGCACAACAGGCATATGGATGCGGATGCGTGCCATAATCCGTTGTGAGACTTCTTCATAGCGACGATGGTTTCCGGAGAGAAAAATGACTGCGGGCTTCCCTTCTTTTCGCGCCGCTTCTGAAAGACGCCAGGCGGTGGTAATAGGAAGCGCGGAGCGAATGCCATAGGCACGCGCGGGATAATTTGCCGTTGAAACAACCCCGCGCCCGTTCCCGTGCTTCGGGTCCGCACCGACAACAAGCGGCAACCCACGGAACCGCGGCGTATCGCGCTCCTCAATCGCCGCGAAAAACGCGTCCATATCCAGATGCCCGATGATACGCTGGGGGGAGGACATAGTGTTCGTATTTTGTTCTTTTCTCTTGTTCCCCGCAATACGCAACTCGGCTCCACCAGAGGAGAAGCCGAGTGTGCGCGAAAGCGACGTTTATCGTTTCCACGATGCCGCGAGCGCCCACGCGCCAACGACAAGGTGCAAAATGAGGTCAGCGGGACTTTCCAAATTCGCGCCGAGGAATGATGTCGTGAAAAAGTTCACCACACCGACCGCAAGGGCGACAATACCAAGGACCATAACGAGCTGACGTTGCATGTTCGGGTCCGTCAGCATGAAGGCGGCAATAACTCCAACAACACCGATAACCAGGTGCGCCCAGTTCTCAACATTGTCGAACCACCATGCTTCGCCGAAGAGGCTGCTGTCGGGGGCGGGACCAATAATCCCGAAAAATCCCGCAAGCCCGACCACAATCAGCACAATGCCACCAACCTGGAGAAATCCTTTTGGCGTCAAAAAATTCATAGATGTCACCTCCTTTGTTGTGGATGGTTTTCCCTATGGATGAGTGTAGCACAGGAGCGCCGGCACGCTGTCCACATGCCGGACGGTTACTTCTCCACAGGAACCTATGCCTCTCCCAAGGTCACGGTGACGGTCTGGGTCGTGTTGTTGCGAAGTATCATGAGATCGATTGCGGTCCCCGCTTTTGTATGGGCGAGGAGTTGGTGGAGTTGATCGACGGTTTCTACAGCGTCCTCATTCAGCCGCAGAAGGATATCTCCTTCTTGCAGGCCTGCCCGATCTGCAGGGCTTCTCTCCTCAACCGCCACAATACCGACCGCGCTCGATGCAGTCAGCCCAAACGCACGCTGTAGCGCTCCATGTACTGGCACGGTGTGCCCCGCGATGCCAATAAACGCGCGGGGGACTTTTCCATGCGCGATGAGTTCTCCCACAACCCACTGGGCCGTATTCGCCGGAATGGCCAGCCCAATACCCTGTGCCATGGCATTGATTGCGGTATTGATGCCAATGACGCGGCCGCGAGAATCCACCAGCGGTCCGCCGGAATTCCCCGGATTGAGTGGCGCGTCCGTCTGGATCATGTTTTCAATGAGTCGCCCCGACGGGCTGCGCAGTGCGCGGCCAAGCGCCGAAACGACACCCGCGGACACCGTGCTCTGGAATCCGAATGGATTTCCAATCGCAATAACGAGCTGCCCCACGCGAAGCTCGTCGGAATTTCCGAGTTCGGCAAAGGGGAGATCGCGCCCGGAAAGGCGTACAACCGCCAGATCCGTTGCTGCATCAGCGCCAATGATCTCTGCGGAGAGTGTCTGGCCGTTTGTCAGCTGCACGGAAACATCGTCCGCGGCTTCGACAACGTGGTTATTGGTGAGCACAAACCCATCAGGTGTGACGAGGACGCCGGAGCCCGCACCCGGCATCCATCCACGACGGGCAACACGCTTCCGGACCCCCACACTCACCACCGCAGGACCAACGCGCTCGACAACATGAATGACGGCACGCGAATAGGCATCGAGAACTTCTTCCTCGCGTACGGGTGCTTCTGTATCCGGTTGCTGTGTTGTTGAGCGTGTTGCCATTCCTGTCCTTGGAGCAATAAGTATTCCGTAGAAATTTCAGATGTCAAGAGCGCGAAACGGGCACGAGCTGAAAGCTAAAGAGCTGATAGCAAATGAAGGAACGTGGCGGAACGAACAATCCGTCGTTCCTCCGTTTGCTCTCCGCTATCAGCTGTCAGCTCGTAGTCCGCTACTCAACAACAATCATCCCGCGCATCGTGTCTGCATGCGCGCTGCAATGGTACGGATAGGCACCGGGCACGGAGAAGGTGACGACATACGCGTCGCCCTTCTTGAGCGCGCGTGAATTTTGTGCGGGAAAGTAGGTGTGACTCGGATGCGCGTCCGTATTCACGTAGTGCTCGACAGCATCATCATTCACCCACCGTACCCGCGTTCCCTTTTGAATGCGGATGGTCGGCGGTACAAACGCAATATCTTTCAGATGGATCTCCACAGAAGACTGCCCTCGCAGATCGAGGGCAGAGGAGATTTTTGCGCGCTCAATCGCGAATTGGAAATGCCCGTCATGGCAGCTTTTATCCGGCCAACATGCGGTATAGGTCACGGTGTAGAGACCGTCGGGCGCGGACGGATCGACGGTGCGACGCATGGCGAGTTTGTTTGCATCAATGGTGACGGGACCAACGCCGTAGTCTTTGCCGTCCTTGGTTATGGATATCGCAGAATTCGTCGCGAGATCAAAATTGAAATCAATCACCACGTTCGTCGGAGGCGCGGGAAGAATCGTCTCATGTGCGGGGGTGCTGCTCTCAAAGTGTGCACTTTTCTTCGGCGTCGCGAACACAAGACCTGACGCGGCCGGTGACGATGGAGCGTTCGCCAACGGCGTTGCGGCGGGAGTGGGCAACGCGCCCATGGGAACGGGCGACGGCACAGACGGAGACCGTGAACGGAGGGCAAGTGCGGCAATACCGCCAAGAAGTACGATGGCGCCGACTCCGAGTGCAATCCACATTTTGTTCATAGGTATGCCTATTATGAACCGCGGACCTCGCGAACGATTGTTGCAAACAGCTCCGGCATGTCACGCGCGATCTGCGCGAGCATTTTCCGATTCAACGAAATCTGCTTTTCATGAAGCGCGTGCGCGAATACGCTATAGGAGATGCCGAGCGGTCGGAGTGCGGCATTGAGCTGCGCGTGCCAGAGACCACGAAACTCCGCTTTCTTTTTCCGCCGGTCGCGATAGGCATACTGCCCTGCTTTAAACAAGGCTTGGCGCGCTTCGCGCAAGTGACTCTTGCGGTGATGGAAAAATCCTTTCGTCTGCCGAAGAATTCTCCGACGACGCTTTACATGAATTGTCCCGCGCTTCACTCGAGGCATGGCGCTTACAAGCCAAACGGAAACTGCCGCGCCAGTCTCTGTGCGTCGGCGTGCGTAACCGTGCGGTCACGACGACGACCGCGAATCGTTTTCTTTGAGCGGCCAACATTAAAATGGTCCTGTTTGGTATAGCGGCGCAGAAACTTTCCACGCTTTGTTTGCGTGAAGCGCTTTGCGGCCGCTTTGTGCGTCTTCTGCTTGACCATGGGTTTCTACGCTACTACAGGCGGTCTTTTCTCGCAAGACGTCCCTTCGTTCACTATCAGCTATCAGCTGTTTATTCGTCCAACGACGCAAGCGTTGCGGCGAGACCGCCGCGTGGGGAAGCGCTCACCGCTTCTTCAATGCGGGAAATGTCTTGTAGGGATTCGAGGAATGCAACAAGCGTCTTTCGTCCAACCTCGCGCAGAGCCTTTTCTCGCCCGCGGAGAGGAAGTTCCACACGCACCTTATGTCCTTCTTTCAGGAATTTTTCTGCAAGGGATTTGCGCAGCTGGCGATCATGCTCCCCCATCTTGAAGGAAATGCGCACGCCTTTTACCTCTACTTTCTTCCGCTTCTTTTTCATCTCGCGCTCCTTCTTATCTTGCTCATACTGATACTTCCCGTAGTCCAGAAGGCGGCACACCGGCGGCGCGGAGGCCGCATCAACTTCCACAAGATCGAGTTCTGCAACGCGTGCCTGACGGAGCGCCTCGTCAATCGAGACGACGCCAACTTGTTTCCCGTTACCATCAATAAGGCGAACCTCGCGGGCTCGAATGCGCTCGTTCACGCGATGCGCTGGCTCGGGGATGAATCTCCGGCCAAAGCGAGGACGTTCAGGAATGGGAGTACGTACTCACGGTTGAATTGCAGTGCGAAGGATATCAAGCTTTCCTGCGCAGTGTCAATGCGCAGTCCGGTGTTGGTCCCTGGTTATAACAGCAGGAACACCCGTGTGGCGAGCGACGGAGCGAAAAATTGCACCACAAGGCTCAACAGCACGATCATCAACGCGCTCAAGAGAAGGAGAAAAAATAAGCGACGATTCATGAAAAGGAAGGGGTTGGCGATGGGTGAGCGGGAGAGCGCGGCGGAGATTCCGGCGACTGCCCGGGTTGTTGAGACAGTGTAACACCACACGACGGACATTGCAGCCGGAATTTGCCGAATCGTTGCAGGAGAGAACGTGATGCGGGCACTTCCGGAAGCGGCTGCAAACATACCGGACACCACGGCATCACCGGCAGCACATCCACAGACGGACGACGCCAGCGCGGGAATACCCATGGCCGGCCGCGAATCGGCGCCCGCAGGATGCGGCCGTGCAGCCGAAACCGCTCATGCAATTGCGGCATGCGGTAGAGAAACCACAGGTACGCAATCGGCACCAGGAGAAACAGAACGGTATACGCCGACAGGCGAATGCTCAACAGAAAATCAAACAGGCCGTGAATCACCCAGGGGATCCAAAATGCGCGCCGCAGGTGGACAGACCGACCGACAGGATGCGCCACTGCACGCGCGAGCTCATACCCCATGATGCCGCCAAAGGTAATGTGCCCGAACGTGGAAATAAGAAAGCGGAGAAAAAAAACGACCGCCAGCGTGCCGAATTCAAACCCTTGGAACAGCCGGAGAAAGTAGAGTGCGTTTTCAATGAAGGCAAAACCGAGACCCGCCGCCATGCCCACCTGTAATCCATCGACAATCTGATCAATCTCCGCCGTGCGCCAAAAGAGAAAACGCAGCAGCACATACCGCACACCTTCTTCGACGAGCGCAACAACGCCAAAGGCAATCACAAATGCGATGCCAAGCTCCGTGAGGTGCTCAAGGGTAAAGAACTCCGTAAAAAATGCGCTCGCCGCCACCGGAGAAACTTCTCGCGAGGCGATATAAATGCCTCGCTCAAGGAGAATCGCGGGAAGAACCGCCAGCATGCCCGAGGCGAAAAAGCGAAAGATCACTCGTCCGGGGACACTTGGCTCCCCTTCCTTGAGGTAGTACACCCAAAAGAGGATGACGACAGGAAGCAGCGACAACAGACCCGCA
Organism: uncultured Candidatus Saccharibacteria bacterium; assembly: GCA_964630025.1. Lineage (GTDB taxonomy): Bacteria > Patescibacteriota > Andersenbacteria > UBA10190 > CAIZMI01 > VMFP01. Next base: position 8,677 of record CAZVRG010000027.1, read on the forward strand.
AGAACCGAGAGCGCAACAATATCAGAATTCGTGATATCCATTCATTGACAGTATAAAGAAAACTCCGTATCTTTGCAGCGCTCTTCATTTCTTATCGCAAGAACTCGCCATGGCAGACCTTCCCACAAAAGAACAGGTGCTTGACGCACTCCGTCCGATCAATGATCCGGAGCTGGGGTATTCCGTGGTTGATCTTGGCCTTGTGTACGACGTGCGCGTATCGGATGACGGCGCGTGCGAAGTGCTCTACACGCTGACGTCTCCCGGATGCCCATTCGCCGAGGAGTTAGAGCACGCGCTCAAGTCCGGCACATCCGGCATACCAGGCGTATCAAGCGTCACACTGACGCTCACGTTCGAACCACCGTGGGGACCGGAAAAGATTGCCGATCCGCTCCGTCGCGAGCTCCGGATGATGGGGCTAGCGGTATAATTATTCGGGTGGGAACCGCTTCGGTTCCCCCTCCGAGACTCCCCCTTCCCGCTAAAGGTGCTCACGAGTTACGGGACCCACGAGACCCGTAACTCGTTCGCTGGAATACCGAGTTATTTTTTGGTGTAACTCTGCTCTCGTAGCTCAACGGATAGAGCGCAGGCCTCCGAAGCCTGAAATGCAGGTTCGATTCCTGCCGAGGGCACCACAAATAAAAATCCCGCAAGACTCACGAAATGTGAATCATGCGGGAAAGAGGTTAGTGTCCGAAAAAGCCGCGCCCGTGCGCATCTGGAATCATCCAGAGCGTGACGTTACGCTCGTGGCACAGTTCGAGGACTTTCTGATCATTCACAGAACCGCTTGAGGTTAGGATTGCCGCGATGCCGGCGTCTGCCAGCGTCGCGGGTCCGTCCGTGAACGGAAAGAAGCTGTCGCTGTAGGCAACGGCTCCTGTTGTGTCGTGCCCCGATCGCTGCGCACGACGTATCGCAAGCTCGCATCCGCGCACGCGATCTTGTTGACCCACACCGTTGCCGATGAGGGAGCCATGCTTCACGAGCGTGATCGTGTTGCTATTGCTCGTGGAACCCACGGCCCACGCCACCATCATGTCCACATCCTCGCTTTCTTTTAGCGGACGCGAGGGACGGAGCTGGGGATCTGTCAGATCAAGAACGAAGGTGTAGTTCGGCTGACGAAGGAATCCGCCGCGGATAGGCATCAGCATCGGCTCGGTGTTGAGACTCTTCGCCGAGATTTCGCCAAGCGCGGGATTCTGATACAAACGGCACCGATTGTTCTTACGCTGCAGAACAGTCACTGCGTCTGCATCGAACGATGGTGCTGCCACGCCGTCCAATACACGCTTCCCTCCCGCAGTGAGCACCGTTTCTGCGAGCGAAGCCGTGATCGGGAAATTCGTCATGACGATGCCGCCGAACAGGGCAAGCGGATCGCCCACCGCCATGCGATGGATCGTGTCGGACGGATCCGTGCCTACCGCCGCGCCACAGGGGTTGCCATGTTTGCACCCGACAGCGATCAAGGGAACCGCGTTGCGATTCTTCTCGAATACTGCCGCGATGTGCGTGGTGGTCTGGAGCAACCGATCCACGTCGCGCCAGTTGATGTAGCTTGGGTCGCTGCCGATGACGAGCTGGAAGCGCTCGAGCGCAAGCGGATCGGATGTCTCCGTGCTGAAGAGCGCCGCTGGTGATTGCCAACGGTTTTCGCCATAGCAGCAGTCGCGCACCTTGCGACCGAGGACGCCGTCGTAGGTGCTTTGACCGCGATAACGTGCCGATTCGAGACAGTACCCGCTCACGATATACTCCGCCTTGGCGGCAAGAGCGTTGATGAACACATCACGGTCGGGCTGTCCCTCCTGCAGCCACGAGAGAACGCGCGGGCGATCAGCCGGATCGCAGATGACGATGCGGTTTCCCTTCGCTGCGGAACGCAGCATCGTTGGGCCCCCGATATCGGTCATCTCAATCACAGAGGCAAGCGTCGCGTTGGGAGCGGCGATGGCCGCACGCAGGGGATAGAGATCGACGCATACCAGTTCCACGTACGGCAGCGCGAGTGCCGCCATTTCAGCCTCGTCTTCGGGTATGCGAGCGAGAAGGCCCGCATGGACTTCGCGGGAGAGCGTCACCACGCGGTGGCCGAGAATAGCACCGCCACCGACGAGTTCCGCCACGTCGCGTACGGATACTCCGGCTTCACGCACCGTGCGCGCCGTGCCGCCCGAAGCGAACATATTCCAGCCGAGAGCAGACAGTTCTCGAGCGAACCCGACGATACCGTCTTTGTGATACACCGAGAGCAACGCGGCAGGCATTGCGACGCCCCTTTCGTATGAAGAGCAGTTTGTGAAATAACAGAGCACGCGCTGGGAAACCCAGCACCCCACCATAGCACACCTCCGCGACAAGAAAAGAGGGTGCTCCGTCATGGAACACCCTATAACATCGTGATTACGCCACACCGAGTTTCGCCTTCTGAAACTCCGCGAGTGTCAGACCGGTGAGACGTTGAAGCACCGTCTCATACCGCCGACGTGTGTAGTGCAGCACATCGTACGGCACCTGCAGC
>CAZVRG010000028.1:0-10480 GCA_964630025.1 uncultured Candidatus Saccharibacteria bacterium
GAACGGAACGGGGGTCGGATCATCATTGTCGGCGCTCTTCTGACGGGAGTTGCGGTGGGCGGCCTCGGCGTATTGATCATGTTCCGGAAGCCTCCGGTATATCCTTTGCCGCACGCCGACACAGGAATGCTTTCTACGCCCATGTTCACTCCCGCGCCGACGCCGTCCGCGATACCGTCAAAGACCGCGATCACTCTTTCCTTTTTTACACTCCAACTTCCGGCGGAGTGGGTCATCACATCGAACGAAGGAGAGCGCGGACTTCGCGTGCTGTCTATGGCCGCACAGAGTCCCGAGTATCATGTGAGCGAGGACAGAACTGCGGACGGCCCGTTCATTCCCCAGCGGTATGAACGCGGCGCGACATTTTCCGTGCTCGTGGTGCGTGAGCCGCGTGCCGATACCGACGGTCCTGCCACGGTAGGATTGAATGACGTCGAGCCCGTCACTATTGGCGGGCTTGCGGGGACGCTGCGCGCCGGCAGAGGCATCAGTACGGTGGAAGGAAGAAATCTCTACGCCAGCGTGTACCAAGACGGGCTGAACACCGTGTTCAGCATGGCGTACAATCCCGAAACGTACCCGCAAGGAGAACTGATCTTTCGCGAGATCCTTTCCTCTGTGCGGTTTACGGCGGAGGCGACTCTTTCCGTCACGTCTTCAACCCCCACAGCGACTACCCCATCCCCCTCCGTCTATCCGCGGCCGAACGTGTGGGAGTAAGAAAAACCCTCCGCGAACCTTGGAAGGATCGCAGAGGGAGAGAAGGAACGAACGCTGTTTAGGTGAAGAGCCAGTAGACGCTCCCCGAATGGTTGTGATGCAAGTCGCCGATGGCCCAGGCGGCAAAGTCGCCGTAGATCTGCCCGGCGATGGTCACGATCACCGAGTAGATGCGGTTGGGCACAGACGCGCCGGTCACGGTGGCATGCAGCGTGCCGTTGTCGCCGCCCAGGAACTCCCACTGATTGCAGTACCAACAGGTTGCCCGGTTCGTGTCGTGGTTAATCCGCACACTATACAGCGGGTTGTTCTTAAACATCACCGTCCCGTTGTGCGACACCTGCAGGTTATCGTTCATAAACCTGATCTGGCTATTGCTGCCGTCGCAGGTCACGTTCCCCGCCACAAATACCGAGCGCAGGAGGGTGGGATCAGAGACGTCTGCCGGGTATTCGATGTAGACGTTGCCGTTGTTGAGCAGTCCTCTGCTGTTAAACCCTTGGTCGAAGGTTCGGAACATCACCTGCGTGTCTTGCGCTCCCGGCTCCCGGCTCAGGCTTGCGGTGAGGTGAATGTTCCCGCCCTCCAGGTTGTGGACCGTGTACTCCTCGTAGGGAGAGCTCACGTCCCAATCTTCGAAGTGCAGAAAACCGAAGAGAAGGTGAATACCGGCGCCGCTGTAGTTATGCACCTCGGCTGCAACGGTCACGATTGCCGGCAGGCCAACAGCAATGGTGTCGATAGTCAGCCCCCCGTAGTTTTCCAGCTTGAGATGCGTGGTGCCTTGGTTCATCGGATCGTTGGGCTGCCAGCCGATACTCCCGCCATTCGCGGTAAAGCTGATGCTGGCACCAGCCTTATTCGTGAGGACGAGGTTATCCGTGCTGTTGGGCCGCTGCTGGAACGTCATGCTGCCGACGCCCACGTCGGCAGTGATCGTGCCCCAGTTCTCCACGTTGCAGAAGAAGGTGGCGCCGCCGAGGCTCACCTCCGCAGCGGCCTTCACGAGCACGTTCGCGGTCGCGCTCGTCGCGTTCCACGTCGTACCCAGCATCCAGAAGGTCCCCGATTGCATCTCGAACGTATTGCCGCCCATGGTCAGCGTGGAGCTCACGAAGGAGCCGCCATTCGTGACGGTGACATTCTGTCCCGCGCCATCCATCTTGAGACCTGCCCCCATCATGACGAGGATCTTGACGGTCACCGCGTTGGTGAGATTCACCGTCTTCCCGTCTTGAATACTCACATCATCAGTGACGCCGGGCACATGCTGGGTGCTCGTCACGGTATCGAACCAGTTCTGTGCAACATCCCAATTGCCGTTGTTGGGGCCGATGTAGTTGACGGTGGGCGTGATGCGGTTCTCCAAGGTATCGAGCACGGGCCGGAAACGACGGCGAGGGGCGTTGGCGTGACGCTCTCTGCGCGTCACATGCGGACGGAGAAACGACCAGAGCGTGCGAAACATGAGACGTCTCCTTAAAGAGATACGGTTGTGAAAAAGAAACGGCCTCTTGTAGGCCGCTTGGTGTGTATACTCCTAACTTTCTTTTGTGTCAACACTATTTCCTCTTTTAGCCCTACGCCTACAGCGCACGTGAAAACAGTAACTCAATGGCCGCACGGTTTTTAACTGGAGCGGTCTTTTTCTTGACACAACAAAACAAATAGCCTATTCTATGCAGGCTCCTTCAAAGAGAAAGCCCTTGGTTGTGTATTAGACCCTCCTCCTTTCGGAGTATTCGCATGACGGCGATTCTGACTCATGAGGATCCTGGTATCCAACAAGCGTTGGACGCTCTGCAAGTCGCTGGCCTTCAGTGTGTGCAGGTAGGAAAACGTGGCGACCAACCGGGCGGACGGGTTCTGATCGTGGATGGCACGAACGATCTGGAAGTCCGTCGCACCGCGTTTCAGCGAGCCGTCGAGATTCTAGAGGTCGCAACACGCCATAGTTGCATCTACGATCTGATGGCCGACAAGGAGACCTACGATCAAGTCTTCATCTTCGGCGTAGTAGAAGATTCCTGTATCACTCTCGCGCTCGCCAAAACGCTGCCGGTGGCCACTGCGTGACTGAGGCAACCGCTCTTTCAAGACCGCCCGGTTCATCCGCGCGGTCTTTTTCTTTCTCTAAAAAGAAAAGCGGGTATTGGCGTACGCCTCACCGCTTCAGTCATTTAGTTAGTAGGGGCCCGGGGTCGCTTTCCATGGTCTCGATGAAAAGCCGTTGCTGCTCTAACGAGAACATGCCTCTCGGGAAATAGTAGGTCGGCTCTCCACCGTACGGCCGATGGACGACAACGTTGCCCGCTGCAAGGTTAACCTTCATGATGTCTTGCACGCGCTGCTGGTCTATCGCGCCCTCCGCCACCTCCCAGAAATTCAAAGCCACCATTTCCTTGCCCTGGAAGTCGTCGATTCCTTTCAGGTCCATGACGATCTTCAGTCGGTCCGGGCGGTCGCTCTCTTCGCCTTTCCCGCATACCCATAGGCAGCGGTACATCTGGCAAGCGAACGGCCGTGTCTCGTATATCGAACATCCTTGTCCCACCTGGCAGAAGTCACAGTAGTCACCTCCGCGGGTTTTCATGCTGACTTCGATATGCGTCTTGCAACAGGCTGTGCACCCACCGCAATCACGGACGATCGTGGGTAAGTTGATCATGCTGCTTCCCCTTTCAAAGGAACCGCATGAATATGTACTGAATATCACATAGTGTCAATGGATGGCTCCGGGGAGGGATTCCTTCTTTCCTATCGCGCTGCATTCTTACCATATGGAGGCCCGGCTTCGTTCGGTTAATTTTTTTCAACCGAAACTTCGCCGTGGCATCGCGGCGTAGATATGAAGCAGGTCAATTGCGGCGTAGTCCCGCCACAGGCGGGACGAAGCCGAATGGTTCCGGGGCCAGGATTCGAACCTGGATACGGAGGTCCAAAGCCTCCAGTCCTGCCGTTAGACGACCCCGGAATAGTTATTCGTCAGAAGCTTATAAAATGCCTTACCAGTTTTGTATCTCTTAATTTCTTGCTCACGCCGGTAGGCATCTTGTCGAGTAGAAAACTCTTCGGTGTATACGATTGAAAATGGACCGCGGTTTCGTGTAGACCGCACTTTCCCAGCATTGTGAGCACGAAGGCGATCCGAAAGATTTTCCGTTGACCCTATATAATAGTGACCTGTTTTCTTGCTCTGGAGAATATATGTAAAGAATGACATAAATGTGTATCCTGTCCCCGCCTGTTAGCGGGACTCCGCTACGCGGGAGCCGCCACCGCCTCGGGCGCCACCGCTTTGCGGGGTCCCGCATCGGCGGTGAGGGCCCCGCCTGCGGGCGGTGGTTAGACGACCCCGGAAAATATGGTGAATACAAAGAACGTGCCGACGTGGGAGCGTGCACGAGTGTACCCGACCAGACGCTTTTCGTCACTACGGCGTCTCTCCCACTACTTCCCCACCGAGAATCGTCAGCGTATCCGCGAGCGCCGGCTCGGCAACGGGACTCGATTCGGAAAGCGCCGCTGCGAATTCTGCGCGTATCTCCGGTGACGGACGCGGTAAATCAAACGCGGCAAGATCGCGTTCGCGTACAAGCCGAAGACGCAGCTTGGTCTCAAACGCGTCGTCTAAACATTCTTCAACTTTTTGACGGAATACGGAATCTTTGCAGCGCTCATGGAGGAGAACGTTGTCGCTCCACAAAAAGAAACTTCCGTCCCGCACGGCAAGCGGAAGAGCGCTGCCAAACATCGGTCGAAGCAGCGGGTGCAAGAGCGAGGCGCGTCGCAAAAATTCCGGCCAGCGTTCTACCACGAGCTGATAGCTGAAAGCTGAAAGTGGAGAGGGTTTCGCGGACGCGACGGTTTCAGTTTTTGCTTGCGCCTTTGGCTGCGCCGTTTCGACGACAGGCGCGCGCTCCGCGGGGGCATTCGCCGCCGTCGTATCTCTGTTCTCTGTTCCCTGTTCTCTGTTCCCTTCTTTCTTTCCGCACCATTCCAAGGCAAGAAGTTCAACCGGAAGCTCTTCATACAACGCATCGCGCAGTTCATACTTCGCCCGTAGCGCTGAACGGACAAGCGCGACAATCTCGGACAGCGGGCGTGCCTGCGCCTGCTGTTGGAGGCGCTCCTCTTCCTGTGGCGAAAATGATTCCGCATGCACTCGAGAGACCGCCCACGTTGCAAGCGCGCGGAGATAGCGCGCAAGGCTTGTCGTAAACTCCGAGAGCGAGTTGCCACTGTCGGTCACGTGGCGGATGCGTGCAAGCGCCTGTTGGGCATCGCGCGCGAAGAGTGCATCAACGAAATCCTGCACACTGGCTGTTGGCGCAAGTCCAAGAATACGTGTCACATCCTCTGCGGACATTTCTTTCTCGCCAATGCCGACGAGCATAGAGAGCAGACTTTCGGCATCGCGAAAGCATCCGCCGGAGAGGTTGGCAACAATGCGCAGCGCGTCTTCGGAAAGTGAAAACTTTTCCGCGCGTGCGATGGTTGACAGGCGTTCCATCAGCAGAGAAACCGGTGCACGACGAAAGATGAATGTCTGACATCGTGAGCGCACGGTGTCGGGAACCTTTTCTAATTCCGTTGTTGCAAGAATAAAGACCGCGTGTGCGGGGGGTTCTTCCAATGTTTTCAACAGCGCATTGAACGCGTCTTTCGAAAGCATGTGGACTTCGTCGACAATGTAGACCTTCCAATGGCCATGCGTTGGCGCAAGACTAATCCGCTCTTTCAGGAGACGAATGTCGTCAATGCCGCGATTGCTCGCCGCATCAATTTCAATCAGATCAAGATGCGCCCCCTGCGCCACTGCGCGGCAGGATCCGCACCTCCCGCAGGGCTCAACGCCCGTCGGCTGTTCGCAGTTCAGTCGCTTTGCCAGAAGACGCGCAATGGTGGTTTTTCCCGTGCCGCGGGGGCCGGAGAACAAATAGGCATGCGCGACGCGGCCGAGCTCGAGCGCGCGCGAAAGGACGCGCACCACATGCTCCTGTCCGGCAACATCCCCAAACGTCTGCGGACGGTACTTCCGGTACAGCGTTGGCTCGGTGGTTGCAGGCGCGTTTTTCATACGAGGCGGCGTTACGGAATCATACGGGCTTCCTGTGCGGAGAGCGCGGGCGGATTGCGAAAGACAACAAACTTGTTTCCAACAAAATTGACGAGCGTCATAATGGCAACTGCGACAATTTTCGCTGCAAGATCTGCGCGTTCCTCGAATGCCGCCTGCAGAAACGGTACATGCAGCGCGAAGTACGACGTCACCAGTTGGTTCAGAACATACGTGAATGTGTAAAACACGAAGAAACGGATGCCTTGAGATGCGAGTACATCCTTCCGCGGATCGCGGAACGTCCAGAACTTGTTCAAAAGGAACACCGTCAGCATGGCGATGAGCACGCTGAACAAATTCTGAAGAATCAACGGATAGCCAAGCACCGTGACGGTGGATTCACAGGTGCCGAGACAGGAAAACGCGAGATAGATGCCAAAATCCACCACGAAGGCAATGCCTCCGGTGACGGCAAACTTCACAAATTGCCGGAATGGTTGCGGGACGGCAGTGCTCGCCGTGCCATACAGGAATCCAAACACGCGAAGAAGCATGGCGGCAGTCTACCCCGTTCGAGACCGCGCGTAAAAGCATGCGGGAGATCTCGACCGCGGATGCAGAGTCTCTCACGGGGCGCATCACCCACAACGAACAGTCGAACCCCGAGATTGTGTGAGATATCGGATTTTGTGCTTCGGACGTCCGTTCTATGGTTCTTCTGTATGCTCCACACTGTCGTCCGACTGCACGACGTGCGCTTCAGATGGTACGGCGCTTGCCATGGGAGCGCCCCCCGGCTTCATCACGTTTTCGACCGCGCCCCAATGCGCTTCTCCTTCTTCCGGAAGAAGGATCGTCACCTGATCACCGGCATTCAGCCGATAAAACGTGACCGATGCGAGAAGGATGCGATAGGTGTTTCCCTCCGCTTCGACAACATAATTTCCGGCCTCATCCATGCGGAATGTGCCGAGAACGCGGCGACGATCGATCGGACTAATTTGCTTGTACACAAAACTCCCATCCGCTTCGATGGTCAGCTTGAGCCTGTCGCCTTCGACCAGCTTGCTCTTGCTCGCGTAGTTCGCGGGAACGGGATAGAGCTGGTTGTCCTCGCCTTCCATATGCTCTCCGTCAAATCTGCCGTAAATAACCCGCGGCCCATCTCCTGTCTCGAGAGACACTTCCGGTTTCACCGCTGGTGTCGATCGCGTCTTTGTGGGCGCGTCCTCGCCCGCGAGCAGTTGTTTGACATGGTGAAGATTCCGCTCGATCTCTTCGATACGGCGTTTGACGATCGCGAGAAGTTCCGGATTGGATGGTTCCATTGGTGTTTGCGTGGTTGTGGGCGCGGGCGACGACGTAGAAATCACCCTACCACCATCGTTGGCTGTTGTCTAGAAGCCTCGTGGCTCGCTCCCACGCGAACGCGATTCGCTTTGGAGTACACTATTTCTGTGACCGTCTGGAGATGGAGACTGATCGTTGGAGGGGTTCTTCTTGTTGCCGCAGCTGTGCGGCTGTGGGGCATCACCGAGTACCCGCCGGGGCTCTATCCCGACCAGGCGGCAAACGGCGAAGATGCGCTCGAGATCCTGTCAGGAAAACTCCAGGTCTATTCCCTGCGGAATAACGGGCGGGAGAGCCTGTTCTTGTATGTGCAGGCGCTCACGGTCGGTCTTTTCGGCGTCGGTGTATGGCAGCTGTTTCTCGCCTCTGCGTTGGTCGGCGTCGCAACGGTGGGGGCAACCTACCTTGCCGGTGCACGTCTCTTTGGGCGCGGTGCCGCTCTTCTCGCTGCGCTGTTTCTTGCCACCAACCCGTGGCACGTGACGTTGTCCCGTACGGGGTTTCGCGCCGTGACCGTTCCGTTGTTCATTGTGCTGACCTTGTGGGGGCTTGCACGGGTGTTTCAGTCAACAACAGGACGCGGGCGCATGATCAGTGCGCTATACACTGGCGTTGCAATCGGTCTGGGCGCATATACATATACTGCCGGCCGCGCGTTTGCGATATTCCTTGTTCTTGCGATGGCGATCGGTGCAGTGCGGCTCGTGTGTTCCCGCGGATTTCGTGAGCGATACAGGAATGCGCTTCTTCCGCTTGCTGTTTCCGGCGTGATTGCATGTGCCGTCGCCCTTCCCCTTCTGCGCGTTTTCGCGGCACACCCAGAACTCGCGTTTGTGCGCGCGCAGCACGTGTCCGTGTTTAATCCGGATCTCAACGGCGGTGAGCCGTGGGCGACACTCCTCCGCATGGCCGGGCGCACGCTCGGCGCATTTGCCTGGGATGGCGATGGGAACCCGCGGCACAACGTTCCGCATTCTGATCTTCCGTACACTCCCGGCGGTCATCACGCATACAACGGCGGGGGCGCGCCATTTCTCTCGCTTGTACCGGCAGTGCTTGCGATCGTCGGGATGGGTGTTGCGCTGCGGCGGGCGCCATGGCTCATCCTCCTGTTCGTGGTCATGCTGCTGCCCGCAATCACGACGGCGGAAGGCATGCCGCACGGACTGCGGACCGTTGGCGCCATTCCCACCCACGTCTTTTTTGCGGGACTGGGCGGCGCATGGCTCTGGCGCTTGCGTCGCACGCTCAACTGGGGGAGCATCCGGTTTGCACTTCCCGCACTCGCCGCGGTTGCACTCGTTCTGACAGCAGTATCTGACCTCGTGCTCTATTTCGGCATTGCGCGCAATTCCGCGCTTGCGCACTACGAGTATCGCGCCGATCTGACAGACGTGAATGACTATCTTCAGGTATTGGCAGCCGGCAATCGGCACATGGCGGACGAATCCCGAGTGCCGTATCTTGTGCTTGATGAATTTTCCGAGCAGACGGTGCATTTTCTCACCACGCCAACCGGACACCCGTATCGTCTTGTTGATCCCAAAGAGAGTTCCGCGGCGCAATTACAGAGCGGCGAATACATCGTGTTCGCACAGTCCACACTGTTCGATGCGGAACGGTATAGGCGCCTGCATCCCGGCGTTCGCGTGCTTCACGAGCACGTGAATCGGTTTGGCGAAATAACCGTTCGCGTCTTTGGACGATGAAACACCGATTCCGTCGCACGCTCCCGTGGGTGCTTCTCGGTATCCTCATGCTTGGCGGCGCGCTGCGCACGGCGTTTCTCACGTCGCGGTCACTCTGGTTCGACGAGGCGTTTTCGTGGCGGCTCATCCAATACTTTCCAACGCACGAATTTTTTTCACGCGCGGCGGCAGATGTGCACCCTATCTTGTATTATGTGCTGCTCTGGCTCTGGATGCTGCCGATGCGGGCTACGGATCCGGAAGCGACCCTTTTCTGGATGCGCGCGTTCTCTCTTACGTTTGGCGTGCTCACCATCGGCACGATGGCGTTTGCAGGCAGGGTGCTTTTTCGATCACGGTGGGTTGGTTTTGCTGCAGGCCTTCTGACCGCTGTGAATGCCTTTCAGCTTCAATACGCATGGGAAGCACGCATGTATACGCTAGGAACGGCGTTACTCCCTCTCGCGCTTGTCGGCCTTGTACGTACGTTTGAGGCGCGAACAGTGTCTGCTGCCTGGCGTTCTGGAATCGGTATGGGCATGAGTCTCGGCGCGTTACTCCATGTCCATTACTACGCACTCTTTTCCTGGTTTGCGGTTGGCGCAACCAAGCTCGCATACATCGTCACGCGCATGCGACATGGCGTGCGCGCAACGCTTCGCTCATCGCATATCATTGCGGCGGAAGTCGGTTTTTGGCTGTCCGTTCTTCTGTTTCTTCCGCAGGTCACAACATTTCTTTCGCAAGCGCAGCGCGTTGACGCATCCTACTGGATTCCGCAGCTCACGGAATGGTCTGTTCCCACCACCATCGCACGTTTGTTTTGGGGAGGAGTAGCAGACATTCCGCATGGATGGGCGATTCTTGCAACCGCCGTTTCCCTTCTGTGCATACTTGTGGCGCTTGTCCGCGGGCGATCATTCAGCGATCTCTTGGCCGCGATGATCTTCGCGGTTCCGATTGTCTTGAGTGTGGTTGTGTCCTCCCGCACAAATCTGTTTGTGGATCGGTATTTTCTCTTTGCGTCGCTTGGACTTATTCTGCTCGTTGCGCGCACGCTCTCATTTTTTCCGCGCCGCGTGCGCATGGGCCTGCTTGCGCTCTGCGTTGGCATAAGCGTGGTGTCGGTCCTGCAGTTTTGGCAGCAGTTGGATTTCCCTGCGCATCCGGGCGCGCGCGCCGCCGCAGCATTTATTACGGAGCGTGCGGATCCGCGCGATCCGGTTCTTGTCAGTTCACCGTTCGCATATTTTCCGCTCTCATTTCATCTTGGATGTGATGGCCGCGGGCAACAGTGCCCTCGCGGGCGTTCGGTGCGTCTCTATACAGAAACCGGCGAACTCGCGCACTTCGCCGGCGCGCCGATTCTCACGCCGGAAGAGATTGTGAGGCCCAAGATATTCAAAACTCATCCCACTTCGCCCACTGGGGCTTCGCGGGACAAGCAACTCAAAACTCGTTTGTGGGTTGTAGACACCACAGGCTTCGGCGGGTCATTCCTGGACGTCCCATCACGCTACCGGCTTGTCTCGGAATCGCGCTTTACAGAGCTGTTTACATATCAGGGCGACATGATCGTGCGGGAGTATGCATTGTCATCCCCTTGACACCTTCCTCCCCCTCGGCTAGGGTAGACACGCTCGTTGGACAATCCCTG
>CAZVRG010000029.1:0-10161 GCA_964630025.1 uncultured Candidatus Saccharibacteria bacterium
GTCCCGGGATCATTCGGCCCGGAACTGTCGGCCTGTGCGCTCTGCGCCGATGCGCATGCAATCCCGATACAGGCGAGCGCGAAGAGACGTAAAAACTTCCTCACACATGTAATGATATCACGCGCTGCGCGACGGGAGACGAAGGCCAAGGGTTGCCGCCGCCCCGATCATCGCGGCGTTGTCGGTGCAATACTGCGGATGCGGAACGACCAGCGGAATAGGGCCGAGGGCTTCTTGCAGGCGAGAACGCAGTCGCCCATTTGCGGCAACGCCGCCGGTGAGAATCACTTCCGCGGCGCTCTCGCGCGCCGCCGCGTCAACGGTTTTCGATACGAGCACGTCCACGATCGCTTCCTGTGCGCTCGCCGCCACATCCCGCCGCAGCTGTTCATCGGGTTCTCTGCCCTCTGTCCCCTGTTCTCTGTTCCCTCGCAGAAAGTAATACACCGCCGTTTTCAAACCAGAAAAACTGAAATCGAGATCGTTGGAATCAATCATGGGACGCGGAAGCGACACTTCGCAGGCATCGCCGCGTTCGGCGAGTTTCGCAAGCGCTGGGCCGCCGGGATAGGGCAACCCCAGCAGCCGCGCAATTTTGTCGAAGGCTTCGCCTGCGGCATCGTCCCGCGTCTGCCCGAGGAGACGCAGCTCCACATGCTCACCCAACACGCCATCTGCAGAAGCGCTATCATTCATGATAGCAGTGCTCCGAGGACGCATGCTCCAGAGCTGTGTATGCCCGCCCGAAACGACCAGCGCCACAATAGGAAATTGATGTGTGGTAGCCGGTTGTTCCGGCAGTTGGATTCCAAATTCCTGATTCCTCATTCCTGATTCCGAGGTGAGCCATGCCGCAGCCATGTGGCCTGCAAGATGGTTCACGGGGATGAATGGTTTTTCCCATCCAACTGCCAGTGCACGCGCGGCAGCTTCGCCGATGATCAAGGCAGGTCGCAACCCGGGTTCCGTCGTCGAGGCAACTGCATCGAGATTGCCGAATGCCGAATGCCGATTGCCGAATGCCTGACGTATCGCATCATCAATAACAAAGGTGATCGCCTCGACATGCGCTCGCGCCGCAACTTCCGGCACAACGCCAGCGGTGCGCGCATGGAGATCGGCTTGTGATGCAACAACGCTGGATATCACGCGTACATCTTCCCCAGCCGTCTCGACAACGGCCGCGGCGGTTTCGTCGCAGGAAGTTTCAATCGCCAGAACACGCATACTGTCTCGAGGATACGGGAGGAATACCCCTTTGACTACACGGGGAAGATGCGAAAGCGCTCGGTATCGTTGTGACACCGAGCGATGAGTTATGCGATGCCGAGCTTCCGACAGACAAACCTGGTCAACATGTCGACAGTGAAAAGATCACTGATACACGCGACCTCTGGGTCTTTTTCAAATGCAGTGAGGTCTGCATACGGCATGGTTCTTCGGAGTTGTACAAGACCTTCTTTTGTTACTCTGCCATTCTGGACCATCTCCGGATCGCCCTGAAAGATAGATTCCGGAAAGAGTTCGCCGCGCGGAATCTTGATCGTGAACCTTCTTTCAAAACGAAAGACCATGTCCAGGAAATCGATGGATTCCGCGCCAAGATCGCCCTGCAGTGTGGAGGAAGGTTGAATCTCACCCTCCTCCAGGCCAGGAAGACACTCCATGAGCTCTTCGCGGATCGCCGCATACACCTGCCCGCGCGTTTGATACCCTGACTGTCGTGCCATAGCACCGCTCCAAAAAGCGTAAGATTGTTGAAACAACTCGGTGAGAGACTACACGCATAGAGAGTTCTTCGCAAGAGTGTGTTGACTGCATGGCTCTGCCTCCGTACACTAACCGCGCAAATAGACACCTAAAAGGAACTTCCGGCCCCATCGTCTAGCCCGGTCTAGGACATCAGGCTTTCATCCTGAAGACACCGGTTCAAATCCGGTTGGGGCTGCCACCTTTTCGAATTTTGAACCTGTTGCACCGCAAGGATGGCCTCGTAAAAGGACGTCGGCAACGTGCGAATGATCTTCCGATCCCGCACGACAATGCCCTGAAAGAAGAACTCCAGGTACCGGCGCTTGACGGGCGGCGGGGCCTGGCCGTAAGCAAGGGGAATATTTCGGGCGGAGTCGAGCACGGTTCGGAGGACATCGCTGTTCACGTTTCGCTCAGCCCCAAGTGCCGAAAGCTGCCGCTGCAACTCGTCGACGTCGGCCGTGATGCGGAGCATTAACCGCCGAAAGGCGGCGTCCGTCAGCACCCCCTCGATGAGCTTTCTCTCCGCGAGATTGCGCTTCTTTTCGACGAGGGTCAGCCGCCGGAGCAGCCGCGATCGTTGCTGCTCGT
This sequence comes from uncultured Candidatus Saccharibacteria bacterium, assembly GCA_964630025.1. Taxonomy (GTDB): domain Bacteria; phylum Patescibacteriota; class Andersenbacteria; order UBA10190; family CAIZMI01; genus VMFP01. The sequence continues at coordinate 2,344 of CAZVRG010000029.1, forward strand.
GCAGACGGGCCCGGTCGCCGAAGACCGCTTCGACTCTCTGGGCGACGCCCCGGACGAAGAGTTCACTGACTCGGATTCCCGCGACAATCGCACCCACCTGTTGTTCGAGCAAATCCTGGGGAATGAACGACTGCGAGCATTGCGCCCAACTTGGGCAATTGTAATAGCGCTTGCGCTTTCGCCGGATCACGGACTGGGTGTGATGACTGCCGCAGGCGTCGCACTGCGTCAGTCCCGTCAGGAGAAAGGCGTGTTTCCGCTTCCGGGATACGTAGCGGTTGTGCGCGGCAGTGACTGCTTGGCACCGATCCCACGTCGCGCGATCGACCAGTGGCGGGTGCCGCCCCATGCGTTCCTGGCCCGCCCAGCGCAGAAGCCCCCAGTAGAACGGGTTTGCGAGCAGTTTGTTGAAGCCGGTGCGGGAAAGATGGGTGCCGTCGCGATCGGTTAACCCGCGTTCGGTCACGTGGCGAAGGAGTTCTGCCTGGGCGAACCGGCCGCTTTCGTCCTCGTTTCGGGGTTCGAAGTCCGCGACGCGCGTCCATCGCACCTGGTTGGCCAGATCGTCGCTCTCGTCGCGCCGACGTGATTCGTTCCCTTCGTTGCGTTCGTCTGTTCGTTGCTGTTCGTTGAGTTCGTTGAGTTCGTTCAGTAAAAGAACTTCTTCGGACGTGTTCGTTGGTTCGTTATTCGTACGTTCGGGACATGAAGGAAGCGGCACTGTTCTCGGTGCGTCGGCGCCCGTATCGGTTTTTGGCTTGACTGCGCGAGAATTCCGCTCTTCACCACTGTTCTCCACAGGTGTGGATAGCTCCTTGGATGTTCCGGGCTCTGTGAAATCGCTGTCCCATCGGAGCGGTGCTAAGCCCAGCTTTTTGTGCAACGGCTGCGGAAAACCGCCGAAGTGCAGCGATCGCCGCACTGTTCTGCCCCGCTGATCCCGGATGTGCACGTATCGCTGCTGTTCCAGCTTCCGGAGGACCTTTTGGGTGGTCGAGCGGCCGATCACCAAAAAATCAGCAATGGCCGTGGTGCTTGTTTCCCACTCACCCGTGACCGGATCGGCAAACCGGCGCAGCATGAGGACATCGAGGTGGGTCGGCGGCAGGACCTTGCGCCGCTCCAGATCCACGAGTTCCAGTGGAATCGGAATCGATGCCGGCATGGGGAAACGGTCCCGATCCGCGCTAGATGATTCGGTGAATTGTTGTCGCTGCTGGCCCTCCATGCCTCGTTAGGGTAGTACCGAACTGAAAGCGAACAAAGAACACAGAGCCGGAACAGTGGCGGTGGCGAGTTTTTCGCTCAATAGACGTGGAATTCAGTGACGGGCTAGGTAACCGTGCACAGTCGAGGAGCAGTGCTAGGCGATGTCCTACGTACTCAGTAATTCAACCTGGGGAAAACGCGACATGCTCGCAATGATCACGTACTTTCCAGAGACGCACGTTATCGGCACCGAGGCCGAGCAAGTCAACAGCGCTTGAAGGAAATTCTGTGGCTTCTCAGTTCCATGTCGGGACCGCTCAAAAAAATGCCGGAATCCTGTCCAGTAACTCGCGCCGATTTCGATGTAGTAATTGGCGTTTCTGTCGACTCGCGAAAACAGGCGCCCTTCATTGTTGATTCTCACTCTGAGGCGACGGTGATGCATTCCAAGAAAACTGCGGATAATCATGTTGATGTCGCTGCACGGCCGGCCGTGCGATCTGCCCTGGCCCAACTTTTGGACGGATACGAGGTTGCGGCATTGACCAGACGGTCCGTCGAACACTACGCAATTGAAGAAGGCTGCTTGCTCTTGGGCGGCAGTTCGGCGGCGGCCATTCGTTGGCTGGTCGAGAACTCGTATGTCCAGCAAGTCAAAGCTCGCACGCAGGAGAAGCAGCCTCACTTTCGAATGTTCGCAAACCAGCTGTGTTTCGTGTTGACTGGAAAAGGAGTCGAGTTGGCGCGGGCTGTCGCAGAGCATCGTACCAAAAAACGAAGGGGCAGCGACGCCAAGCCCCACTGGGATGCGCGAGCGAGGGAGTTGTGGCTGGGAAAGCAGCTGGTGAAGCAGTTTAGACGGCCAGCTATCAACCAAGTCCAAATCCTGGAGGCCTTCGAGGAGGAAGGTTGGCCGCGGTCCATTGACGACCCGCTGCCGGGTGAAGGTCCCGAGGCCAAGAAACGCCTGGAAAACGCCATCCAGCGCCTGAACTACGATCAGGTGAGGGGCCTGCTGCGCTTCGAGTCCAACGGCAACGGAGACGGAATTCGTTGGGAGGCATTCGGCGACGAATCGGACGCGGAGAACTCCTTGTGAAGCTGCGCAGGGAATGCGCAGGGAGTGCGCTGGTTGACAAGTCTTGGTGTCGTTGTTCCAATTGCCCCTGCTTCTTCCGGCGTTGGTTTGACTCGCCTCACATTGACGCCGCATTGAGTTTCTGACGGTACTTCCAGGAATCGACACCGGCCGCGGAGCGCGGCCGGCAGGAGTTGCGGCAGCCTGTCCAGGCAAGACGCTTTGGCTGCCGACATTCCCGGCGGGACGGCGGACGCCGTGGTAGTTCGGCCAACCGTCGACCGACGGAGCCGGGATACGCGCGAGGGATACTCCGTCGATCACGTCCTGCACGAGTTGTTCATCACCGAGTTCCTCCTTGCGGTGTGGCAAACGACACGCGGCCGCTCCGACCTGGAGCTGTTGACGATGCAGCGCCGCTCGCTTGCGAAGCATCCGGCGTTTGCGATCAGGCTGGAGAGTCGCGCAACATGGCTGCAGCCAGACGCGATGTTCCTATTCCGGCAGACCGGCGGCGGCATGGTGTGTTGCTTCGTGGAGATGGATACCGGAAAAATGAACCTCAAGCAAATCGACGAAAAATACCGCCGCTATGCTGCCTGGGGCCACATGGAAGCCGGCCAAACATATTTGATCGATCTGTATCGCCGACACGGCGCGACGGACCCACGGCCGAACTTCCGTGTCCTCTTTGTGGCGGATGACCGTACCGGTACCGGTGGACACAGTCGCATGAGGGAACTGTACTCCACCGCACTGAAGCAATCAGGGAGTGCACGGGACCGCCTCTGGTTTACAAGCGTCGGCCAGCTGCGCGATCACCAATGGGAAGCACTGCCCCTTGGGTCGGCGATTTGGCGACGCGGTCGAGATTGCAAGTTGGGACCGCAGCCAGCATTCACCTCGAACCGGCAACATCGGCGAACCAGTGAACGGTCGTGCCGTGAGACGGCATTGGTCGACTTGCCCCTCCATCCGCTTTTCCCTTTCCCCGCAGTGCGGGCGTTCGCGCTTCCTGAAATGCATGCTAACGCGACGGGGCAAGCTAGTTGAGATCCCAAGGATTCCTCTGAGTCTGGAAAACCGGTGCGGGCTGCATCGATGAACACAGAGAGTGGAAGGCACAAGAAAGAAATCCGCCTGCGTGACGCAACAGGCGGATGAATGAACGACTTCGGCGCAGAACTTGGACCCGGACAAAGTGTTGGCACGGATAACCACAAGAAAAACTGAATCCATGCCGAGTCCGTAACGAGCCAGGCAGTTCACCGCCGTTGCTTCCGACCCTCCAGAAGTTGGAGAAACTGTTCATCGGGCATCGCTCTGACGTAACGTGTGACCGGCTTCTCGGCACCAATGTCGATCTTCAATGCGTACCGGTTAACTCCGACACGGCGCGACGACAAGATCCTAAATTGCTCTTGTGCGTTGGTTCGGCGGTTTCGTCGGGCTTTCAAGCGTTCGTTCCTCCACTAGATGTCTTCGGGATTAGCGCCAAGAATCTCTACGGCAAGCGGGCTAAATGCATAACTCACAAACGCACCGATGGGGAAATCTCTTTGCTCTGAAAACGAATTGACGGACAATGAATCGACGCAAAGGAAGGCGAGAAGATCCCACGAAGCGGGAAGCCCTCGGGAAGAACGGATCGGCCAAATCATTGTCGCACGATATCGATCACGCCAATCGTTCGTTGTGTTTCTGTATTTCTTCCGGCGCGCCATCTGAACAAGATCGTTTCCGAGGAACCAACGACGTTCAGGGTCTTGAAGGAGCGCCTTAAAGGCGGTGTTCTTACCGATGTCGTGTGCTGGATCAGCTCCGGTATAATTCGTATTGCGGCAAAGAGTTCGAACTATCCATTGTGGATCGCTTGCCGGCGGCTCCAAAAGCGTGATCAGCTTTATGCATGTCCGACACAGTCGTTCGGTCATCACCTGAAACGCTTGAGAGATATCATCCATTACTACGCGGAGCTGCTGAACACTCTGGGAAACGGGAGCATCCTTTGTCGTGATCAATCGGGCAATGTTCGACACTGCTTTATGGATATGTTGCAGAGCTTCTACAAATCGCAACGGCGAAGTCTGTTGATCCGCCATTCGTGACTCCAGATGACACAACTACGAGCAAATCCTTGTGGTTGAAGGCGGTTCAGGCGGCTTCGTGCGACCTACGGCTTCCACGGGCTAGGATCCTTCACAGCTGACTCCCTACATGGACCCGATGGAATTTTGAATGAGCTTCTTTGGGACTGAGTATACAACAACTGTACGGTCGTTCAAGCGCCAAAAAGCACACATTCGGACTCGCTGACTTCAGACAACGCCTGGAAGCAAGGCAGTACTGGGCGAGCAGCCAAGGTTTCCGTGTTTCACCAATCAACGCACCAAGTCATCCTCGGACGGATCCTCGGGCTCTTGCCGATCCGGCTGACGCATCGGCACTCCGGGCTCCACTCCGTGAACGCGCCCCAGTTCCTTCTCTACATCTGCCCGCGGCCGCGCGAACCGATCGCGCGTGAGCTGAACGATCGCCGCCGTCGGATCGGTCGCAGGGAGTTGCGGCGCCGGATACGTCCGGAGATTAAACGACGCCGTGGAACTGCCGACGCGCCCAATCGCCTGCCCCACTTCGAGGTTCAGAATGTCCTCGGCGGTGAAGCCGCTCAGCTCTTTCGAGACCAGGTGCGCGTCATCGACGCCGAGGCGAAACACGATCAGACTGCCAACGTTGCCGAAGATCGCCGCCCGCACGGCGGGCGACAACTGGCCGACATATTGATTCGCCAACCCGGCAAGGACCAGGTTGTATTTCCGCGCCTCGGCGAGGATGCGCTCGAAGCCGATGGACAAATTCATGAAGGCTTGGAACTCATCCACGTAGAGGAAGAAGGGCCGTCGCTCCGCCTCCGGAAGTCGCGCACGGCGGAAGGCGGCATTGACGATCTTCGTGACGAGGAAGCTGCCAAATGTCCCGGCCACCTTCTCGGTGAGCAAGCCGGTGGACAGGTTGGCGAGCAGGATCTTCCCCTCATTGATCAGTACATCGAAATCGATCGCCGAATGCCGCTGGCAGATGATGTTCCGCACCGTGCGGCTGAGCAAAAACGGCGAGATCTTGTTCAGCACGGGATCGACGGCGTTCTTCGGGTAATGCACGAAGGTCGTGTTCCAGAACTGCAGGAATCGCGAATCGCGCGTCTTGCCAGTGATCTCGCGGCGAAACACGTCGTCCGTGAGCATCCGTTCGACATCGGCAAGCGTAGCACCGGGCAGCACCTCCAGCAGCGTGTGGAGAGTGAACTCCAAGATCATCTGCAGCCGCGGTCGCCGCTCGCTGTGGACTTGCGGAGTGCCGTGCCCGGAGCACGCCCGTAAAGGCATTGAATAAAGACCAGAGCGTCCTTGGCTCGAATTCCTCGAAGGACGGCGTTCTCCACTCCGTGATGATCTCGGGCAGCAACAGGTGGCTCACCAAGCATTCCTCGAATGCCCGCAGGATGAGATGGGACGCCTGCTCGTCGGAAATACCCGTCTGTTCGAATGTCCGGATGCGTGCCGCCTCCGTCTCGCGGAACTGGTGAAGCGATTGCACGGCCAGTCCGATGGCTTCGGCGAACCGGCTCTCACCGTTCCGGGTGTGCTTCCGCGCCACCGTGATCTCGCTCCGGAACGCCAAGTTATCGCACACGGCGAGGACGGCGCCGTTGGCCTTGTGGAAGTGGACGCGTTCCAGCTCGAACGAGCGGCCGCGGACATAGGAAGGGTTGACCATGCCCTACAGACTACGCACCAAGGCATTTACTCAACAGTCGATGCAGCGTACGGAACAGTCGTGAACTGCGTGTTTGTCGATTGCCGTATTAGGAAGTCAGCGAACTTGCCGGCGAGAGTGAACACGAATGGATTGTAATTGGGACACTGGCGATACTGCTCTGCACTTGGGCTCGGCTATTGTGGTTCTCGACCTTGCGCGTATCCCTTGCACCTCCCTTTTTAGCGGGCTACTATTAAAACCGGCTCTTTTCACACAAACCGTGCATACCCCCTGGCCGCGCCGCAGTGGAACCTCCGGCATATATTTTGCTAGAGACTGCTGAGGTCACCGAAAAGAAAATCTGCCGGGGGTTGCACCGGGCTGAGGGGAAAGCTAGACTCGGGGCATCTTGGAGGCGGGGGAAAGGCGCGGAGAAGCAGGCCAGAGAGAACCCTTCCCTAACCTAAGAGAGACCCGTGGCATGAAGGCCGGTGAGATAAAGAACCTGACCCGAAAGGACGATACTGTTCCTAACGGCACTCCAGATCGCCCAGTCGCTCCCGATCTAGCGATCACGGAAGACACCGAGGTGCCACTCCCGGCCACGGAAAGGTCTATGCTTACGCTCCCCTCCGAGATGTTGGAAGCTCTTGACCTCATTCCAAGGTCTGTCGCCGTTGATTACAGGGTGTTGCCCGTTGGCGGCTACCCACCAACTTGTGGCCGCTTTAAGGAAGTCTGCGGAAACGTGCGGTTGCTTTGTCTCTTGAAACTCAGCAACGCGCAACGCAAGGCCCTTCACTTTCTGCTCCCGGGTTTTTCTTTTGAATTCATCGATCCCGATCATGAGGACTATCAACAGTACCAGGAGATAGTAGTGCATTTTGAGGAACTTGTTGAACAGCATTACCGCTCCAAAGGTCCGCAACTCTTCGGGATTGACTGAACGCCCGCAAGTTGAAACTTTTCCCACCCCGTTCTTCATAGATGGGGTGGGTTTTACAGCCACAAACTACAGAACACGACAGCCCGCCAGAACCACCGGACAAGACGCCCAGGGCCTTCGCGGCCTGGGTTTCGCTCAAGCGTCGCGACTGCGACTTCCACCCATTTCCGGTCCCACCACCGTAGCCATCTAAACGCTGGGGAGCTTTGAAGCCCCTGAAAAATCAGTAGATGATCTTCGGGCGAGTCATCGTATCGACGATATCTTGCACCGACGATCCGTTCTAGGCTATGTGCGACTTCCTCGTACAGAACCTTCCAATTCCGTCGCCCTCGCCATGTCAAGTACATAGTCACTTGAGCCCGGCCCGATCGTACCTGGGATTGGCGCGGATCGACTACCCGACCCCCGGAAACGATAACGGCCCCGCCTGGTTTCACCAAGCTAGGGCCGACGCAAAACAAGAAAGCCCACATCGGATCGCTCCAATGTGGGCCGACGTCCCGCCGCCGCCGCGAGTGCGGCGTACTCCGGCGGGCCGATGGGCACCTCGCCCGCGCTTGTCATCCGCTCGCCATCGAGGATCACGCCAAGCGCGAACGGGTCGAGCGGCGAGAGCGCCTGCGCCTTCGCCGAGGCATACGCCGCGTCGACGACAGTCCAGCCGGCGCTCCCCTCGTCGCTCACCGCGAACAGTGGGCCGTGGGCGTCGCTGTCGTATTCCGCCAGGAGCCGGGGCGCCGCCCAGTCGGCGTTTTGTGTGCCGGTGGTCAAGGGCCGCTGAACGCACGTCGTTATACCGGGCATGATCGGGGTCATCACGGCG
>CAZVRG010000030.1:0-10119 GCA_964630025.1 uncultured Candidatus Saccharibacteria bacterium
TCTCCGACGCTCTCTGTGGCTATATCTGCTTCTGCGGCGAGCGCGACATGCACCAAACGACGGTCTGCAGCAGACATCGGTTCCAGCACCACTGCGCGGCGAGTTGTCCGCGCACGACGCGCAGCATCACGCGCCTTGCGCCGGATACGATCTGCGCGGCGCGCACGATACGCGTTCACATCTGCAACAACACGCGTCTGTTCGTCGACGACGGTGCGGAGCACGAGTCGGAGAACATGTTCAAATGCCCGGAGCGTGCTGCCATGCTCACCAATCAGTAAACGGCTCTCCGGAGAAAGAATTTCTACCCAGAGGCATGCGTTTTCGTCCTCACGGAAATCTTTGCACACAACCGTGCCTGGCATATCCATCATCGCGAGAAGCTCTTTTGTTGTGTGCTCAATGCGTGTCACAAGCGCGTCCTCTCGCACTGCAGAAGCGCCTTGGCGTGCTGATTGCGGCAGGGAAGGCTGCGTCATGAAGAAGGAGAAACGGGAGAGGCTTTGCGCAAAAGATACCATTGCTGCATAACGGCAACGACGGTGGTTGTGCACCAGTACAGCGCGATACCGGTCGGAAGGGTGAGCGTAAAGTACGCTGTGGTCAGAGGGACAATATACCGGAACTGGGTGCTCATCTGGTGCGTCATCTGCTCCGCGGGCGTTCGGTCTTCCGCCGAAGAATGCGGCTGGGGCGTCGGCGTGAGACGCATCTGCCAGTAGGTGACAAGGACGGTCAGGATCGCGAGCGCGATGCCCGGCCATGAAAGCAGGAAGTTTCCCTCAATGCGCTGAATGGCCGGCTGCGCAAGATTGAGAAAACCAAAGGCCATCTCATGAAGCGCATCCGGCCGCGGAACGAATGGATACAGCGCAGACAGTGATTCCGGATTCAACCCACCACGCAGAGCGGCATACATTGCCCACAGAACGGGGAGCTGCACAAGCAGCGGAAGACACCCGCTCACCGGAGACACCCCGTGACGCTTATACAATTCAAGGAGTTTCTTCGACTGCTCGGATGGATCTTTTACCGATTTTCGAATGTCGTTGATTTTTGGTTGCAGATCGGCGAGGGCGCGTTGCGAGCGAAATTGTTTCAGAAGAAGCGGAGAGAGGATCAGCCGAACGGCGACGGTCAGGAAAATAATCGCGATCCCAAGATCGCGTCCGGGAATAAACACATAGAGCGCAATCAGCGCGTTGAAGAGCGGACGATATAACAATTCGTGAAAGATATTCATGGCGACGCACGCACGGGAAGAATTATCTGTCCCGGCCGCACGGGAGGAACCGGATCATTCCCACCCTGCGCCCAGGGATGGCACCGCAGAATGCGCTGGAGCCCCATCCAGAGTCCCTTGCGCACGCCCGCATGCGCAATTGCCTGGGCGGTGTAGACCGAGCAGGTGGGGTGATAGATGCAGCACCCGAACGGGAACACAACACGCAACACGCCATGATCGGACGAGAGGGTGTGTTGATAGAGACGAATACCGCGAAGCACAATGATGTGTAGCCACAACGAGAGCATCCTGGCAGGCACGGTACAGAGGGGTTACGCCCTTCGCAAGAGCTTGGCTTTGTGCAACACCTGCTCAATATCTGCAACGCATTGGTTGTAGGAGTACGTGGAAGACGCGCCCGTTGCGGAGATGCGCAGATCAACACCGGGATGGATGCGCGAGAGCACGATCCGCAATGCCTCTCGAACCCATCGCGTAATACGATTCCGCTCTACCGCATGCGGACTCACGCGTTTTCCTACCGCAATGGAGATGCGCGGGACTCCTGCGTCACCACGAGAAACAACACGCAGAGAAAACTGCTGTGTCCGCACCACGTGCGACGAGCGTTGTGCTCGTTGGAGACGCTGCTTCCCCCGAAGTCGGTACGGAGCGGGAAGCATGCGTGCCTGTTATACCGAGAGACGACGGCGCCCTTTGCGACGTCGGCGTTGCACAACGCGTCTCCCCCCCGGCGTACGCATACGAGCGCGGAATCCATGAACACGGGCACGTCGGCGTGCCTTTGGTTGATAGGTCCGCTTCATACGAATGTAGGCACATGCTAGCGGGAAAGGGTTCTTTGGTCAAAAAACCTTCCTCTATCCACATATTATCCACAAGGTTTTCCACGTTTGTGCGCAATGTGACCTTTCTGTGGGTGGTATACTCCAACACGTGACTGACTCTCCCGCTGCCAATCTCACTGACCTCTGGAGAATTGCTTTGGGAGAGATCGAGGTGTCGGTGTCGAAAGCGCACTTTGCGACATGGTTTAAGCAAGCATCCCTCACCCGACGAGAGGACGATCTTCTTGTGATGACTGTCGCAAACATCTTCACGCGCGAATGGCTGGAGAATAAATACCACCAAGTTATCCTTGCTGCCTTGCAGCGCGTTGACCCGACCATCCAGCGTATTCGCTACGAAGTGGGGATGCCGGGAAACGCTCCCCATCGGCGCATGCATTCTCCTGGAGAAACAATTCTCACAAAACGTCCTGTGGTCGCTCCACAGCCCGCTGTCGCAGAGCCGCTCCCCGAAACCGCGCGCGAGGTTGAACAGCGATGGGACGCCGATTCGAATCTCAATGCGCGGTACACGTTTGAGGCGTTTGTGGTGGGCGCGCACAACGAGCTCGCGCATGCATGCGCCCAAGCAGTGGCACGCCGCCCCGGAGAGGCCTATAACCCCCTCTTTCTCTACGGCGGCGTCGGACTTGGGAAAACACACCTTGTGCAAGCGATCGGGAACGCGATTATCGCCAAAAGTTCGCGCCGCATTCGCTACGTCACAAGCGAAAAGTTCATGCACGAGCTGATTACCGCGATCCAAACCCGCACGCAGCACACGTTTAAGGATCGGTACCGCACAATTGATGTGCTTATTGTTGATGATGTGCAATTTCTCGTCGGAAAAGAGAAAACACAAGATGAACTTTTTCACACGTTTAATGAGCTCCACGGGGCGGGAAAACAGCTCATTTTCAGTAGTGACCGCCCTCCAAAGGCCATTGCAACACTGGAGGAACGCCTCCGTTCACGTTTCGAAGGAGGCATGATCGCGGACATTGGAACACCAGATATCGAGACGCGTATTGCCATTCTTCGCGCGAAATGCACGCTCCGGAAAGTGCACATTTCCGAGCACATCCTTTCGTACATTGCCGCGCAAGTCGCAACGAATATCCGGGAGTTAGAAGGATGCTTAAATCGCGTCCTCGCGTATTTTGAACTCCAAGGGTCTATTCCCGACCTCGAGCGCACGAAGGAAATTCTCTCGACTATTGTCACACAGCCGAAGCGTGCAACCGTCCATACAGACCGCGTGCTGGATGCGGTGAGTTCGCATTATCATCTCCATCTTGATGATCTCCTTGGGAAAAGCCGCCGAAAGCAAATTGTCCTTCCCCGGCAAGTGGCGATGTATCTTCTCCGTTCAGAAAATCAGTTTTCCTTTCCTGCGATCGGCGCCGTCTTTGGCGGACGCGATCACACAACCGCCATGCATGCATGTGAGAAAGTTGGGGATCATCTGGAGAAAGATGAGGGTCTTCGACAGGACGTTGTCGCAATCCGTCAAAAGTTATACGTCTCTGCCGAGTAATCCCCAAGAAGTTCTCCCCACACTCTCCACAGCACGTTGTCTCTCTTTTCCTCTCTTACCTGTCACCTATCCACAAATGCACAAGGACCAACAGCAACAACAGAACGTACATATGAAAGAACAACCGTCGACGCGGATGGGGGATACCTGTGAATTCACGACGACGCAGGAACATCTCGCGCGAGCACTTCGCACCGTGAGCGGCGTTGTTGGAAGAAATCCCACTCTCCCAATTCTTGGGAACGTGTTGCTGAAAAGCGCTCGCGGGCAGCTCCAAATTTCCACAACCGATCTTGAAGTGGGAATTACCGCATGGGTGACTGGCAGAATGCGCGGGGAAGGGTCTGTGACCATCCCATTCCGTACACTCTCGGAATACCTGCAACATCTGCCTCTTGGGTCAGTCACGCTGCAGATAAAACCCGGTGCACTCGTGATTACTGCGCAGGACGCAGAGGGAAAGAAGACAAAAGCCGCCCACGCGGTTCTCCAAGGAGAATCCGCGGAGAATTTTCCCCTCATTCCGTCACTGGAGAGCGGACACGACCTTGTGCTTCCATCGCGGGAAGCGGCGCGCGGGCTGGAAAAAGTTCTCTATGCGGTGGCAACAGACGATACGCGGCCCGAGCTCGCCGGTGTCTACGCACACGGAGAAGGGAACACCCTCATCTTTGCCGCAACAGACTCCTACCGTCTCGCAGAAGCGCGCCTAACGCTTCCCAAAGCCCTTCCAGCGCCAGTATCGGTGATTATTCCCGGCCGCGCGGCAACAGAAATGCGGCGTATCTTGGAAAGCGTGGACGAGGCCGTCCTGCGCGTGGGAGAAGGGCAGCTTCTTCTCCAAACACCGAGCGCGCACCTTGTCTCGCGTCGCGTGGAGGGAACCTATCCGGACTATACGCAGGTGCTTCCCCAGCAATCGCCGACGACGGTTGATGTGGATCGTGCGGATCTTCTGCGGTCTATCCGTGCTGCCGCCGTGTTTAGCGAACACACAGTGAGCCGCGTCACGCTTGAGGTTGGAGATGATCAGCTTCGTGTCACTGCCGTCACACCCGAAGTTGGGGAAACGGACAATGCGCTTCCGGCGGATGTGCATGGAGAAAAGGTCACGATTTCCTTCAACGCGCGATTTCTCCGCGATACGCTTTCGGTGTTGGTGGGAGAGCGGATACGCATTGGACTCGGCAATGCGACCACACCGGCAGTGTTTCGGGTGCTCACCACGCCCGTATCGAAATCCCCCAAGTCGCATGGGGAAGCGGAACAACCCACACTCGAAACACTCGGACTCATCATGCCTATCCGAGCGTAGGGAAGCGATAGTGGATAGCGCCTGACACTGGGTGATGGCAACAAAACTGCAACATCTTCTCCGCATTCCAGCGCGGGGGATTGAACCGCACGATGTCACCGCCGCATTTACGCGTCTTGCGCAGGAGCGCTGGGGTTCTCGTGTCGCACTGGAACCACAGCGTTTTTCGCGCGGGGTGCTGACCGTCGCCTGCGCATCTCCCCTCTGGCGGACGGAATTGCTGTTTCAAGAAGAAACACTGCGTGCGGCGCTTCAGGGGGTATTCCCCGAGCTGCCTCTCCGTCGCATGCGCGCCGTTCTTCGATAGGCGATGACAACAGAGCCCGTGTTTTTTACGGTTGGAGTCTAGATTTTTACAACGGTACTGACGTCGAGAACGAGTACGGTTGCGCCGCCAACCGGTACTTCCGTTGTCGCAGGAAGCCCGAGGTTTTCAACAGCGCCTCCGGCAAACGTCGTGTCGACACGCTCCGCGCGCGGCCTGCATGTTTCCCGGAGAATATCCAGAACGCGATCCACTTGTCCGTCTTCCACGGTGATAAAAAGCGTTTGGTTACTGCGTCGCAAAAATCCGCCACGACTTTCCAGTGCGGTGCTGGAAATATGCGCGCGGTGCAGTTTTGCAAGCACGGGGCCCGCGTCATCTCCTTGGACGAATGCGATGATGAGTTTCATCCCGTTACACGTGTACCCCGAGTATACGCAGTTCTCCCATACACGAAAACCTGTCGATGGCGAGGGGCGAGGAATGTCGGGTGGACATTCCTCGCGCACGGAGCCATACGTACACGTGTACCGGGATTCATGGAATCACGATCGTTACGGGTGAGGTATCCACGAAGTTTCCCGTGCGATCCGTTGCGCGTGCGCGGAGCTCATATGTTCCTGGCGCAGGAGCAGGTTCCCACGTCAGCGAGAACCGGTCGGGACGTCCAGGCAGCGGGTCGGTCGTACGACCAATCGTAATCTTTCGTGAATCTCCTTGCAGTATGTAGAATGCTTCGACGCTGGCAATACCAGAGGGGTCTGATGCTTTCACCTGGATAGTATAGGGGAAAGCCGACGGAGGAATGGTTTGCCGATTCTTCGGGTTCAATATCTCCACGCGCGGGAGCGTCGTGTCCGGATTCACGCGAATGGTGCGACGAACCTCGGCGCTCTTTCCCGCCTCCGTTTCCGCACGCACGCGCAACACGATATCCCCGCGGACATCGTTCCCGAATGCATAGGTGGCTTCCCATGGGGTTTCCGTGCGCTCCGCGAGTTTTTTGTCTCCCGCGTAAAACGTGACTTTTGTTACTGGCGAAGGAGCGTCGATATCCACCGCAATCGTGAGTGGAGAACTCTTCGCCACGCCCTCCGAGGGAGAGCGGAACGAAATGCGCGGACGTCCCTCAAACGCCGCCGGATCGCAGTGTTCTTCCGGGAGTTTTTCTACATAGTGCTTGCCGGCATCCGCTGTTTCCCCGTTGGCTTTGTCCCGCCAGGCAGCAATGCCCTTTTCCCACTGTCCGTATTGCGCATCGCTGCCGGAATTCGATCCGCTTCCTCGCGGGTCTTCGCGATTCACGTAGTGCAAAACGCTGTGAAACTCAATGAAGCGGCGCGGCACGCCGATCTCAATGCCGCACGAAGCTGGAATTGCCGTGCCGGAATCGGCCTCGTACCGCACTGCCATTTCCGGAAGCTTGCCGTTCAGCACAGCCTTCTCCGTTTCAATGGTCGGTGGTGAGGTGAAGTGCTCAATCGGCGTTCCTTGCAGCACCTTGCGCATAAACGCGTTCCAGATGGGCGCTGCCGTGTAGGCGCCAGGCTCTTTCTTCATAGGGGTGTTGTCGTTGTTTCCCACCCACACGCCCGCAACAATGCTGGGGGTGTATCCCAGCGTCCACCCGTCACGAAACTCCTGCGCGGTTCCGGTTTTTGCCGCGACCGGCCGCTCGCCGAGTTGCAAGGCGCTGCGCGCGCCAAACACAGGAGCACGGGCCGCATTATCACTCAAGATATTTGTGACAAGTCGCGCAATATCCGTTTCCAGTACTTGCTCGCCTGTCGGCTCTTCCGTGGTTGCATCAAAGAGGATGTTTCCATCCGCGGCTTCTACCTTCATCACGGCACGCTGTGGGAACTTCGTTCCCTCTGTCGCGAACACGCTGTAGGCAGAAACTTGGTCAAGCAGTCGCACATCTCCGCCGCCAAGCACCAACGAAAGGCCGTACCGATCCGGGTCGGTGAGCGTGGTGTAGCCCATGCGTTGTGCAAGCGCGACCGTATCGCGCGGACCGGCGAGATAGAGCGCTTGCACCGCAGGGACGTTGAGGGACATGGCAAGCGCCTGACGGATCGTCACCGGTCCGCGGAATTTTAAATCGAAGTTCTTGGGTGCATAACTCTTGCTTCCCGGTGCTGCAAAATCAATAGGAACGTCCGCAAGGACGGTATGCGGGGTGAATCCTTTGCGAAACGCTTCCGCGTACACAACCGGTTTAAAACTCGAGCCGGGGCTTCGTTGGCGGATCGCCACGTTCACGTTTCCGTCATTGGACGTATCGAAATAGTCGACGCTGCCGACCATCGCGAGGATGTCTCCATTCTTTGGGTTCATGGCCACCAGGGACGCATTGCGCGCGCCGAACGCGAGATTTTTCGTCGCTTGCTGCGTGATCGCGTCTTCTGCCGCGCGTTGCATGTTCAAATCAAGCGTGGTGGTGACTTTGAGCCCGCCCTGATCGACAAGCGTTTCGCCGTACTCCTGTTCCAGGAGTTCACGGATGTAAAACACGAAGTGCGGAGCGATGATCGGCTCCCGTCGCGTGGTGAATTGAAACACGACTTTCCTCGCTGTCTCTGCTTCCTCCGCGGGGAGGTAATCAAGATCAGCCATCGCACCAAGAATGCTTTGCTGACGCGTGAACAACTCGTCTTTGTGTGATCCGTAGGGAGAATAATATGAAGGGCCCTTCGGGAGTGCCGCGAGGAGTGCTGCTTGTGCGGGAGAGAGGTCTTTCGCACTCGTGTTGAAGTACGCGCGTGCCGCCGCTTCAACACCGTAGGCGGTTGCCCCGTACGGAATTTCATTGAGATACATCTCGAGAATTTCGTCCTTCGCATACCGCTGCTCGATGAGAACAGCAAGAAGCTGTTCGCGAACTTTTCGCGTTAACGTTCGTTCGGATGTGAGAAGGGTGTTTCGCGCGAGCTGCTGCGTGATGGTGGAGCCGCCTTGCAGGCGTTGTCCCGGACGCGCGCGGAATACCGCCCGGAGAATGCCGCGAAACGAAATACCGCTATGCCGATAAAATTCCCGATCTTCCGTCGCGATCGTTGCGTTTTTCATGTGCGGAGAAATATCCGCCAATTTCACGCGCGTTCGGTGAATCTCGCCAATTTCATACAGGAGGGTTGTGCCAGTCTTGTCGTAAATCTTTGTCGACTCTTTCATCGCGCGTTCCGTGAGGACGCCAGGACGCGGCAAATCACGCGCCACCACAACCACGGAAATCGCGGCAACGATCAAAGCGCCAATTGTCGCAATGAGTCCCCAGCGGATGACACGTCCGCGGTGAAGAGAGAGGAGGCGTCGGAGGGGGTGCGTTGCATCCCGTGGGGACGTACCGAACCCGGACGACGAAGGACGGGTGTACCGTCTGTGCGCCATCGCAGGCGAAAGTATACGAAGGATTATCTCTCCTGTCTAGGCTCGAAGGCGCTGCGACCGCAGAATCGCGCGAGCTGTTCGGCCGTCGGACCATCGGGCTCCGCCCGGGGTCTCGACGGCCGAATCCTTGCAGGACTTGATCTTCCTTCCGCTCCTCGCTCCGCGTATTCCACATACGTCTCGCTCGGTGCTCAGTCCAGATCCGCGCATCTCATCGTGTTTTTTTTGGTCTCGCTCGTGTTGGTAGTAAAGGACGTGTTCGTTGTGCGTACGGCCCTCACGCGTTACGCTTCCTCCATATGTCGCGCACGGATGCAGATACAGTTGACGCGCTGCTTACCCACGCGGTAGAAACCGTTGCGGATAAAGAGCACCTTCGTGCGCGATTGCTTGCCGGCGAAAAGCTACGCGTGAAACTTGGCGTGGATCCCACTGCGCCAGATCTGCATCTTGGACACGCGGTACTCCTTCGAAAACTTCGCGCGTTTCAGGACCAAGGACACACCGTCGTGTTTATTGTCGGGGACGCCACCGCGCGCATCGGAGACCCCTCCGGGCGTTCAAAAATGCGCCCCCCGCTCTCCGATGAGGAGATTGCGCAGCATGCGAAAACATATCTCGCACAGGTAGGAGCCATCCTGGATGTCGGCGCAGCAGAAGTGCGTTCAAACAGCGAGTGGCTTGATCGCTTGTCGTTGTCCGCGCTGCTTGCACTGTTGCAGAAATTCACGATTGCCCGCGTTCTCGAGCGTGATGACTTCCAGCAGCGATTGCGTGCACGAACGCCGATTGGACTGCACGAGTTGTTGTACCCCGTCCTGCAGGCGTATGACTCCGTCGCTGTGCGTGCGGATGTGGAGATCGGGGGGTCTGATCAGACCTTCAATCTTCTCTTTGGTCGTGACCTGCAGCCGCACTTTCAACAACCGGCGCAGGATGTTCTCACCACGTCGCTTCTTGTCGGGCTCGATGGGAAGGAAAAGATGAGTAAAAGTCTCAAGAATGCGGTCGGCATCACCGAGCCACCAGGCGACATGTTTGGAAAGCTCATGACGATTCCGGATACGGCACTCCCGGGGTACGCGCGTCTTGCAGCAGGGTGGCCCGAGAAAAAAGTCACGGAACTCCCGCGTCGGTTTGCGAAAGAAAATCCGCGGGACGTGAAGGCAGAGGTCGCACGCGATATCGTCGCGCTGTATCACGGCGCCGAAGCAGCGAAGCGTGCTGCGGAGGAGTGGCTGCGCGTGTTTCACGACAAAAAACTTCCCGCGAACATCGGCGAGACGAACCTCGAGCTGAAAGAGTGGGATATAGCCGAACTCCTCGTTGCCGCTGGTCTCGCCCCCTCAAAAAGCGAGGCAAGACGTTTGGTTGATCAGGGAGGAGTGCAACATAACGAGACGCCCGTACCGGCGGGGACAAAAACGCTCACCATCGCCAAAGGCGATCTTCTCCAAGTCGGCAAACGGAAGTTTGTACGCGTCGGGTAGTCTTTATGAGCGCTGGGCATTCTGCACACGCGCTGTTCCCGCATAC
>CAZVRG010000031.1:0-3812 GCA_964630025.1 uncultured Candidatus Saccharibacteria bacterium
TCGCGCGCTTGGCGCACGTCATCCCGCACATCATAAACGGCAGGCCTAGCGCTCGTAGATCTGTGCGGCGGACGTGAAGCCCGATATCTGTTCAGCAGACTTCCCTGGAAACACTTCTACGCGCAGACGCCGCGGCGCGATAAGCTGTACAAGGATCGTACCCTGGAGTTGCGTCATGTTCACGCCGCGGACGTCCGCGGCAAAGGCAGTACGGTTCCACGGCGTGCCCGTAGCGGTCTCATACGTATACATCACCAGTTCATATGCGACGGGACCGCTGTTCATGTCCACTGTTGCCGGATCCGGCGCATCGCCACGCACGCCAAACTGCTGCGCGCGTCCTTCCACGTCTCCGTGAGAAACGCGGATCTGCGTTGGATCAAACAGGTCGTACACGAGAGAAAGGTGTCCGGACCAGTACCGCTGCGGATCGTTTCCCGCATAGCCGTTTGTGCCTTCGCGGAACCAATTCCCGACAAGTTTCCCGTCAATGTCATAATCGATTTTTCCGCCGCGCGGCTCTGCTGTCCGCGGTATGCGCGCAAGGAGCGCGCTTTGTACGGGCTCTTGAAATCGCGGAAACGGATCGACGGTATGAATTTTCCATGGTTCCCGCACGTAGTGCTCCGGAACGATGAATCCCGACAATGTTGTCGTAAGGTCAATCGCGGCAAAATCAAACGAACCGTCCACAGAACCGATCACGTCGCCTTCCGCGACAGGAATGCGCACGGGGTTTTCTCCCGGACGTGACAGATCGCCCGCGGCGCTCGCCACGCGCGGAGCAAGCTGATCAACATGGATGAAATAACTGTACATGTCACAGGAATGCTCGAAAATAATGCGGTAGTCATCCACCGGCTTGGTAGGCCGACGATCGCCGATGTACTGCGTCATGCGCTGAATAGCCACGATAAACCCGCGTGCAGGGGCGTGCACGGGCACGAGCGTGTCCCGTTTCACCGGCGTGATGTATGTGTGATCGGAAGGTGTGACATGTGCATCTACCATCAAGCCCAACGGGGTAATCATTTCCAGGTCCTGAACATCAAGTGGCGATGCACCGAATGTCACCGGCCCCTGCCCCTCGCATCGTCCCTGACTCCATTGTCGGTTCAATGGATGTTCGCCATTGTCGCCATGAGACACGGTGTCAGCAGGGGAAGCATATTCCGGCACAGATGTCGGCATCTCGCGTGAACGCATCCACAGTCCAAGCAGAATGAGCGCAACAAGAAATGGCACCCCCAGTGCTCCGATAAGAATGGTGATGCGTTCTGTGTGTTGTGTCACTCGTGTCAGTATATCAATGGCCTGCGGACAACGCGAGCTGTGGAGATGCGCAGCCGACGCGCAGCCAATGTTATCAGACGCTGACAAGCGCTCGCGCTTGCTCTCTTCCCATATGCATGTCTCGCCGGTACGGTTGTGTCACGAGTGCAGAATATTTTCCACCATTCACACAGGGGGACGATGACACATCCGTCGCAACGAGAACGCGTGAGCACGCCCACGCATGCGGACATGCGTTCCGCGCGCGTCGCGTGGCAGGCAGTGCTCTCCTACGATGCGGGGAGTTGGAACGAGGCGTGGCCCGCACAAGAGTTGTTTCCTACCCTCTTGCGTGCCGCTCCACCGGCGCCCGACGACACGCCGCGTCCATAAGCGGAACGTCTTCTCGAAGAGAGAGCAGGGGCGCTGACGTGGTCCGTCAGTAGAGATACCCCCACATTTGGAGCTTATCGCTGTCTTGATTCCACCGTTCCCCGATATCCGTTCGATAGAACATATTCTGGAGCATGATGTTATTAAGACGGTTCGTCATTTGTTGACGCGCTTCCTGAACCGTGAGTCCGGAGCCGGTGACCACGAGGGCATACCCGGTTTGTCCGGCGAGTCGCCAGTCTCCATCCACAAACTTCACATCCCCAAGGTGCACACCCTCGCCGTTCGAGCGCTTGAAAAGAATCGAGGAATCTCGATAAATGTCTGCCTCCGACGGGTCATCGTACGGAAACGGGGGAACAGCGACGACTGCCCCGACTTGAAATCCCTTCTTTGTCTTGAGATCGAAGGGGTGCTTTTGGGCGAGGGCGCCGAGAAACGCTCCCCACGCACTCTGCACACCTTCGCCTTGAATAGCAATGGTTGGATAGCCGAACCGGCAGGTGAACTCCAACGGATAGACTCCACGCGCATTCGCAATACAGTTTATGTCCACATAGCCGGCGTAGCCGGATTTTTGAAGATCTTCTCGCATCTTCTCTAAGGTCAGACGGAAGAGCGTGTTCGGGGGCGACCAGTACATCAGTGTTCCCATTTCTCCCGTGTATGGACCAATATCGCCGGGAAACAGCCGTTTGTGCTCGAAGTTCACGTTAATCGGCGTGACAAAGTCCACACCGTTGAAGAACGCGCCCACGGCGACTTCGACGCCGGAGGCAAATTTCTGCAGTTGAAAGTATCGAATTTTCTTTGCCCATGCCTTCTTGTTATGCTCCAGAACCTCGACGAGATCCCGACCGTCTTCCTCCGTCCCGAGAAACAATAGTCCCTTCATGTCTGAAGGAGTATTTCCTGACGGCTTCCACACATACCGTCCAGGATGGGAGCGGAGGAACGCAAGTGCTGCGTCAAAGTTATCGAAATCCCAGTGCGGAAGCGTGAGCATGCCCACGCGATCCATTTCCGATTGTCCAAACTCACGGTCTTCTTCGAGTCTGTCCGTGTATGTACTGCCTCCGACCACGAGTTTTCCACCCTTCCGAAGGTCATCGGCTGCTGCACCAAAACCAACATCGTCAAACACAATCACGTCGGCCCAGTCTGCATGCTTCTTCCAATCATCAACTTTTTCGAGGAAGCCGTCATAGACATCGTGATCACCCGGATTTTTGAAGTACATTTTTACGTCATGTCCCTCTTTTTGAATCTGCCACGCCAGATCGCCGCTCAAGCTTTCCCACCCGACAAAAAGAAATTTTTTCTTCATGTATCCAACTTGCACGTACCGTACAGCGCACGCACTGCCTGTCAATAGAAAAAAGAAAAAGCCAGTTGGGAGATGCGCACAACTGGCTACACTGTTCTTTGTACTGCATCATCGCCACCGTGATGCGGATCCGCAAGAATCATCCTGCGCATCATTGAAACAGACGCTGAAGGTCGGGATTTCCCGCGCATCATCATCGCTGTTGGATGGAATCGCGATAGAGAGACACGTTTCTGGATGACGCGGATGGACGGCGCCGGGCAAATCCATGTGCGCGCTGCACATATCCAGGTGTACGCGCGCAAGTCTGCGTGTGCGCCCACTTCCATCGTACGGCTCTTCGATGATACGGCGCCCATACTGCCGGCAGAGCAGCAGCCCGCCAAGACCGCACAGTCCGACTTCTCCCTCATCGAACAAGTCCCGGCATTCTTGCGGATTCCGCTCCCGGTAGCGCCCGCCATCTTGGCACCAGATCCATTGCACGCTGGTGCCGAGCTGGTCCGGCGTTGCATGATGCGCGTACCGATCAATTCCTTCGAATGCCGGCATGCCGAGGAGCGCACATGCGCGTGCGAGCGACGCGACACCATCGTGTATACACGGACGCACATCCCAGAGAAGCACGCGGTTCAGGTGCGTTGGGCATGCGGCAGGCCGTTCGGGTATGGGAGGAATTGTCGCGAGGTAGGATTCGAAACTCGAAAACCCCAACGTCTCTCCCCAACCCTGCTTCCAAAGCCATCGTGCCCTTCCCATTCGTATGCGTTCCCTCCGTTTCTTCGACCACCCGGCGAGCATGCTCTCCTCCTTTCAGGTG
>CAZVRG010000031.1:3822-10028 GCA_964630025.1 uncultured Candidatus Saccharibacteria bacterium
ATGAGAGAACAGCAGTTCGAGCCTACTGCACGAGCGCGCCATCGAGCAAGTGCGTACCCCCGTCTCTGGTGTCGGGTGACGCGCTATGCGCTTCGCGAACCTTCCGTGCCCTTTTCTATAAGAACAGAGTGGACATCACTCTCAAACGCCTGTAGAAATGGAGCTACAGAGACCGTTCGTTCCAGAGTGGAGAACATATGAAGGACACATGCGGCGTTATCTTGCCAAAGCACGATGCGTCCCTTTCGGACGATGAGGAGATTCACGAGTGTATCTTGCCCGAAGGCCACGCAGGCGATCATCTTATCGAGCACCCGCGACGAGGATATGTCGCATGGCATCCTGTGGAGGAACCTTGCCCGGAGTGTGCGGGGGCGGGTGTGCGATGCGAGTGTTTTGTGTGGTGCGCCATCCCGCCTTCCGAGGCAAAGGAGCTGTTGAAGAAACACCCCTGAAAACCTCACGCGCGCGTGAGGTTTTTTCTTGCTCGCCAGGAGACCGCCGACACTGTATGGTGACGGCAACGGAACGGGGGGGCTCCTCGTTCCTGTGCTCCTTACACCCTGTATGGGGGATCTCGCATGTTCTCTTGGATGTCTGGGCTGTTTGCAGCGCGCGTTACACACTTCGCGCCAGAGCCACCTGCGCCGTCAGTGCGCATCGACCAAGAACGTTCGCTCGTGCAGACGTTGGGGATGGCAGGTGTCGCCCATGGCGACGACGTGGACGTCGAACTCACGGGCGTTGGAGTAACAACCTCCGTTCCCGGCATTCCCATGCTGTCATTCTGTCCGGCGCGCGCGCAGCTGCTCGCGGTGCATACAGCTGGCAGTGCGACCGAGCGCCTGCGTCCCATCCCGCCCGTGGTCACGCTCGAAACGGCAGCGGCGAAGACCGTCGAAGATCTCCTGAAAGGAAAGCGCGGCTTCGCGCACCTTCAGGCACGCATCCTCACCAATGGCTCCATCCACATCAAAGAGTTACGATTGAACGGATTCGAGCCTGTGGATCTTCAGCTCGTCACGCGCGGCGACTCGTATGAACTGTACCGTCAGCAACAGCAACAAATCGTTGCATAAGATCTCTGCCAGCAGGTATCCACGGATCACCTGCTGGATTTCTTCTGCGCAGAAAAACCCCCGGTCGGCAGATACCTTCCGGGGCAGTGGTGGTTATGAGAGCGATCGTTAGTAGAGTTTGTTTGCGCCCGCGATATCGCCTGCGTTGAGATCACGCTTCTTCGTTTCTCCGACATCCGCGAAGCGGAACATCGTCTCGTCGGTGCATCCGTCCGATGGGTGATTCATGCCGATGCTGTGACCGATCTCGTGCTGAGCGATGTTTTCAAAATCCATCTTCCCTGCTTCTCCAGTCTGCGACCAGGAGAAGTCCGCGTCGTCGTAGACCTGATCCCACTCAACAAGCGAACGGCCGGATGGCGGACCGCTGAAGATGCCCCACACAATCGTGACGGCGATTGCGCCGGGCGTGCTCACACTGCCGAAGTAGACTTCGTTGAGGCCGTCCGGCGCGCTGGTGTCCGCAGAGAGCAGGTCGGACGTCACTGCACCATCGCCGAGAATGTTCACCCCACCATTCCCGAGGGCGCCATCTGCGGCATCTTCCCACTCTTCAATAGCCGCAGCCTCCGTCGAAAAGCTGGTTCCGCCATCAAGACCAGCACCATTGGTTGTGTTCATCACCCATGGTTCAATTGCCTTCCACTTCGCTCCACTCGCCAGAAAGCTGTAGCATGTCGCCCCGCCACTGCCGCCCCCGCCGTGTTGTGGTTTGTGGCTATACTGCTTCTTATAGTGGATAATCGCGAGCCCTTCCACGGTGTTTCCTGTGACAGGGTCCACCGCCGTGCCAAGAGAAATCACGGGAGCATTCTCTGCTGCTGGAGGCAGAACAAGCGTCCGTTCCACGCCCGGTGTTGAGAGCGTCGCTACCTGTTGGTCGGGTTGCGCCCAGACGCCGCCTGGACTAAGAAGGAATGCGGCTGCAACTACTCCGTGCGTGATCCGCTTGAACATGGTTAATATGATGAAGGATTACTGCCTTCTAGGGTATACCTCCCACCCTGAAATAGGAAGGCGCATGCTCGGTAAACTGGTTGCCTGGTGCATAACCGAACTTCAAGGACTGTATAAAATTTCTTTTGTTTTCCTCCCAGCATCAACGCGGGGTTGTTTGGAATACAAAGATCCCCCCGGTCGGCAGATACCTTCCGGGGGGAAAGTGTGACGGCGGACGAAAGAAACAAGCGCCTTATGTCTCCGAGTAGTCATAGTCGCCCACGCGCCAGTCGGCGACGTCTTTCAGAAAATTGGTGAATTCCCTGTGGGGTTGGGAGAGACGGAATCCCAGGAAGGCCCCCTCGCTCTCGAAGGTCGAATCCTCGATGACGAAACGTCCCTTGCGCGTATCCTTCGACTCCACGATCACCCACGTTCGCAGGCCGGCCACGCCCTGACCCAGGGCTTTCATCCTCCTGATGATCTCGTCACAGAGTGCTCCATCCTTCGGCACAATAAATACGATGTGTCGGAATACGCTCTTGTGAGCGTCCATCGCCAATCTCCTTTTTGGGAAGAAAAACGAACAGCCAACAACAAAAGAGCGGAGGCAGTATGCGCCTTCTCCCCGCACGGGTCAAGCATTGGTTCCCCGGAACGTTCCAAGACGTGCCGCGTGTTCGTCAGGATGCCGCGCGTTCCTTGAGAGAATCAGCGCATCTGTTTCGAGAGCGCACGCTCCGCGTTTTTATAGGCGAATTTTTCCTGCACTGTTGGGCTTAAGCGCGCAATGAAGGCTCGGCCGTAGCCGGTTAAGGCTTGGCCGACTTCGGGGTCATGGCTCCAGAGAACTTGCGGGCTGCGATCTGTTCCCCACATGAATTGATCCGGGTGGCGCTCGATAATGCCTTTCCACGTCGCCAGATCCTCCTCAAGAAGAACTTCGTACGTTTCCAAGTGCGCGAGGAATTGTTCCTTGGGTACTTCCGGCCGTATCAGAAAATCATCTCCATAGAGTTCATCAATAGTGTACAAGACATTCGGATGCCGACTGATAATCTCCTCGATATGCTGCAGATTCTGCACGCCGTTCTCATACGGAATAAGCTGATCGCCATGCCAGATAAAATTGATATCCGGATTCTGCGAGAGCATTTGCTCAAATGCCGCCTGCTGCCCTTCTCCAAGATGGAAATACACGGCAAGCTTGTGTTTCCGCACGACGGGGTAAATCTCGCGCAGTCGTGGCGAATCCGGCGGAAGCGCCGCAGCCCCTTTTGGTCCCCCGCGATCACCGCGCGCATACAGGCCAATCTCTCCATAGCCGCTGAATAGTTTCGGATACACGCTCAACATCTCTTCCAACACGTCCGCACGCACCGTAGGAAATCCGCCCGGACTGTTATCATTGTCCGGCGGCATGATGAACGGCACAAAGATATCAGCGTGCTGCTGCATCGTGCCCCGCGCGAGGTCAAGAAATTCCTGTGTGTGCCCTTCCGGAAACACCGGAAAAAAGGCAAAGACCTTGCGCGTGCCCTCCTGCCGGATGGTGCACGCAATATCAGCAATTGTGATGTTATCGCCCATGTAGGGCCGCCCGTTGTTCCGCTCCCACGGCGGCGGATCATCAAAATGCGGAATGTGGTAATGCGTATCAATCAGCGGCCCTTCGTACCGAAGATTCCCATACCGTTTTTCCGGCGCGGGGACGCACGTTTTCGGTTCAAGCGCTGCCGCAACTTTGTCTTCCCACCCTCCGCCATCTCCTTCATTAAACGCACTGCGGAAGAACAACAGCCCAGCCCCGATAAGAACAACCACGAGGCCACCACCAACAATCCACTTTTTCATTCTGTATAGAGTACCACGCGCTCTTTTTCCATAACGAGCGGAAACTTCTTCAACATGGGCTGCGCCTCTTTCGACGCCATTGCGATGTAGGCGTCGACGTCTTTCGCAACACCCTGTTTTCTCATTGTAGATCCTTTATCGAGGTGGCGGACCAACATGAACTGCCTGCTGGCCGGGTGTGGCAGAGGGATCTGGCGCGAGGAAGACGAAATCTTCCATCCAACTGCGTTGCCCGGAATGGTGAAAGGTCTCCTCCGCTCTGTTCAGGGGATTCGTTTGCATACCTCCGCATGTAAACGGATGTGCGTCTCGGTATGCCTTGGAGATTATGAAATCTTCTCTGCGAAAACCCTTCTGCGCGAACGGTGCGAAAACCTCGTCCGTCATGGCAGCAAAATACGAAATATAGATGGTTCTTCCGGTCGGGAACGCATTCGCCTCCAAAGCGAAATCCGTGCCGTCCTTCGGGCCAATGGTCCCGATCAGTTGCCCCGATGTCACAGTGCTCCCCACGCGAAGGCCGGGGAGAAGATCCGTATGGAAAATGCGCGCAGTGTACGACGGGTAGCGAGCGGAGCGGATATGTACTTGCGTACCGAGGTGCTCGGATGATGCCGACGTAATCCTGCCGTCAAAGGGCGCATAGATAGTGATGTTCGGCTCCGTTGCGGTGGGAATTGACCTGACGGGACGTCCACCGCTTTGATACCGACCGAGATTGAAATAATGCTTCATGCTGCGGCACGTCTCACCGTTCCACGCGCCATGCGAATAATCATGCCCCGCGCCGGAGCGAAATTGGCTGATCGCGTAGATTCTGTCGATATCGATGAATTGTGCCGTGATGAGATCGCGCGGAATAGCATTTTCATCAAAACTGATAACCGGCCGCGCGAAATACCACGCGGCAGCAGCAACGCACAGAACGAGGAGTGCACTGGCTCCCCCGGCAATTTTTATGACCCTCCGTGTGCGCATATCACAATACGTTCATCGCTTCACTATGAATCCTCCCCAGCATACTAACCGCTCTTTCCTGCCCTGTGCAGACCACCGAGCTTCCTCACTGCTCGCTGAACGAACAACAGACACCGCTCCGCGTGTTTCGTAATCTCCTGTTCAGACAAACGGATGATGGTCCACCCACGCCGTCGCAAGAAGGCATCCTTCGCCGCATCCTTTTTCCGTTGGCGGCGCCCGGCGTGCGCTTTTCGGTTATCGCATTCAATGGCAATGGGTCCCTGTGCGCAAAAGACCGCGAAATCCAAGCGATACCGATGGCGTGCATCCGCCACCGCATACTGCGGGACTGCCGGAATCCGAGAACGCCGCAGAAGTCTCTGCACGATCTGCTCTGTGGGAGCGACGTCGTAGAGCTGGAACAGATTCCTCGCGCCAAGAAGGCGGCGCAGCGTCGTAAAACCGAACGTGACGCGACGCGGGAACGCGTTTAGGATCGGGTGGGCGAGCGTCCTGATGTTTCCCACGCGAATCTGCACGTAGGGTTCGTCCACCCGTGGATGTTTCGACTCCTGCGGGAGCAGTGTTCTGCGCTTTCGCGGTCGCGCGCCAAGGACGCGCGCATAATACGTAATGCGCTTTCCGCCTTTCTGAAAGGCAGTGGGTTGATAGAATGCCAGATAGCGAAACGCGCGTTTCGGTAGAGAGGCCGCCGGAATCCGATACCAGCGTTCCCGAAAGAGTACGTTGTAATCACGCTGACTCTTCAACACTCCGACCAGTACCGTCTCCTCCGGCGTTTGCTTCCTCCGTATACCCATACGCCTCCTTCTACCCCTTTTGATAGTGTTTGGTAATCGAAATTACTTCTATCTTTCCCCCCACGAAAAAGAACAGCGCCCGATACTTCCGGTCAACACGAAAGGAATAAATCCCGTGCCAGCGCGGTTCGAGCAACTCAACATTCAATGATGGGTGGCGGATGTTCTGCTCAAGCAACCGCTGTGTCTTAGTCCACTTCTTTGCGAGTTGGTGCTTCTCTATGAATTGCTTAAGATCGTTTCGTAGTGGAAGTACTTGCACGCCGCTTTGCGAAGGAGGACTTCCGGAGACCATCCTTTAAGTCTACCAAAAATTCAGGAGTATACTTCCTCGTTTTCCGAAAATCCTCGACAACGTCTTCTACTGAGTCTCGCAGCACCGACTGGAAGATATGCGCCGCGAACAAACGAAAGGCCTTCGCCTGGCGCGAGAGGCGCTTATACTCCTCCTTGGGGACTTTTACCGTGGCCATGCACTCACGAGAGTACAACGGGTAACAACCAGTGACAAGGAGTGACAATAAGTAATAGTTAGTGATAAGCGGTTCTTCTC
>CAZVRG010000032.1:0-9849 GCA_964630025.1 uncultured Candidatus Saccharibacteria bacterium
ACGTATGCCAGATCCTCCGCACCATCCGGATCGCGCTGATCAAGCTGGTACTGCTTGCCCCAGTTGCGGACGATTTCCTTGTCGAACGGAGGAGGAGATTTCCGTTGCTCGTTGGCGCAGACCCATTCCGCATAATCCCAGAAGCGGCTGGAATCGGGTGTGCCGACTTCATCCGCCAATACCTCCCCTGTACCAAATTCAAACTTGGTATCGGCGAGGATGAGCTTCTTCTCTTCGGCTACCGCGGCAATCTGCGCGTAGATTGCCAGCGAGCGGTGACGCAGCGACGAACCGTACTGTCGGATCACCGCCTCCGTGTGCAGATGCTCATCGTGTCCGGTTTCCGCTTTGGTCGTGGGCGTGAAGATCGGGGCCGGCAGAATGCGAGAGCCGTCATGCAGCCCCGCCGTCAAGGAAATGCCGCACACCTGCTGATTCTGCTGGTACGACTTCCAGCCGGAACCGGTGAGATACCCACGCACGATACACTCTACGGGTATCATGGTGAGCTTTTTTACGATGAGCGCTCGACGCTGAAGCTCGGCATCCTCTCGCAGCGATACAGGAAGATGGACATCAATCCTGCTTCCAAAGGCGAGAAGATGATGACGGGCATCGTTCAGTACTTCGTCCAGCCAGAACACGGTCAGCGCAGTGAGCAGCTCGCCCTTGCGCGGTACCAGCGTAGGCAACACGAAGTCGAAAATGCTTACGCGATCAGTTGCGACGACAAGCAACAGGTTTTCATCCGGCAGCGCATAGGTGTCGCGCACCTTGCCCTGGTGAACTCGAATGAGTCCTGCGTGCGTCACGCGATCGTGAAATGGCGTTGCTGCCACCACGCTGGGAATCGTTGCAGACACGTTATGCTCCTTTCTCTTGATCCGAGGTTCGCAGGCCGATACGGGGCTGTTTGTTCGTGGTTTCCAGAAACGCGTACAGTTTCTCACGCAACTCTGGCCGTACCAGAGCGACGATGGAGCACGCCGTCAGTGCGGCGTTGTATAATCCTGCCTCGTCAATGCCGCACACGGCGACATGACGCCCCGGCGGCATGCGCACTTGGGAAAGCAGTGCATCAAGTCCATCCAGTACCGACGATGACAGCGCCACGCCAAGAACGGGAACCATTCCATCTACCAGTGACGCCAGTGTGCCCGGCAATGCGGCGGCCATGCCAGCAATGCCGATAAACACCATCGTTCCTTCCTGTCGGCGATCAGACACGAAATTGATGAGCTGCGTCGGGTTGCGATGGGCCGAGATAACCGATAACTCCCAGCGCACGCCAACGTTGTTCAGCACGGTGAGCATCCCTGATGCATCCACCTTTTTCATGTCGCTTTCGCTGCCGAGTACGATGACCACATCGTAGGGCATGATGACCTCGCTATGTTGTGAGGGTACAGAGCGTAAAGGAACCACGGTGGTTCACCTCGCGTGATGACGATAGACGAAGCGGCGCTCGCTGGCAACCTGTTCTCTTTATGGCTTTTTGTCTATTGGTGCTTTGCGGGCGCGGACGATGCGCGTGGTGCGAAGTCCGTGCGTGTTGAGAAAACGACGGAGCGCCGGAGTTTTCACCGGCTGGTCGTAGCCGAGGCAGATCACGTCAGGCTTGAGCTGGAGGAGCAACGCGAAGCGATGTTCCGGACGAGCAGCAGAAAGACGATTTCCCAGCACCGCGTAATCCACATCCGGAAAACGTGCAACCGCTGCCCGACGCTGTTTCTCGGAATACCGTGGGGTTTTGTTTTTGATCACCTGAACGGTTTGACCGCGCGCGACAATGACTGTCAGCACATCGCCGAGGCGTTTTGCGGCACGAAGATAATACCGATGTCCGTCATGCAGACCGTCAAAGACTCCTGCGGCAACCACGTGAGTCTGATAAGGTTGTCTCTGTACCGTGACTTTATTGGGCGGACGAGAAATCAATAACGCACCTCTTTCCCGTCTATGAGGAGACTCTTAATAAGAGCGGTGCCAAACCTATCAATAGAAACCTTCACATCAACATTTCGACCGAGATGTTTCTCAATCTCTTCTCCCCTTCCCTCCGGAACAAAATAACTCTCAATTCCATATTGCACAATCAAATTTTCAGCACTCGCATGCTCAATAGTGCCGCGAATAAACAAGCTATCCTGAGGCACAGCCTTATGAATACTCACGGCAGTAGCGTATTTTCCCTCCATTCGTAGTCCAATATAGATACGATCACCAGCTTCAAAAAGTTCTTTTCCTCCTGTAACAGAACGCGGATCAATAGAACTAATGTCGTAGCGCAAAGCAACGTAATCCCCCCTGAACAAATCACGAGGATCTACGGGGGCAACTTTTAGCAATACTTCCTGCCCAGAACGCAATGTGTATTCCTTTATAAGGATGAATCCACCGATAATTGCAACCCAGAAGACTCCCAGAAGAAGATAAACTTTCTTTCCCGTCATCTACGTATGCGCTACGGTCGCAGTTGAAGAAGACGCTGTAAACTGCGCTCTGAGTTGCCTTCGTTTCCTCTCAAGTGCAATGCCTCCAAGAACAAGAACCAACCCGCCAGTCATAAAGAAAAGCGAACGCGGGAGAAGCTCCCAGAAAAAGTCGAAATATCTCACGATCACAAACACGGAAAACCAAAACATGCCCATATTGACAAGATGAATATCTTCTCGCTGATATCCGATAAAAAGAATGCTAAGAATAGCGCCGAGTAAAAGAAGATTCATAACAACAACATACAAGTCGCCCAACACACTCAACTCATCGGGTGGAAAGATAAAGACAAGGAGAGCAAAGAATGCCAATCCTACCCCAAAGATACTTTCCAGAAGATTCGTATTCGACTTTGAGGGATTAAAGATTAAACTGATGACCGCAAATGCGGCAGCAAGAAATGCGCATATCACAAAACCAACGGTGAACTGCCACGATATGTTTAACGAGGGATAGAAAGTATGGAACGTCAGTAGAAACAAGGCTGCCATTCCGACACCAAGGCTGATGAGTCTATAGATACGCGCGACGCTTCTTAGTTGCTCAAAAAGATAATGAGCTGTGCCGAGACCAAATAAGAGAACCGCGGAAACAAGGTAAAGAAGCGGCAACGCAGTAAAGTCTTCTGCGGCACGAAAAAATTCCACGCCTTGGAAGACGAACAATCCAATCCACAGGTAGAGCAGTAAAGCCGACAACGCTGCGATTGTCGGAGAAGAAAACGCATAGGCAAAAGGCAAAACGCCAAACAGCCACACGAGAACAAGCACGTGGCTATATGCGTTCACATGATAAATTTGAGCAATCAAAAAGACTGTTGCGCCAAAAAGAAGTGCGCCAAGAAAAATCAATGATGAACCAACCTTCGGAAAATTTTGCATCTGATATTTGAAGAGATACCCAAGGGAATACATGGCAAAAGTGCTTCCCGCAAGAAGAAGAACTTTTAGCGTGTCGGGTATCACTTCCCAATTAGAGGCAACAAACAATATCGCTCCAATGCCAAGAAGAATGGCACCAATCGTCGAAACAGCCACAATAAGCTTATTTGAGCTTTGTTCCTTTTTATATTCCCTGGCATCCACCAGCATCTTGCTGGCCTGCTCGGGGGTAATCGTTCCTTCACGAAGCCATTGATCTATCTGTTCTTTGTTAACCATCGCAGGAAATCCTTTATCTCATGATATCGCGTCAGTGGAATAAAGTCCACAGACCTCAAAAAAAGCATCGCTCATACACTCGAACATTACGGCGCCTGTTGCTCGAACGTTCCGGTTCCTTTTGGAAACGTATCGGCCGACACCGCCGAAAGTGTAAACAGTTCGTTTGGTTTCTGTTGATACGGAATCCGGACAGTGAGCAACGGAAGAAACGGCTCTGCCGACTCCTTCGCGAAGTCCGGCTCCAAACTCACCGTCACTTGGCTGCGGCCATCCGCAAGATTGAGGGAGAATTTCACGCCTTCCGGAGCATTGCGGATAAAGTCTTCTCCGGGGAATGCCAACCCCTTCTTGCCGCCGCTGAACGCTGCGCGCGTATCTGCTTTTTTCGGATCCGTGAAGATGCCCGTTGGCAGCACGGTGCCGCCTGATGTCGTGACAAATCCCCCATACGCCCATCCCGTACCGAGCGCGGGCAGCTGGAGACCAGCGGCGGTTTTCTCTTTTCCGCCCGTTGGTCGGACAAACCACAGTCCGGTGGTATCCGGTGCGGTCGCGTCAGTCGGCGAAAGAAGCGCGGCGCCATGCTTCCCTTTCAAGCTGGGAAGTGCTGGCTCAAGCGCAACGTCAGTTCCGGACAATGCGCCGCGCAGCAAGACGCGCGTCCCGCGCTTCTCCGCAAGCGTTGCGCCGGGCTCAACGGTGAGAAACAATGTAGAGCCGGGAAGCGGAGACTCGACGACAGGAAAGCGTTGTGCCGGCTCGCCGGAGAGCGTGAAGAGCGCGCCACCCGTAAGAACGGTGAACGCTGCGAGTCGGCTTCCGCCTCCATCGGGTCGCTCGAACCATATCTCATAATGCCCTCCCGGGACGGGAGGAAGATGCTCAAATGTGGGCGTAAAGGTGGTGATTGCCTCAGGCGTGGGCGTGTCTTCCGGTTCCGATGTTGCCCGTAGTACCGCAACAAAGACGGCGCCAAGAATCAAAAACGGGATGAGCACCCCCCACCATCCGCCACTAGTGAATACGCGTGCCATGGCATTAGCGTATAGCGCACAGCGTACGAGTGTGCAAGTCGGAAAGCGTGCCAGCGTGCAAGCGCACTGCGCGAACTGAAAGCCAAACAGCCGAAAGCACATGAAGGGCACGGCGGAACGAACAATCCGTCGTTCCTCCGTTTGCTTTCAGCTCTTAGCTATCAGCTTCGTCGGTACGCTACGTCGCCTTCACCGACACCGGGCAGCGTGTCTCTGAATACGAGCACACGACGCAGCAGTCACCGTTTTTGGGTGTGATCAATTCCTGACACGCAGTGCACTGGTGAAACGCAAGACAGCGATCGGTTGGCATATCCACCGTTTGCGTGGCACCGCAGCGCGGACAGGTGAAACGTGCGTCCATATGCTTTAATCGTTGGCAACGCGCACGCGCACACTCTTCCACCACACGCGAAGAGCAACGTCGTAGGGCAACACCGAGGCAAGATACCACAGATCAACGAGCTGTTTCAGGTACCATCCCACCCGCCCCGCAAACTGCCATGGTGGAAGATGGACAAGCGCAAACTTTCCGCCGACGGTCGTGAATGTCGGTCGTGGCATATCCACGTAGGAAACGAGCGGCTGCCCCCGCAGCCGACGAAGAATATTCTGCGCGACGACACTGCCCTGCTGCATCGCAGCGTATGCAACATCGGGAACCACGCGTGCTGTGAGCGGATCTTCCGCATACACACAATCTCCCGCCGCAAAGATACGTTGATGCCCCCGCACTTCCAGTGTCCGCTCCGTGTACACACCGCCACGCGGATGCACGGGAAGTCCGGAGTGCAAAAGAATGTCATGCGTGCGAATGCCGGCAAGCCAGACGATCGTGTCTGTGCTGAAGTGTTTGCCACCCACGCACTCAAGATGATCCTGATGAATTCTGCATACTTTCTGGCGCGTATGCACATGCACGCCGAGCGATCGGAGCCGCACAAGACCACGCTGGCGCAAGCGTGGAGGATACTCGCGAAGCACTATCTCTCCCGAATCGAGAAGTATCACACGACAGACATCCGTATCAACGCCATGCATGCGCGCAAGTTTCCGCAAAAATACTGCCATTTCGGCGGCAAGTTCGACTCCCGCAGACCCGCCGCCAACGATCGTGACGGTGAAGGCGCGCTCTTGCCGCGCCCGGCTGGCGCTGCGATGCCGAAGAAATTGACCGACCAGATGATGGCGAAGTTCGGCCGCCTCCGGAAGCGTTTTGATGGAAAACGCGTGCGCGTCGATATCCGGCATGCCAAAAGTCGCCAGCTGCGACCCGAGCGCCAGCACAAGGATATCCGCAGAGAGTGCGTCACCGTTCATGAAGTGTACAGTGCGCGTTTTTGCGTCAATGTGGTCTACTCCGCGCTGCAGAAACGTCACGGGGCTGCCATGAAAAATCTGCGCGAAGGGAACGGCTGCAGTCTCGTGGATCACTTTTCCGACCGCTTCCCGCTCAAAGGGATTGAACGCTGTCGCCGCTTCGTACAGCACAGGCGGGTAGACATGTTCAGCAGACCGATCAACCACCGTGATGGCGCACTCACTACTTCGCGCATGCCGCGCAAGCCAGAGCGCAACGCGTATGCCTCCGAGTCCCCCGCCGAGAATCACGACCCGCGGTGTGTGTTGTGTCACCTCTCTAGTGTACCCCGTTAGAAGTCCTTGGTATAAAAAACTTGGGAGTGATGCATATAGACTTCTCACGGAGTGTACTCGAACTTGTCTATAACCCATTTCAAAACTCTTAATATCCCGTGTCATTCTGAGCCCTTCGCCTGTCATCCTGAACCCTTTGCGTGTCATCCTGAACGCAGTGAAGGATCTTCAGGGTACACTCCGCGAAGAATCCGACACCGCAGGTCGTCCTGAAGTCCGCGATGAAGGATCTCCGAGATCCTTCGGCCGTCCCAGCCTCAGGATGACAACGGGAGTTTGAAATGTGTTCTAGCGTGACGTGCGCACGCCGACGCGGGGACACAGATTGCGATGGTACAGCACGCACTGTGAGCACCGAGGCGAAATCGGTACGCACACGTTCTGCCCCCATGTTACGAGAAGATCATTCCACTGAATCCACAGGTCGCGCGGCAGGACGCGCCCGAGCGCCTGCTCGGTTTCTTCCGGTCGCTGTGTACGCACCAGACCCAACCGATTGCTGATGCGATGGACATGCGTATCCACACAGATTGCAGGAACGTGGAATGCAAGACCGAGCACAAGATTCGCCACTTTTCGTCCCACACCCGGAAGCGCAAGAAGCTGCTCGAGCGTGTGCGGCACCTGACCGCGATGGCGTTCAAGAAGGATGCGTGCAATCTGTCGGAGCCAGCGCGCCTTTGTCGGATACATCCCTACCGGACGAATCAATTGCGCGATCTCCTGCTCGGAAAGATCGAGGAGCGCTTTGGGTGTTCTCGCGCGACGAAAAAGTTGCCGCGCCGCAACTTCCGTTGCGGTATCCCGCGTCCGAGCGCTCAACACTGCCGCGATGAGAATGTTGAACGGATCATGATTAGTAACGTTTTTCTTCCCCACCGCGGGCGATACGTATCCGGACACGCTCTGTTCTAGCGCCCGAACGATCGCGCGTGGGCGCCGGAATCTCGTCCGGTCAGACTGTCGCGGATGAAACCGGGAAAACTTGTTTGCCGTCGTCATCGTAGAGGAAAATCGCGAGTGTCGGGCACGCCCGCGCAGCCTCGAGAATCGTATGTTCGTCGGCGCCTTTCGGATCTTTCACAATTGCTTTCAGTTCGCTATCAAGCTCAAACACGCCCGGCGCGACAACGACGCAGGAGGATGCCCCAATACACAGATCGCGTTTCACTTCAATGCGCATGGGTCTTTTTCTGCGGTTGTTGAAGAATGCGTTCGTAGACCTCCAGATACCCATCCACCATGTTCTCGGCCGTAAAGTTTTTCTCGACCCGCTCGCGGCACGCCTGTCGATGCACCGTTGAAAGTTTCCCCACCGCTGCGACTGCCTCATCCAGAGTATCCGCCACGAATCCGGTTGTCCCATGTTCAATGAGTTCTGCCATGCTCCCGCGCCGGAATGCGATAACGGGCGTTCCACACGCCATTGCTTCCGGAACGGAGAGACCAAATGGCTCTTCGACGCTAATAAGGTGAAGAAGTGCGCGAGCCCCTCCCAATAGACGATTCCGCTCTTCTGGTCCGGCATTCCCCACATACAACACCGACGTGCCGTCCACGTGCGGAAGCACTTCCTGTTCAAAATACACTTCGTCATGGACTGGCCCGGCCATAATCAACGGGAGTCCCGTCCTTTTTGCGACGGCAATCGCTTCCTTTGCGCCCTTTTCCGGATGCATGCGGGCAAAATACAGGAGATATGCTCCCGGTTCTGATTGAAAGGTGAACAATCGCATGTCAATGCCGTGATAGACCGTTGCACTATACTGCAGTCCCGGAATGCGATGGGCGTTGCTAATCGAGACATAGAATGCGTGATCGTTATACTGATGAAACACGGGAAGCGTTGACGGCGTGATGCCGTGAATAGTCGTCACGGTGGGTGTCGCTACAAGACGGCTGTAGGTGAGCGGAAGAAAGTCAAAATGATTGTGAATGATATCGAACTCGCCGGCATGTTCGTACACATTGGCAATATGCAGGCATTCATACACCTTTGCGTCCAAGAGCGGAGGCTCGCTATAGCCATGGGGCGCAACACCACGGAGCTTGGCGCGTGTTACGGAGTCGAGTGTCGCGAACAGCGTAACGTCAACCCCGCGCGCCGCAAGTCCTTCAGTGAGCACGGATGTGGCCAACTCCCACGGACCGTATTCACGCGGCGGCGTTCGCCAGGAGATCGGCGCAAGCATGGCAACACGCAACGAAGAACGGGTCTTCATGTGAATTTCTCAAAATGGATATCGCGTTCCGGAACCCCGAGTTGCGCAAGGACATTTCGCGTGTCGTCAACCATGGCGGGACTTCCGCACAGAAAGAATACGCGACCCGCAAGCTCGGCTTTTCGCACAGGCAGAACATCGGTGACGCGACCGCGAAGCCCTGTCCACTCGGCGGAGGATTGCGAAAGCGTTGGCAGGTATCGAAATGCGGACACACGCGCTTCAAGCGCGCGCCATTCCTCGTGATACAAGATATCGCCTACTGTGCGATTGCCAAACGTGAGCGTGATCGGACGAGCTGACGCGTCCGCATGCGCATACAGCGCCTGGATCATGCCACGAATCGGCGCAATGCCCGCGCCTGTTGCAACAAACTCCAATGGACGCGTTTCCTCTGGCGGAACGGTAAACACGCCGAACGGCCCGCGAAACTGTACGCGCTCCCCCAGCGTCAGCGCCTCGATGAACCGAGAGCCCTTCCCATTCGGAGAAATATCCACACAGAGATCAATGAGCGGAAGCGCTGCGGGGGTTGAGGCAAGGGAAAAAAGACGCAGCGTCCGCGGTTCAACAACAAACTGGATAATGTGTCCCGGGCGAAACGCAAACGATTCCGGCTGGTCCAAACGGAGAACAAGATGCCGGACGACGGGCGTCAGCG
This sequence comes from uncultured Candidatus Saccharibacteria bacterium, assembly GCA_964630025.1. Taxonomy (GTDB): domain Bacteria; phylum Patescibacteriota; class Andersenbacteria; order UBA10190; family CAIZMI01; genus VMFP01. The sequence goes on from CAZVRG010000032.1 coordinate 9,233, forward strand.
ACCGTTTCTCAACGACAATCGCGGAATGCTCAACAGGCATACCTACCAAAGAACCGTATATCACGAATGACGTGAGCGTCTATCTGCGCGACGCGGAAGTATCTTCTTCGTCTGCATGCGGCTCCGTCAGCCAATCATACACAGACACAACAAGACGCCGGCCGAGAAACCAGAAGATATACGGGAAGAGCCACAGCCAGAGCGTGCGCTTCAGAAACTTTTCAATAATCTTTCCCTCAACGTCGTAGGCCATTTTTTCTCGCAAGGAGTATACCCGGACGGCGGGTATCCGTCAATCGTTTGTACGTGATACATCAGTGAGAACACTGCGTGAACGTGATCCCGCTGAACATGCCAAACATGCGCAGTGCTATCATCCGTGATAGCACTTTCACGCCCGCGCACGTTCTTGGCACGCCACGGGCGAGCCACGGGGGATACAAACGGTCATGTTCGCTCGGTGTATCCACAAGAGTAAAAGGTCAAAAGAAAACCCCCGCGAAACCGAAGTTTCTACGGGGGTTGCGACCGAAGGGACAAAGCGCAGCACACAAGCGCAAAGGTTCCAAGGGCTTAAGACTTGCCTGCCCCGCGAAGCATGTGCGAAGTGGGGCGGA
>CAZVRG010000033.1:0-1167 GCA_964630025.1 uncultured Candidatus Saccharibacteria bacterium
AAGCGTGGGGAGCGAACGGGATTAGATACCCCGGTAGTCCACGCCGTAAACGATGGGCACTAGGCATGGGACGTTTGTTCCGTGTCGGAGCTAACGCGGTAAGTGCCCCGCCTGGGAAGTACGGCCGCAAGGCTAAAACTCAAAGGAATAGACGGGGAGACGCACAAGCGGTGGAACATGAGGTTCAATTCGACAACAAGCGAGGAACCTTACCTGGGCTTGAAAGTCACGCGAACGTGCCAGAAATGGCGCCGTGCCCGTTCGGGAACGCGTGATACAGGTGCTGCATGGTCGTCGTCAGCTCGTGTTGTGAAACGTTCCCTTCAGTGGGGTAACGAGCGCAACCCTTGCCGCGCGTTATACGTGTCGCGCGGGACTGCCGTCGTCAAGACGGAGGAAGGTGGGGATGACGTCAGATCAGCATGGCCCTCTGATCGCCCAGGGCGACACTCGTGGTACAATGGCCGGTACAAAGGGACGCGAAGCCGCGAGGCGGAGCAAATCCCATCAAAGCCGGCCCCAGTGCGAATCGGAGTCTGCAACTCGACTCCGTGAAGCCGGAATCGCTAGTAACCGTGGATCAGAATGCCACGGTGAATACGTTCTCGCCTCTTGTACTCACCGCCCGTCAAGTCAGAAGAGGGGGAGACACCTGAAGTCCCGCGTTCGCGGGCCCACGGTGGAGCCCCTGATTAGGACTAAGTCGTGAAACAGTTGCGACTGCACCCGGGAACGGGTGCAACAAACTTGGCTATATGCTGGAACACCTGGTCATTCGTACGCTACGCAGCGTTGTGGTAAAATACGAACGTATACAGAACAACTATCCACACGATGCGTGACAATGCGTTACGTACAGACAATCAGCAGGGAAGTTTCTGGGTTTCCCCCAGAAACCCCTCAGAGACTACACGCCGAGCGCCACTGACAACGGCAATCGCAAAAGCATATCTCTTTGGAGCGTTGCACGATGGATATCGTCGTGCGGACGGCCGCATCAGGTTTGGCCAAAGAGATACTCGTTGGCTCTATGTTCTCCGAACCATCCTTCATGACATCGGATACCGATCCTGGATGTACCGCGAAGGGAAGGAACGACATTTCCACATATTGGAATCTGTCGCGCCAATCCTTCGCGAGCCCTTCCAGCCGGAATCGTTGCAAATG
>CAZVRG010000033.1:1177-8023 GCA_964630025.1 uncultured Candidatus Saccharibacteria bacterium
ATGATGGCAGAGAGGCAAGCATATATTCGTGGATTCTTCGATGCGGAGGGAGGAGTTCCTCGATCAGCGAAGGACCGACGATATGTACAACTCGTGCAAAAAGATCGTCAGAAGATTTTCTTGATCAAGCGATGGCTGGAAGAGTGCGGAATCTCTATCGGGAAACCGCATAATCCAAGCAAACGTGTTGATCCGAACTACTGGCGTATTTTCGTACGAAGTCAAAGTATCAAGCGATTTGCCGAAGTTATTGGTTCATGGCATCCAAGAAAACATGCCGTGTTCCAAGAGTGGATGAAGATATAGTCCACGCCCTATGGCGACATAGGGAGTTCGTGAACAAGGCATCCCTAGGGGAATCTGGGGATGGATCACCTCCTTTCTAGGGAGTTATACCTAGAAATCACTTAAGGCTGTTGCGTCAAGCAACAACCGACAAAGTCTCGCGATATCCTTTGAATCCAGAAATCGGAAACAGGAAACCGGACGCCGGACGTATTCCGTCCTGACATCTGGTAACCGACATCTGAAATCTGGTGTAAAGATCGCACGACGATGATTCGCAACCGCTCGAAACGTTTGAGCACAAGAAAAGAGCGGTTCTCTCTTGAGAGAACCGCTCCTTGTGTTACAAAGGTTTTTCTACTAGCTCGAATGTTCCATCCTCGAATGCATACACATCAAGGTCGTGTTGGACGAGAGGAATAAGCGCCTGAACGGCTACTTCTTTCTTTGCGGCTTTCAGCGCTGCAAGCACCTCGCTTGCGTAGGCAAGGCATGCACCTCTTGGAACAATGCCTTGCAGCGCTGGAGGAAGTTGTTCCCAAGAAAGAACAGTACAGACAGTCAGCCCGACTAACGCTTCTCGAACCACGTGTGGGGTGTTCTTGTCGGGCCCAACAGCGATGATCCGTATCCACTCTCGCTTCCCTTGAAGAATTGTCTTCCAACTTCCAAGAGGAACAAGCACTGCGTCCACGCCTCGGAGCGGGCCAATCGATTCCAGTTCCATAAGAAATCCTCCCGGAGAAAACCATATGGCGTAATGAAAAGAACTTCTGGTGGGTGATGAATGAGCCCGGCTTCACTGCGTTTCGCCGCGGCATCCGGCTCAGATATGAACAATCACGGCGTAGTCCCGCCAGAGGCGGGATGGAGCCGGATGGTGGGCGATGAAGGGACCCGCCTCCGCCCTCACGGGCTACGCCGGGCAGGTCGAACCTTCTCTGCCCCACTACGCTAAAGCTACGCGGGGCACACTTCTTTGTCTATCACTGTAAACACGTGTGCTGAGGGGAAGGTGGCTTGCCACGCGAAGCCCGAGCGAGGCGAGGGCGAAGTGTGGTGGGTGCGGATGGGATCGAACCATCGACCTCTACATTATCAGTGTAGTGCTCTACCACTGAGCTACGCACCCAAGCTGTGTGACGCTCTACTCCGCTGACTGGAACGAAGTGGAGGTGATGTTGATTGTACAGTCGGCGGTGGCCGACTCTCTGCGGAGTATGCCGCCTGGTGTCCCGCTGCTGCGGGACCGGCATACCACTGAGCTAATCGCCCAAACAGGTTATGCTAACCAGACACAGTGAACCTGAAAGTGGATAGAAGTTCAAGCGTAACTCTTTCCCAAAGACTTGATGTTCGACAGGCATTCCGGTACGTTGGGTGCCCGACCGAAAACGTTCTGCTCTTTTCCAGAAAGGAGAAAACCCGTGGGCACCCCCCGATGGCAGATGCGAGAGTTCGAGCAGCAACAACTCGTCGAAGCACTCTTCGACGCCGTGACGGACCGCGCTGATGCAGAGGAGAATCTGGGATGGGATGCGTGTCTCTACCGGGTGGCAAAGGTTCTCTTTTGCGCCCTTCCTCGGTTTCGCAGGCGAGTGGACAGCATTCGCGAATCCATCACAGACCAAGGTGATACCAGAGCAACGATCGAGATGCGAAAGCTCGCTGATCTCATGCAGTGGAACCTTGAAGCTACGGGGATAGCGGCTGTCCATGCTATCTTCACCAGAACGGCTGTGGTCATCGCGACGATTTGTCGCTTCAGTAAAACTGCAGGTGAGGCCGAGTATCTGCTGTGGCGGTTCCATGCGCGACTTCTTCAATCCCTGCAAAGCCGGTTCACACGTGCGCACGATCGCGAGCGAGTGCACAAGCAAGAACGTCTCTATGGCGGACCAAGCACGGATGATGTTCCTGCTGAAGAGCATGATCGGCGCTCCGTCATCGCCGAGAACAGCGAATCTCTCCTCGTCAAAGTTGTCTAAGCATCGCTCACGCACCGCGACTCCCCTCGCGGTGTTTTTCTTGCACCCGACCGTTCCACGCCGTACACTCTCGTCGTGCCGCTCAAGTACCTGATTCCGCTGGGTGTTGGATTAAGTCTTCTGCTCATTTTCATCTTTCTTGTCTGGCCACGTCTTGGCATAACGATTGTTCTCTGCTCACTCGGATTTGTGATGGTGTGGAAGACTTCCTGGTTTCTTGAGTTTTTTGGCCGTAGCCCATGGGCAGAAGAGCATTTGCAAGGCGGTTTCGGCGCGGGAGCAGGAGGCTCATGGCTCTGGTACAAACTCATTGGCATCGCTATTATCGTCGGGTCTATTTTGTACCTTACCGGACTGCTCCAAACAATCCTGACGAGCATTCTCGGCCCGTTCTTTGGCGGCGGCCAGACAAGCTTGTAGGTTGTAGCTGGTAGCTTGCAGGCCCGCACGTCCGTTCCTACCAGCTACAAGCGAAGAAGCCACAAGCTTTGTAATGCGACGAGGGCCCGTAGTTCAGTGGCAGAACGCCTCATTTGCAATGAGGAAGTCGGCGGTTCGAGTCCGCCCGGGTCCACCACTTCGCTCCTCTCTTCGCGGTGCAGGCACCACCCTTAGGAACGAAGATTCTCAAACGAGCTATAGAATCCAGAAACAGTAGAAAAATGTGATATGCTCCTTATATATTTTATGCGACGCTTTAACCTTCTTCGGGCCATCCTGCTGCCTAGGCGTCTTACTTTACTTGTTCTAGCGGGAGTAGTCGTGCTCGCGGTCTATGCAATCTTGTTAAGCAACCGGAGTGGCGACGGAACAAAACCCCCAAGAGCACAAACAAGGCTGCTGATGGAAATTCCCGTGGAATATCTGGAGAAAGTAAAAGTGCAACTGCGACCGGGAGTAGTAGTTGAGCAGCTTCAGCTCTACGGCCAGAGCGGTGTCGTATTTGGCCCTGGGGGAAAGGACACTACCTTCTATATCAGCAGAAAAGAGGCCTTGGTCATTTTTCGAGGACGCGAAGGAGAACACTTCAGCTCAGTGGGTGCTCCTATTTTTAGCCCCGACGGTAAGGTGGTCGCTTATGAGGCCCGTAATGCGCGTGGGAGCTGGATCATTACTACGGACGGAAAGACCACGAATAAGATACTCAACGCCGAAAATCTCGTTTGGAGCCCCGTGAATGGACAGCTAGCTTACTACCTACGGGATCGTTCGAGGCATTCGTGGTCCGCTATAGTCAGGGGACGGGTCGTTGGTGAATATCCATTTCCCGATTTCCAAGAAGGATGGGAGCTGGAGAATATCGTCTTCAGTCCCGACGGGGAAAGATTCGCTTTCGTCGGGAATGACAAGCAGAAAGATTTCGCTGTCATTGATGGTAAGGAGGGAAAGCACTATGATAAGGTGTGGGAAATAAGGTTTAGCTTCGATGGGGAACGCGTAGCATATAACGCTCAAAGCCAGGGAAGAGAAATTCTTGTTTTAGACGGCAAAGAACTCGAGCTGGATGCGGCACTACCGCCCCAATTTATAGATCCCCACCAGGACCCAGTGTGTCCGGAAAACCTTCGCCCACCAATCGATCGTGTCCTCTCCGACAAACCCCGTGTCCTCGCGGAGACGGTGCACTGTAGTCCAGACAAGACATCGGTTGCTTACGTCATACATCACTCGGTGGGAGGTGGATCACAAAGCGTCTTTGTGAACGGAAAGGAGGTTGGAAAATTCGAGGAGGTGTTCAATGAAACTCTTGCGTTCGACCCCGATGGCACACATGTCTCTTTCGGCGCGAGAGATATCAACAAAATACTCTGGGTAGTGGTGTCTGTTCGCTAGACTTGCTACAGCATGGCTCCGAAGGGACTGAGAACAAGATCCCTCTTACTAAAAACCGCAGTATAGGTACGTAGGCGGGGTTCCTAATTAATTATAGGGAGCGCTCTTCCTATATCCGGGGTGGTTCCAAGCCCCTTAGTTGGGCATTCTCGTAAGAGTCCCTGCGGCCTGTGCTAAGTGGGAAAACGCACCTACTTCGAGCGCCAGCGGGTTCCAGATTCTCCCTACTTGCTCCACCAGGTCGCCGGCCTGCCCACCGAAGCTTCATGCGAAGGCGGGTTCGCCACCGCCTCGGGCGGGGTCCCGCACGAATGCGGGAAGTCCGCCCGGGTCCACCAATTGTGTGATACAATTCGCTGAGAAAAACGAACCAAATGCAAAATTCCAGCATAGGTTACCCGACCATTCCAAAAGAGGGAAAGTCAATATTGCGAGGAATTGCTCTTGCTGCTTTGATCTGGATTTTAGGAACACCCCTATTGGTTGGTATTTTTTCTGCATCTATTAACTCCGCTAAATTTGTCACTGTCGAGGGGCCATTCAAATTCCTCACGCTATTCCTTCCTGCGAGCGCTGGAACCTTACTGACGTTACTTGTTTATGTCCTTATCCGGAAAAATCTTCGGATTTCTAAAATGGCATTTCTTATAACTTCGACGGTGTTCCTTGTTCTTAATCTTCTCCTGTGGGTTGCAATCCCGGTCTCTTTTGAGAGCCGATTCCCTGGTGCCTCTGAAATCCGCATTGAAGGCCCAGGATACAGATAAAGAAAGTCGCCGGTCTGCCCGCCGAAGCTTCATGCGAAGGCGGGTTCGCCACCGCCTTGGGCGGGGTCCCGCACGAATGCGGGAAGTCCGCCCGGGTCCACCAGATGCATTTGACGAAGAGGGTAAAACATAAATTATGGCAGACAATCGAAGATTGAATATCATTGACGAAGACGGAAAAATTATTGGCGAGGAGACTCGTGAGAATATCCACAATCAAGGATTACTTCATCAGGAAATTCATGTCTGGTTCTATACACCAAAAGGCGAGATTGTTTTTCAACACCGAGAAAAGAACAAAGATACTTATCCTGATTTATTAGATGCTACAGTTGGCGGTCATGTGGAGATTAGCTCGGAATATGAGACCACCGCATTACAGGAATTAGAAGAAGAAACGGGAGTAAAAGTAGAGAAAAACGATCTCACTTTCATTCAGATGGTCAGGAGTAAAACTTTTGATACTGCCACGAACAAAACCAACAATGTTATTCGAGCGATTTATGCCTATTGCTATGACGGTGATATAGAAAATTTAAGAGTTGAGAAGGGCAAGGCGATTGGTTTCGAATCATGGACAATTGGAAAGCTTTTCAATATTTCAGATAAGGATAAAAAGCGTTTTATCCCCTCAATTTTTCAAAAAGATAATTTAGAGATTTTCGCTAAAATTGAGAAACTTCTATGAAAATAACCATCTGTGGCAGCATCGGATTTTACAAGGAAATGGAAGCAGTTCGAGATGAATTGATAAAACTTGGTCACGAAGTGAAAATACCGGAACTTGCTCTTGAGGTTCCTCAAGAATTTGGTGGCGACAAGAAGATATACTTTGGTCAGTACATCGAGCAGAGCGGCGGAATTGACGCGTTCCCCGCAGAACACGAAATTTGGAATCTAAAGGAGGGAGCGATTAACGATCACTACCAGAAAATCGACTGGTGCGATGGAATTTTAGTTGTTAATCACAAGAAAAGAGGTATTGAAGGATATATCGGTGGTAACACATTGATTGAAATAGGTGTTGCATTCTATCTCAAGAAAAAGATCTATATTCTAAATCCAGTTTCATCAGAACTTTCCTATAAACAGGAAATCATGGGAATGAAACCGAAGATTGTAGAGGGTAACTTAGATTTGGTAAAAGCTGATTCAACCCAAACAATTGAATGTGAAGTGCGGAGTTTTCTGACGGACGAGCAATATGAAAAGCTCCACGATTTTTTCCAGCGCGAGGCGAAATTTCTCGGAGAAGACAAACAAGTCACGTATTACTTTGACGCGGAACAGGATCTTCGGATTCAACAAAATTCGCAGTACGCGAAAATCTGGCTGAAGAAGGGGAAGCTGCATGATGACTCGCGGGAAGAAATCGAGGTGCGCGTGCCGCGGGAGCAGTTCGAGACATTGCATCAACTGTTTCTGTCGCTCGGATACGAAGTGATGATTCAGTGGTTTCGAAAGCGTTTATCGTTCCAGTGGAACGACATCGAGGTCTCACTGGACGATACGAAAGGCTACGGCCGTATTCTTGAACTCGAAAAGCGCACAACGCCCGATCAGGCAGAAGCAACAACCACATACTTGAAAGAAGCGCTCGCACAACTGGACATTCCGCTCACGCCAAAAGAAGCATTCGATCAGCGCTACGCGCACTACAAAGAACACTGGCAGGAGATCCGTGATACTGTTTCCGTAGAAAGGCGGTGATGATTGATGCCAGAAGTCCCTATTAACTACCTTGCCGTCCTCGTTGCCGCGATTGCCAATATGGTGATCGGGTCGTTTTGGTATTCCCCAAAAGGATTCGGGAAACAATGGATGGCATTGTCAGGCATTACGCCTACGAACATCGATGCCGCAAAAGCGAAGGGTATGCAAAAGACGTACGCCATCGCGTTTGTTGGATCCTTGCTCATGAGTTATATCCTTTCGCATGCGCTGTTCTTCGCGAGTACATACTTACAGACAAG
>CAZVRG010000033.1:8033-9070 GCA_964630025.1 uncultured Candidatus Saccharibacteria bacterium
TAGCGGCAAATGCTCTCGCGTGCCGGAACCGTAAACAGTTCATGCGGCATCTTTTTCGCTCCTTCTAACGTTGAGGTTGGGAAAAGGACAAAAAATCTTCCTGCGTCTAACAGGGCCATTACAATAGCATTTTCTCGAGCTTCAGTCAAGTTCTTCTTGTTGGGCATTCCTAACCTGTTGGAACAGAGGAGAGCGAGTTTTCGAGGAAGCTGAGCGGAGAATCGAACCATTCCGGGTGGCAAAATCGGGCAGAGAATTCGCCCACGTATGCCGGGAGCTGGGGGAGACTCACATGATGATACATCCTCCGCAGAAACGTCCGCAGGTTGCCGAAGGCGCCTTCAATCTCACTCGTGAGGGCAAACTCCCATCTCGCATGGATATCTTTCCGGTGGGTGACCGGCCACCAGCGGTCAATGTTCCTGTATATGCCTCCGCCATCCGTCTGGAGACGCGTCTTGGGACGCACGTTCTGTGCCAGGAACTGGAAGGCGTGGCCACGCTGGACGTCCGCCGGGACAATCGCATGGGCGAGTTTCCGACTCCCGATCTGCTTGCCGAGCATGAGCGCGCGGCCGTTCTTCCCGCCGAAGAACGCCTCATCGAGCTGTACGGTTCCTTCGAGGAGCGGGTACTCCTCAGGAAGCTGGGACCGGAAGAGGGTGAACGCTCTGCGGACCGAGGGGTCGCTCAGACCGCAGAGCGCCATGGTTTGTCGAACGGGAATCTGCTGCGTCCAGCACCAGAGGAGGGCCCAGAGGGTGCGGTATGACAGCTTCATGCCCTCCAGGTATGTCCCCGTGAGGAGCGCAAACGGGCGACGACACTGCATGCAGCGATAGCGTGTTTCTGCTACCCGAATCTTCCGGGTCCCGCAGCGGGGACACCGGACATGCACGCCAAACCGGATGCGACGGAGATGTTTGCGGATCTGGGCGTCTGACGGGATCTGGTTGAGGTGAAAAACCATGAGCGTATACGGGTTTAAGAGTCAATGGACTCACCCTACGCTCTGTTCCAACTGCTTTGGATTACCC
>CAZVRG010000034.1:0-8252 GCA_964630025.1 uncultured Candidatus Saccharibacteria bacterium
ATGCGCGACCACCACACGCGCCTTCGGCATCAGCGCCCGCATGCGCTGCGCCGCGGCCTCAATAGTTTCCACGCGATTCCAGAGCACGTATGCCTGGCCACTGCGTTCCAGTTCGTCTTCCAATGCTTTTTTGATGAGCGCATCGTTTTCCCGCGCCACTTTCGTAATCACGGGACGACGGCCGGTTGGCGGGGTGGCGATCACAGAAAGAGAGCGCAGACCGGACAGAGCCATGTGGAGCGAACGTGGGATCGGCGTTGCGGAGAGAGACAATACATCAATGGACGAGCGAACTTTCTTCAATCGCTCCTTCTGTGCGACACCGAATTTTTGCTCCTCGTCAATGATCAGCAGTCCGAGTTGCTGGAAGGAAATGTCTTCTGACAACAAGCGATGCGTGCCGATGATGATCTGAATGTCTCCCTTGGAAAGTTTTTGGAGAATGTCTTCCTCTTCGGCAGGGGATTGCAACCGTGACAGAAACGCAATGCGCACGCCGCGATCCTTCAGTCGTTCCTGAAACGTGTCGAAGTGCTGCTGCGCAAGCAGCGTCGTCGGCGTGAGCACCGCAACTTGCCGGCCAAAATTCACCGCTTTGAATGCAGCACGAATCGCCACTTCGGTTTTTCCGAACCCGACGTCGCCACACACGAGACGGTCCATGGGCTGCGCGCGCTCCATATCGCGCTTCACTTCGCGGATGGCCGCCGCCTGGTCCGCAGTTTCTCGATACGGAAAGGAGGCTGCGAGGTCGTGATCGGTCTGCGTATCGGGCGGATAGGACGTTCCCGCCTCCATTTCACGAGAGGCATAGAGTGCAAGAAGCTCGCGCGCGAGGTCGCTGGCTTCCGCGCGCACGGCGCGGGTGGTCGTTTCCCATTCCGTACCGCCGAGACGATGCACAATGGGGTTTGCGGCGCCGACGTACGCCGTGACTTTGGACGCCAGTTCAACGGGAACGTACAACCGATCCCGCTGCGCATACTCAAGAATGAGATACTCGCGTGTCGCTTCCGCAAAGGCCTTTCGTTCAATACCACGGAAGCGGGCGATGCCGTGGTCGCGATGCACCACAATATCGCCCACGGAGAACCGCCGTGCGTACGCCATGCCGCTGTCCCAGGTGAGCTGTATGTCTTCCGCTGTTTCACCGAGATCGGCATCGGTGAACAGGTGAATTCCTTCCGAGCGGTCGATAAATCCGCGCACATCCGCGGCGGTATCCGCCGGGATAATCGTGATCTCTGGCGAGGCATCAACGGTTTGTGCAAGCGCATTCGGACGCGCCGTCAATATGTACACGCGCCCTTTTTTCTCAACGATGGTGCGGATATGCGTGTGAAACTTCTCCAGCTTTCCTTCAAAGCCGGGCGCGTTCGCCAGCGGTGACGGCGTGTCTTTCAATGGTGTGAGCGTGATGTCGACGTGACGCGTGGCCGGAAGGAGACCGTCTTCTGCAATGACCACGGCGCGATCCAGCAGTCCGCTCACCGTGCCGGACAGTTTCTTCGGGAGACCAATAGGATAGATGGTCCACTGACGCGGTTGCGTCTCTGCGGCTTTGAGGACAATGTTCTCCGTGCCATTGTCATCGCCGCCGTTCCCGTTCCGCGCAGGGCGTTCAAGAGAAAGAACGCGATCAATGGTGTCACTAAGGTACTCAATACGCATCGGTGCGTCCGTAGAGAAGGGGTACGCATCAATGACACCGCCGCGACGCGCGAACGTGCCGGGTTCCGTGCTGGTACGTTCCTCGCTGTAGCCAAGCTCCACCAAACGCGCGGCAAGGGCGGTGGGGGAAAGCTTTTGCCCGTTCTGCAGAGTAAGTCCTCCAAGGTCCGTTGTGACGCTGGGGGCAGGCTGTTGCAGCTCACGTAGGGTGGTGAGAATGATGCGCGGTTCTTCATCACGCAGGCTCGCAATTGCTTGCCAGAACGCGCGGAGGCGCGGGGTGGGGATGTCCCCCGAGCGCTCTTGGGAAAGAAGCACGGGAAGAACAGTGACGGGCAGTGTATCGGACGGCGCGTCATCCACAGACATCCCGCGCCAAAAGTGCAACGCGCGTCCCAACCGCGGCAAAGGAAACTCTGCGCGCTCCGCAAACACGACCACGATCGGACGACCGCTCTCTGGAGCGGGAAGTCGCGCGAGGAAGAATGGCAATGCGCTTTCTGGAAGCGCGGGAACGTTTTCCGACTTTTCTGTTCGTACGGCGTCCCACAGCTCCCGAAATACGCGGGAAGCTGGGATAGTCATATCCCGTAAGAGAAAGTATACGAAATAAATTTTCTATCTGTCAACAATGGCGGTAGTAAGTTGACACGCGATCACTTCGACGCGTAGAGTGCGAATGGCTGATAACGCGTTCTTTCTCTCTCGAATACATGCGGAGGGAATAATGGGAGCGATTCATATTTCTGACCAGGTGGTGACTGCAGCGATTGATCGTGTGCTTTCACGAGCATTGGAAGCTGCGAATGTCGCCGAAAAGGTACAGGAAAAACTTCAGGAGCTGGTTACAGAGGCAGTGGAGAAGATCGAGGACGAAGACATATGGGATGAATTACGCACCGTCCTTGATCGCGCTGATGCTTCTGGCGGCGTCCTTGAGCGGTGGCTCGATCGGTATCGTGACGAACTGATACGTGAGATTGCCAATCAAGTCGTCACGCGTCTTTTTTCGGATCCCGGTGGTCCCTCGTTATTTCGGGAAGACGTCCTCGACACTATTGCCGTGAAGGTGATCACCGATGGAACTGAAACAGAAGTTTAACCATGTGCTGTATATGAGCGTCACTTCGGTGACGCTCATTCCTTTTCGTCGCAGTGATTCCGTACAAGGGAAACAGCGTCCGGAATAATACGCTCTTGTAACGCTGTTTCTTCATTAGCAGAAAACGGCTCGAGAACGAATATATCCGTTGACATGTCCCGCGGCGGAGCGCCGACGCCGATGCGGAGGCGCCAGAACGCCTTCGAGTTCAGCGCGCCGATGATTGAATCCACACCGTGATGCCCTGCCGCGCTTCGACCCCGCTGCAGCTTTAACTGTCCAAATGCAAGGTCTTTGTCGTCGTGCACAATGAGAAGCTGCTCGATCGGCGTGCGGAACTTCCGCATGAGTGCCGCGACCGCTTCGCCGGATGCGTTCATGAATGTTGTCGGCACGGCAAGAATACCGGCACCTTCGCTGATGCGCGACGCCAGCGCTGACTCTTTGCGAAATGCTTTCTGCTTCAACGCAGTACGCAGCGCCTCCACAACACGTGCACCGGTGTTGTGCCTGGTATGCGCGTATGCAGCTCCCGGATTTCCGAGTCCGATGACAAGCCAGCGCTGTTGCAGTGTCATCTTGAGAAGCCGAGCGACCAGGGATCTTGCGAGTTTCGTGGGGATCCTTCGGGCGCGCGCGCCTTCAGGACGACATGCCGCCGCGGCGTCATGTCACTTAAACTTCGCGGCTACGTCGGTCCCGAGGAAGACAATAAAGTCCGCGTCGGCTGTTTTCTTTTCCGCATCAGGAAATGTGACCGTCGTACTCACGCCAAGCACCGCTTGCAGTTCTCGGAGACTCTGCGGTTTCTTTCCTTGCGTGCGGTCCACAATAATCGTTTGCGTGCGATTGCGAAGTGCCGCATTGCCGACCGCGCTCAAGGTAAACGTTTTCTTCTCCAGTGCTTTTGCGACGCGCGATGCGAGCCCGGTGACGGTTGTGCCGTTGCGGACGTCGACGGTCGGCTGTTCCGTTGCAACATCCGCAGGTGTTGGTGCGGGGGTGGGTGAAGCCGGTGTGGGCGATGGAGACGGTTGTTCGGCGCTTGGGGACGCAGCGACGCGCGCTTCCGCGAAGATATTGGCGGCGAGTGCCTGAATTTCACTGTAGTTCTCCAGTCCGGCGCGTGGGCGAAGAACGGAGGCAGGACGACCCCCCAAGATTTCGGTTGTTCCGGTGAGCAACCCCTGCGATCCACTCGTCAGCACGGCAGTACGAAACTTGTCATCGGGAATGCTGCGACTGAGCTCTGCAAGCCGTCGCAATTCTGCCAACGTGAAGTTTGTCGACACATGATCCCGAAGCGCGTCGAGGATGCCGGCGAGCGCGCGTAAATCCACCGCCGTTTGCACTGAGAAAATCTTTTTCCGGATCGCGAGGGCGGTTTGCTGTGTGCGCTCTGCGCGCTTGAAGTCTCCGCCCTCCGGACCTTCGATGTATCGCGCGCGCACGTAGGCAAGGGCGCGCTCGCCATTCATGTGTTCCGTGCCGGCAGGGAAGCTGATCTTGTGCCAATAATCATAGAAGGAATTGTGGATGGTGATATCGATGCCGCCGACGTGGTCCACAATGCGCTTAAATGCCTGAAAATCCACGCGCGCCACATAGTGGATGGACTGTCCGGTAATCTCGGACACCTTTTCTCGCAACAGCGTGAGACCGTCACCGCGTTGTTGATTTTCGCCGTAGGCATGGACCGCATTAATGCGCGAGAAGAGCTCTGTTCCGGGGATTTTGACGTAGAGATCTCGCGGAATACTCAACAGCGCCATTTCTTTTTCCTGTGGGCGAAAACTGGCGACAATGACCGTGTCCGCGAGATTTTCCCCTTGGTGTCCTTCACCGCCGACCGCCGCGAGGAGAATATTTACGCGGTTTTCTTTTTCTCCCGCGAGTGCGCCACGTCGAAAGAGTAGATCCGCGAGCTGCCCGATAATGGAACGTTCTTGAGAGAGCACTGCTCCACCCACGCTCAAAAGTTTTCCCGCGCCGAGTGCACCAATCACGATAAGGATGCCAAGAACAATCAGCACCGCCCGGAACCGCCGTCGTTTTCCACGAGGTGGGAGAACCGGTCCCTGTGCGGATGCGGGCGGATGCTTTCCTGATCCTTTTCCGCCGCCTGCAGTTGTATGCTTTGCGGAGCGAACTGGGATCTGCGTTCCCCACGTGTCGGAACGCGCTTCACGAAGAAGCGCGTCTCGTTCTTCAGGGGAGACATGAGAAGGAGTGGGCATCCGTCCCGCAGTGGCGCAGAAAGTATACGCGAAAAAGTGCGCATGGCGCAACAGAGCGTACAGCGGAGAGCGGAAAGCGCATGGAGCACATTGTGCGGTTCTCCCTTGGACACGCATAAATTTTCTGATATGCTGGTTCCGTCTTTATTGCGTACGCAATGACCGAATCACGCTCCACAGAATCCATGCCGACGCCGTCAGCGCCGAGCGGCACGCGGACGTTTTTCCGCAATCTCTGGGAGACTGCGAAAGTCTTTATTGTGAGTTTGGCCATTATCATTCCGGTGCGTGCGTATGTGGCGCAGCCCTTTTTTGTCCGCGGTGCCAGCATGTCGCCAACCTTCAGCGACGGCGAGTATCTCATTATTGATGAGCTCTCTTCCCGCACGCGCATTCGCCCATGGCAGCGCGGAGATGTGATTGTGTTTCGGTATCCGCTCGACCATACGCAGTATTACATCAAGCGCATCATCGGGCTTCCTGGAGAACGGGTACGGATCGCCAATGGCGCGATCACGGTTTTCCATGGTGAGTTTTCGCAGGGTGTGATCTTGGACGAATCCCCCTATCTGTCGAAACACGAGCGGACAGAGGGCGTGACGGACGTGACACTGCGCGATCACGAAGTGTTTGTGCTTGGTGACAATCGAGACCACAGTTCCGATTCCCGCACATGGGGTGCGTTGCCGCGTGATCTGATTGTTGGACGCGCCTGGGTACGTGCGTTTCCGCTCGCGCGCGCAGAAGTGCTGGATACACCGTGGTACGGATCGCTGCCCCCGGCCGCGGAAACGTCTGTGCCAAGCCGGTAATTTCTTCTGCATGCCAAGTCATTCTCGCGAAAAGGAAAAGGATTCTTCAGAAGTGCGCCGATCCAAACACGGACATCGTTCAATGTCGGCGGATGGCGGGGAAGAGGAAGTGCCGCCTCCAGAAATACACCCGGTGTATCACGCGGCGCGGGGTATGCACGATCTGCTCCCCGCCGAGCAGCCCTATTGGGATGTGATCAGCGATCTCGTGCGGGAAACTGCCGGGTCGTTTGGATATCAGCGCATTGAGACGCCTATCGCGGAAGCATCCGGACTGTTTGAGCGTAGTTTGGGGGGCACAAGCGACGTGGTCTCGAAGGAACTCTTTTTTGTGCGTGATCGCACGGGAAAAGAAAAACTTGTCCTGCGACCGGAGGGCACCGCGGCGATTGTTCGTGCCTATCTCGAACACGGTATGCACACGCTCCCGCAGCCGGTAAAACTCTGGTATCTCTCACCCATGTTTCGACATGAGCGTCCGCAGGCCGGGCGGTATCGGCAATTCTGGCAATTTGGCGTGGAAGTGATCGGCGAAGCCGATGCCCTTATCGACGCGCAGGTCATTCACCTTGTCTACGAAATTCTCCATGGACTCCAGCTCGAGCACTTTCGCATTGACGTGAACAGCATTGGACACCCGGCGGCCAACTGTCGCCAGGCCTATGTTGCGCTGCTGAAAACCCATGCACAGGCGCATCGCGCGAAGCTGTGCAATGATTGTCGGGAGCGCCTGAAGAAAAATCCGCTGCGCATGCTCGATTGCAAGGAAGAGAAGTGCCAGCTCGTTGCCAATACGGCGCCGAAACTCACCGAGCACCTCTGTGATGCGTGCAAAACTCACTATCGCGCGCTTCTTGGGTTGTTGCGTGATTTGCAGATTCCCGTAAAAGAAAATCCGCGCCTTGTCCGCGGTCTCGATTACTACACGCGCACGGTCTTTGAAGTTGTCTCCACAGCGCGTGCGCCGCAGACGAGCAGTTCTTCCCCGGATGGATCTTCGGGGACGGCAGCGCCCGAGTCGTCAGCGTCTCTCGCGCTTGCTGCAGGCGGGCGATACGACGGGCTCGTGGAGATGTTTGGCGGAAACCCGACGCCTGCCATGGGGGTTGCCGCAGGCATTGAGCGCATCATTCTTGCCATGCGCAATGAGGGCATTGAAGCGAACCGAACGGATACGCCGGAAGTGTTTCTGGTGCATCTTGGGGATTTAGGACGGAAGCGCGCGCTTGCGCTGTTTGATGAATTACGTCGGGCGGGCATTCGTGTCGGTGAAGCGTTCCACAAGTCGGGGATCAAACCGCAACTACGCGTTGCGGATCGTCTCCGTACGCCGTGGGCGCTCATTCTCGGGCAGAAGGAAGCCCTCGATCAGACCATCATTCTACGGAATATGGAGAGCGGCGTGCAGGAAACGCTTGACCTGAATTTGGATTCGCTCATTCCGATGCTGAAGAAGCGACTCCGCCACGAAGGATGATCTCGCTGGCGCCCCCCGCTCATTATATATATGCAGATGAACAATTGTTTATTTTGCCGCATCGCGGCACACGAGCAAGCAGCAGATATCGTGTACGAAGACGATGAGGTGATTGCGTTTCGGGATATTCATCCGAAATACCGCGTCCATCTTCTTGTGATCCCGAAGATGCATCTGTCTGGCGTTCAAGAGCTGAAAGAACAACACGATGCGCTCGCAGGAAAACTCCTGCGCGTGGGTGCAGCATTGGCAGAGAAAGAAAATATTGCCGACGCAGGCTTTCGGCTTCTCACAAACCAAGGACCCGACGCGGGGCAGGTTGTTCACCATCTCCACCTCCACGTGCTTGGTGGAGAACCGCTTCGGGGTCTGTAAACCGATAACACAAAAAGAACCCTCCAACGCGATGTTGGAGGGGACGTTGCTACGGCATGGACAATGTGTAGACATCGTTGACAAACCGTAGTCGCGAGAGTTTCAGAGATCGCATTGCCTCTTTGGCGACATCCCGTACCGTGTGCTGAAGTTTATCCTCGCGCACCGCAGTGCTCAACTGAAGAAGCAAGGCGCGTTCATGATGGCCCGCGTCCAATTCCTCAATTTCTGCAAGCCATGCCTGCAGTGCGGTCATGGGAGGGTTCCGGCGCCACTGGAGGTACAGGAACGCCTGACCAATGACGCAGATCGCAATGGTGATGAACAGAAGGGTCATGGACACCCCGCCAAAGGAAAGCTCGGGATACAGCCAGGCGCGTACGGAAAAACCGCCGCAGTACAGCACGATGATCACGCACACGATCCAGATGCTAAGGAGTTTCGACAACCGCCGTGCGCGTTGGATCCGTAGCGTCATGTACATTGCCTGTACCAGTTCGTCATGCTCCTCGGGATACAAACGCATGCGCTCCTCCTTGCCGGCTCCACGTTGTGATAGAACGACTTGCCGCCCCCTC
>CAZVRG010000035.1:0-8146 GCA_964630025.1 uncultured Candidatus Saccharibacteria bacterium
ATCGACGTCTGGCAGCAGATTCTTGAAAAAGTGGAAGGGTGCGGTCCGCGGATCGCGGCGGGGATCATCGCCTCCATCGGTACCATCCAGCGTTTCTGGGTGGAACCGGATAGGGAGGAGATGGCCCGGCTGTACCAGCGGAGCCAGCGGCTCGAGCGGGACGGGAAGTTCGAGAAGGATCTCGACAAGATTCAACAGCCCAATCCGCCAAACCGCTACGAAGCGCTGCATCTCGTGCGTACTTGGAAACAGACGCACGGAAAGGAAGCGGAAGCGCGGCTTCTGGACGAAGCCATCGTGTGTCACCGAGGACGGAGTCGCTTGCGCCTGCGTGCGCTGACGCGCGGTGCGTCAAGGCGTACTGCGGCGTCCACGTGCTGCGGGGAGGGAAGCACAAGGAGGTTTCACCGGAACAGAGCTTCCCGCGACGACGCGGCGGACACCTGGCCAACTGGTCCGCGTTCGCACGGCAGTCGCTCTACCTCTTAGCCGACCAGTTCAATCGGCGGCCGAAGAGCATCTGGGGACAGAAACTTCTCCAGAACAAGAAACGCCTGCGGGAACGGCATCCCGAGCCCGTGGAAGTGAACGGCAAGAAGCGGTACACGGATGGGCACATTCACCGCATGGGACTGTGGCGCACGATCACGCGGTTCGTCGAGTGGCTGTTCAGGGAATGGACCAAGCTCGAGGAAGCCCAGCGCGGGGTTAAACGAGGTGAGGTGGACGTTGGGTAAATTGTCTATTTAAGACGCGCTCTTGCATGTCCACTGAATTCAATCTTCGGGCGAGACGGTCGTGGAAATGTCCTTTGGACGAGAGGAGTCTTGTCTCGCCCGTTTCTCTTACCACAAGGGTGTTTCACGATGATCACGTTGTTCGAAAGAACGTATGCGGCGGTGTGAAGCACTATTGAGCAGCACGAAACTGATCTCGCGAGGGTTTTCGTGTCTCATAAGGGACGACAACGGAATGCGAGATCGTGGCTTCACGACCCGATGGGTGCTCGCAAAGAACGTTGTGAAGCTGTTCCTTCCCCAAAACGCTTCGCGACCGATCAAGTGTTCGAAAGAACGACGATGGATATGCGAAGTGTTTCACAAAGCCAGACATGACGTCTGGCTTTTTTATTGAAGGAAGGGAAGTCACTATTCTGCGCGTTTTAAGGGGTGATATTTCCGGTGCGTTTCCTCTGCAAACCGGTCGGAGGGATTCACATATTTTGTGGTCGTATCGAGCGATTCGTGTCCGAGAAGAATTTGGAGGGCGGCAGGACTGGCGCCTTCTTCCGCCAGATAGGTTGCGAAGGCGTGCCGGAAGGAGTGGACAGTAAGAGGAACGTTAATACGTAATCGTTCCTTATAGCGCTTCAACGTCATTTCCACGTAGTTCGGAGATAATCGCGCCTTTTCTGAATTCGCATTTCGACCACGGAGAGGAATAAACAGGGCAGGGAAGGCGTCCTTCCGTTCTTTGAGGTAGACGTCAAGGTGCCTATCCGCCCGCGGGGTAAGGTAGACAAAGCGTTCCTTCTTCCCTTTCCCGCGCACAAAAATTCTTCCGGACCCGTCAATATGTGTTCGATCAAGGCTGAGGATTTCTGAAAGCCGCATGCCGGTGGCGAAGAGTGTCTCCAACAAGGCACGATTACGAAGTGCGGTGAACCGATCCTTCTCAAACTCTGTAGGAGCCTCTAAAAGCCTCTGAAACGTGTCCATTTCAGCAACGCGAGACTTTACCCGGGGTGTTTTGACTAAATCAACAGCTTCAGGGGGTACCGGACACCGCCGATCGGTCTTAATAAGGTACTTTAGAAAGGATCGGAGGGATGACAGCATCCGATTGATGGTTCGAGCCGAAATATGGGTCTTTTTACGCGTGTGCGGGCCTTTTGCGGTCTTTCGATCCCGAGACGTCAAAAACGCCTTATAGAGGTCAATATGCGGCTTTCCGAACTTCGAAAAGGGAATATGCACATCGTGGTCGAGAAATTTTTCAAAAACGCGGAGATCGCTTTCATAATTCTCTATTGTTTTCTCGGAGAAATTATGTGTCCGCAGCCGGAGCAAAAAATCCTCGAGGTAGGGAAGGGGCATAGAGAGGGCTACCTTATATATGTATACGTAATTGAGCAGTAGGGTGATTATACTCAATTAATAAGCGGGGCGGCAATGCGTATCAAAGCGCTCCCCTCCCGCCTGTGAGATGGGCCAGAGTTTTTACCGTTTCCCGTATGCCAATCCGCGCAAAAGAACATTCTACGCAAAATTTTTCCGGAAGAAAAATGCCACGACAGGGTGTCGTGGCGGTGAGGGGCCTTCGGGTTAGGGGTGTCCCCTACCCCTTCCGTTTTTGGGTGCGTTTCCGAACTTCGGGATGTTTGCGCACATAGTCGAGAATCACTTTCACCAACACAGGCAGCCGCAGCACCATGCCTTCGTTGAATTCGTAGTACGCGTCGCCAAGATGCATATGACTCCCGCGCGAATCGAGACCGCGTTCGAACTTTTCTAAATGTCGCACAAGAACTGCGACTGCTCGATCCTTGAGCAACGGATGGCGCGGCTCATTTGGTACGCTGCGTTTTAGAGCAATAAAATCCTGCTCGATACGGTGCAGAGTCCTCGCGTACGGTCCACCATCTAAATGAAAGGGATCTGTGGAAGTAGGCGTTTCTTTTTTCTTCCGCATATTCCGCAGTCGTGACTTCGCCATAGCAGCCTCCATAGAAAAACGAACAACGTGCCCACTACCCTACCCCTTTCTCGGGACGTACGCTAGTCTGGAGCCACGTTGGACTTGTCCTTTCCCCAAGCGAGAAACGAGAACCCCATGCAACCGATAACGTCCCTTCGTCGGGTCTACGATCCGGCATCCGATTCTTCTCTGCGAGACCCGAAGCATAACAACCGCAACCTTACACTCGCCACCACTCTCCTCATCTCGTCAGAACATCCGTGTCCGATCCGGATACGAGTGGGGGTGTCCTTCGCTCCTGCTCCCCCTGCCTGCACCACCTACTGGGAAGCTGTTCGGTCTTTCCGAGAGCTGCTGCGTGATCCTTGCCCCGCCCCCCGTTGTCTTTCGCCCTCCGAGGACCCACTCGCCAACCATCCGCTAGGAAGGATTCTCGATGCTCGTTGCGAGTACTACCTGAAATTCCTCCGGAGAGAATCGCGGAAGAGGCGGGAAGTATACGTGTATTCTCCTCTCGATGTACACGGGGAGCGAGTCACGCTAGACGCCCTCAAGGATCTGAAAGCCCGGCGTAAACTGCACCTACTCTGCGTGAGCACGACGAAGTCTCTTTTGACCCGCTGGGCACGATCATTCGAGTGGGACACGTTGATACGGGCCCGCCGAATCCACGCACTTCTTCCCGCGCCGGCGCTTCGATAATTGTCTACGTTCAACCCATCCCGACTGCTCCGCGGTCGGGATCTTTCTTTTATGGCAAATACTGCGCCGGATTCACCGGAACGCCGTTTTTGCGAACTTCGAAGTGCAGGTGTGGACCTGTCGACAACCCCGCGCCCCTCCCTACCCCACCGGACGCACCCAGCACCTGTCCGCGCGTGACAAATTGTCCGTCGCCTATGGAAACGCTCGACAAGTGGCCGTACACCGTGGAGAAATTGTCTCCGTGAAGAACCAGCACATACGAATATCCGGGACCACCGGAGTCATGCGCACGGGCCACATAGCCGTCTGCCGCCGCGCGTACGGGCGTTCCCATATGCGTGGGCATATCAATGCCGGCATGTGGACCGATCAGATGCGCGTAGGGGTATCCCGCGCAATGAAAGCCGCAGGAAATACCGAAAATCGGATCAATGGGAAAATCGAAGATGCCGACGCCGCCGAGACTGGTGATGCCGCGCCGCGCGAGTTCCTCACGGACTTGTGCCTCAATGCTGGCAATCTCGGCATTTGCACGGCGCTGTTCTGCTGCGGCTTTTTGCAGGAGGTCTTGGAACTCCGCTTCTTGTGCTTTCGTAATATCAAACAACCGTTCCTTCGTGGCCTGCTGGTCTTCTAAGGTTTTCTTTTGCCGCGCTTGTCGCTCCTTCAGTTCCTTTAACTCCCGCTCGAGATCGCGCAGTGCAGCTGCCTTGGTCTGAAGGGCGTCACGCAATCCCTTTACTTCTCCGAGCGTTTCCTGCGTGCGCTGTTGCACCCGCTCAACCGCGCGAATCTCCGTGAGCGCGCCGGAGAGGGATGGATATTTGAAGAACGACTCAACCGTTGAATCCGCCTCCACAATTTGCAGGATACGAATGGCTTCCCGCAGCTGGTGCCGCTTTTTATCCATATCGTCCTCTGTGCGACGAATTTCTTCCTGTACCACACCACCTTCTGCCTCCGTCTTCTCTACTTCAACAGCGGTTTTATCCAATTCGAGCTGTAACGATGTCACCTGCCCATCAATAACCTTGATCTGATCTTTTAGCGTGTCAGCAACCTCGCGCTTTTCGGAAACTTCCTTTCGGTACTGGGAAATCCGCTTCTCGATATCCTGCAGCCGTTGCCGACGCTGGGAAAGCTGGTCACGGAGATCGTCGAGGACGTCGGCAGAAACAATACCAGGGATCAGAAGACAGAGAACAGAGAACAGAGCGCCGCATGTGCGCCAGTTACGAAATCCCCTGTCCTCTGTGCCCTGTTCCCTGTTCACTTGAGTAATTGTATCGCGTTCTGAAGTCTCCGCAGAGTCTCTTCTTTTCCAAGCACCCAGGCAATCTCTCCGGGCCCGGGACTTTTCTGCTGCCCCGAGAGCGCATACCGCACGGGCCAGAGCGTGGTGCCGCGATCACGTCCTTCTCCGTCCACGCTCTTCATAAGCGTATCTTGAAGAGTTCCGCGTGCCATCCATGTGACGTCATCAAAGTTTCGGAACTGTTCCTGCGCCCAGCGAAGCGCGTCGAGAGCATCCGAACGGCTTGTTCCCTTCCACGGAATTCCATTCGCGTCGAGAGCCGGTTCTGTGAAATACAAACGGATTGCTTCCGGCGCGCCCGCAAGTGGCCCACCGCGTTCTCGCCAGATCTCCAGTACGCGGGTAAGACGTTCGGAATCTGTCACCGGAATACCAGCATGTGTGAGGTATGGTGCGACCTGTGATGCAAGATCGGGCACGGAGGCTTTCTGCACATGTTGTCGCTGGAGCCAGTCGAGTTTTTTCAAGTCGAAAATGGCGCCGCCTTTTTGAATACCCTCAAGACGAAAGCGCTCCACCAATTGCTCAAGCGTAAACACTTCATCTTCGGTCTTTGGATTCCATCCGAGCAGCGCAAGAAAATTCACCATCGCTTCCGGGAGATATCCCTGATCGCGGTAGAACAGGAGACGCGTGTCGAGTACGGCCCCCGATGCCAATGTGCGTTTTGACAATTTCTTTCGCTCTGCATCCAGCAGTAGCGGAACGTGCGCGTACTGTGGCGTTGGATACCCCAACGCCCGTTGCAACAACATATGTTTCGGCGTGTTGCTCAAGTGATCTTCGCCGCGAATGACGTGCGTAATCTCCATCGCGGCGTCATCCACAACAACGGCAAGATGAAAGAGCGGAGTATATCCTGCTCCCTGCTCCCTGCTCCCTGCTCCCTTTTTCGCAATGATAAAATCCGCCAGTTCCGTGACCGGAAACTTCACGTCTCCGCGGATGATATCGTGCACAACCAGCGGCTCATCCTGCGATACACGGAATGTCACCACGCCGTCTCCTTCAACGGCCTTCCCTTCCCTCAAAAGCTTCTCAATCGCTTCATTGTACTGCGAGGTACGCTCCGATTGACGATACGGACCATACTCGCCGCCGACATCCGGACCTTCATCCCATGATAACCCAAGCCACTTCAATCCCTCTAAAATCTCCTGCTCATATTCGGGTTTCGATCGTGCGGCATCCGTGTCCTCAATGCGGACGAGAAACTTCCCGCCTTGCTGGCGCGCAAACAGATAGTTAAATAGTGCCGTCCGTGCCGTTCCCACATGGAGCGGCCCCGTCGGCGAGGGCGCTAAGCGAACTCGAACGCTCATAAAGGTAAAATCAGCGTAGCATTAAAGAAACACGCGTGCTCTTCATCTTGACATAGGGAACGACTTATGATAGAAATATCCTGCTTCTTCGAGGAAATTCCGTTCTTTAGTACCGGAGATCGAAATGACAACGGGCCAAGTGTATCTCGTTCCATTCCATAACATCATGAAGGTCCATACTTTCAGATGCCCGCTCTGCAACCGGATTCTCGGTAAGGGCCGGATTGGCATCATTATCCGAACCGGAAGTGAGCCCCCGGAGCTTGTTGGTCAAAACGTCACTTGTTGCGGACAGGAGATTAGCCGACCGGAAACCTTCACCGATCTTAGCGAAGCCGAGTGCGCGGTGGGCCGGTATCTCCGCGAGCTTAAACAGTTCGCGGAGACTATCAAGACTGACCGGAATGCTAAGCCCCCATTCGTGCCGGTTCCTCTCTCGCAGATGGGATTAACCCCCGAACAGCTCGAGAAGTCCGTTCCTTCTCCCGGCATCAGCCAATACAACTGAGTCCGGCAAGCACAAAGCTGCCGCCCGACCCCGCTTAGGATGTATCCAAGCGGGGTTTTTTCTTATCCGCTGCCAGTCGTGGTATACAATGAACCTCACGCAGTCTTCGTCAGTGTTCCTTACTAAGGAGCTATCATGCCGATCTTGGTAGAAAGAATTCCATTACATCACCGCGTGCTGGCGATTCTCTCGTTCGCTTCCAAAAGGGGTAAGCACATAATCCCGTCTGACGCCTACTTCGAACTCCTCGGAGAAGTGGTCGGCAAGCACCCCGAGGTTTTTCCAGGGCTGAAGGTGAGCGTAACCGCTTTCTACGCCTATTCAAAACAGCTCGATACCGTTCAACAGCAGCTGATCGGATCGGCCGTGGACGTGCTTGCGTGTGGAGCACTCGAAATCACTAAAGAGCGAGCAAATCAGAGCTTAACAGGTCTTCGGGAGCTATATGGCGATGAAGTCATTAATGGTCTCGAACCCTTAAGCGCCACCTTGGTCGAAGCGATGAACAAGCAACAGTGAAGCAGCAGCGGCTCCTCCGCAGAGCCGCTTTTACTTGACAGAAGATAGCATCTGCGCTATAAAAATACCCTGCTCCTTCAACAAGAGCTGTTTCCCTTTTAAAGACGCCTATCCGATGAAAAAAAACCGCGTCTCTTACAAAGGAGAAACAGATGATCGGAAAAGTTTCTGTGATCGTCGAGGAAGGCTACGATGGCCTTCACGAAGAGCTCTGGCTCGAGCAAGGACGTTGGGTCCATTTCATGCCACCCGACTGTCGAGATGGGTGGGACACGGAACGACCCATCACAGCGGTCAAGGCTCGCGAGCTTCTCGCGAAAGCGAAGGTGCACGCACTCCACTGCTTGGCCGCAATCCAGAAAGAACTTGCACGGTGCGAGGAGTTCGAAAGACTTCTCAGCAGGCCGTCGTAGGCCGCCCCACCCCATCGGAATTTCCGGTGGGGTTTCTCTTGTATTTGACAGACTCACTTCTTCGTGCTAATTTATTGTGTTGTTCCTTTCACTAGGCACTCCTCCCTTCTGAGTGGCAGCGCGTTCGCTGTGATTTTTCACACCAGCTGCGCTGCATCTATCACCACACTCCGAAGGAGAACTCTCATGGACCGTCGTGTCGAACTGGCTGTCCGGGCTTTCCTGCGCGATCTTCGCGCTCTCTGCCGAAAATATTCGGCGGGTATCAGCGATGAAGCTCGTCTCGAAATGTGGATTGATGAACAGTTTCATCAATTCACTGACTTGAACGCAATGCGTCACTGGGCCATGTGCGTAACAGAGGCAGGAGAAATCATCGAAGATTCTACCTCTTCCGCTCTGTGAGCCGTGCGAAACGACTCACGAGCCACTCACCCCGCGTGAGTGGTTTTTTTGAAGAGAAAGCCTCAACTATTCAGTTGAGGCTCGAAACGTTCAACGGGAAACGAGACTGCTTTCTTTGCATCCATACACACGGGCGTACCACTGAATGTCCTTGAGGGTGTAGCAGAAGGCTTCGGAAGTAAGCAGTCGCGGAATAGGCTTATCGTCCCGTGCCGGATCGCTTACATGGATTCTTTGATAGCGAATACCGGCCCTACACAAG
>CAZVRG010000036.1:0-7804 GCA_964630025.1 uncultured Candidatus Saccharibacteria bacterium
GGGGGCGGCATCGCAGGCATACTCATGCTCTTGCTCTGTCCGAATCCGCCATAGAGTGCGACAACGGCGATCACAAGGTGGAGAATGTCATCGGCAAGGTTTGCCGTGAACAATCCAAGGACTTTGCTTTCCCCAGGCGTGAACAATCCAAGAATAAATACAATACCGTACACCACGCCAAAGACTTGCAAGTAGGTTTTCGCATATGCATCGCCACCGAGCGCTGCCAAAATGCCGACAATCCCGGAGACGAGATGAATAAGGTTATGTGTTCCATCCACCGCAAAAATATTCAGGATGGGTTGACCGCCGGTGAGATATCCCCAGATGCCAATAATCGTGAGAACGACACCGAGAACCCAGGTGAGTGTCTTGGCCACGTTCGTCACCTCCTCCCTACGATGATGCGTTTTCCTGCTTGCCGGCGAACATTGCGAGCGAGACGATCATGCCCACAATGCCGATAAGAATCTGCATCCAGGGGCGCCCGGCAGTAAGACTATTCAAACCTTGATAGAGTGCTGGGATCAACAGAATGATGCTGCTGACCAACAGAAGCAGCGCTCCTGACAGATGGAGTCCCCTCATGCGTTCAACCGGCCTCCCTTCAGGGCGTACATACCGCGTTCAACGTACACCGCGGCAGCACCTCAAGGCAACGGGAATTGTCCACAACCAAGTACAGCGCTACTCCCCTGCTTTACTCACGTATTCCGCTGTACGCGTATCGATAATGATGACATCTCCCTCTTTCACAAATAACGGCGCTTTTACTTTCACTCCGCCTTCAATCGTCACCTCTTTCATGATATTCGTTGCAGAATCACCGCGAACGCCCGGAGGAGCGGAAATGACTTTCGCTCCTACCTTCAGCGGAAGCTGCGCGACAACAGGGGTGCCTTCGAACGTCACCAAATCTACAGGCATGCCTTCGTGCAGAAACGCTGCAGATGAACCGAGCGTATCTGCGTCCAGCGTGTACTGCTCGTACGTTGCATCATCCATAAATGTGTACTGATCGCCGGTCGCGTAGAGAAAACGCGCTTTTGCTTTTCCGACATCCGCTTCCGAAATATTGTCGCCCTGTTTATAGGTACGCTCCTTCACCTGACCGCTCTTCAGGTTGCGGATCTTCGTGCGCATCACGGGACGCCGCTGTGCTTTCTTCATAAAATCCGTTTCCAGGACAATCCACGGATCACCATCTTCCAAGATGGTAACGCCCTGGCGCAGATCATTCATCGAGAGCATAGCGAACGGAGCGTAGCGTGCGAGTGTGCACGCGTGCAAGAGTCGCTCTCGCTGAAAGCTGAGAGCTGATAGCGAATAGAGGGATATCGCGAAACGACTGCGGAATCGTCGCCCTGCGTTCGCTTTCAGCTGTCAGCTTTTCCCTCGTGTACAGAACGCTTCCGCTTGCGCAAGATGCGCAATCAGAAATGCGAGGATGCTTTCTCCGCCGCGATTTTCACTCACGCCCTCCGCATGCACGCCATCAAGCACCGCGCCGTCTTCCGGACGATAGAGCGAACGTGACTGCGTGTTGTTGCCAAAAAACCATCCCCACCACAGTTCAGTGGCTGTGCGATACCGCACGTCGCTGGTGAGACGAAATGCCTCGACACATGCAACAACCATTGCGGCCGCATCAACACCCTGCTGGTCATAGAGCGGCCGCTCCCCACCGCGCGTGTACCATCCGTGATTTCCTACGGGAGTTGGTATGCCATCCGTCATGAGTTCCCGTAAGAGAAAATCCAAACTCGCGAGACCGACCGTGCGCGCCCGTTCGGCACGTGCCGGAAAACGCCGTGCTACTTCTGGATGACGTGCCGCTGCAAGGACTGCGTATGGAAGCGCCGCGTTAGAATACCGCAACGACTCTTCAAACCATGGCCATGCATCCGTCGCGGTGTCGTCGAACGCATGCAGAAGCGTGGAGAGCACGTGTTCCACTGATGGAGAAACGGCAAACGGATCTTCCGGCGTCAAAACCGCGCAGAGTCCCAGAAGCGCAAACGCCTGCGAGCGAAGAAAGGACAGATCGCCAACATGCGGAAGCGCAGTCCGAAGGAGAGCCGCGGCTCGCCCGCGACAATCGGCATCCGCGTTCCGCACCGCCGTGATGCCGAGGGCCCACACGGTTCTTCCGTATGCGTCTTGGGAGCCAACGGCATCGAGAAACGTGCGATCATGCGCAACGAAGTTATGAAATCGTCCGTCGGGGAGCTGGCAGTCGGCAATAAAATTGAGATAGAGCGTGGCAAGCTGTCGGAGCGCTGCGCGTTCACGTGCATCTGCGGACGGGAATACTCGTTCCGTTTCCGTGACGACAAGAAGTGCTCGCGCGCCATCGTCGATGGCATAGCCAAATTCCGGTAACGGACGCTCCTTCAGCGTGTGCTGCAGGATGCTTCTGGCGTCTGTGAGTCGCCGGAGATGTCGAAGGTCCGGCGGCTGACAGGGATCAAGCGGAGGAACGACCATTGTGTTCCGTCATCACTTTTCGGAACAAATCCGCATACTGACTCGCGACAAACGGCCAGGTCATCGAACGAGAGTAAATATAGATCGCTTCCTCGACATCGCGCTTGCGCTGGGGACTGGAGAGGAGTTCGTCAAATGCCTGCGTGAGTGCGGCGGCATTGCGCGACGGCACAAGAAGGCCGCGGCTATCGGCAAGAAGATACTTGGCGTAGCGCGATTCTGTGGACACGATCGCTTTTCCGAATGCAGCCGCATAGGCAAGCGTTCCAGACACGTACTGTTCCAATCCTAATTGCGGAGCAACATACACGTTTGTTGCACGCAGAAAGAGAATGAGCTGATTGAGCGTGAGATACTGATTCACAAAGCGCACGTGGTCGACAAGATCGTGTTCCCGCACCCGATTGCGCAGCATTTTTCGGTATGCCTCCCCGTGTTCCTTTCGCACCACGGGATGCGTTGCGCCGATGATAAGATAGATCACTTCCGGATGCTTTTTCACAATAGAAGGAAGCGCATCAATGACATATTCAATGCCTTTATTCGGCGACAGCAGACCGAACGTCATCAGCACTTCCCGACCGGACAAACCAAACACGCGCTTGAAATAATCACTGCCGTGAAACGGAACGTCGGGAGCGCCGTGATGAATAAAACTCACTTTTTCCTTCGGAATGCCATAGATCGTTTCGAGATCGTCACTCACATTCCCCGCCATCACGACAAGACGGGTGCAGAGCTTTCCAATCTCCTGAAGGACTGCGCGCTGTTGCGGGTTTGGCTTGTCGAGCACGGTGTGCAGCGTGACAATGGTGGGCTTCTTCAGCGCGCGAAGAAAGTCGAGAATGTACGCGCCATCCCACGTTCCCGGCGGACTGTCTGATCCATAGATACCGAATTCATGCTGCATGCTGACAAGCGCGACGTCGCTGTGGTTCACAAAATGCGCCGCTTGAACGTAGCTCGTGCGATCATGTTGCAAGAGCAACGATCGCACTTCGTGTGCGTACGGGCCGCTGTAAATTTTTGGATCGTGGATGGCAATAATCGACGGGTGGCTAAACACACCAAGCGTGTCGACCGCAGACGAGAGATCTTTCGTGAATGTTGCGATACCACATTCGCGCGGCGGATAGGTGGAGACATACGCGATACGCTTCCCGCGCGGTGGAACGGGAAGTGTGACGCGCGATACGCGACGAGAAAGACGCGGCCGCGGAGAAGCGCGGGAATCCATTGGAGAAAATCTGCGGATACGCTACCACAAAACCCCCATTGTTGTCACGTCCTCAAAGGCGCTTTTTCGTGCTACCGACCTGACCCCGAAGAACCGCTCGTTCCAGAGGAGTCGCTTCCCGACCCCGACGATCCGCTTCCGGACGATCCCGTATCAGACCGAACGGAGACAGTATCTTCCTCTTCGGACTCTCCAGCGTCCGTGCTGTCTGAAGTCTCATCGTTCCGCTGATCATGGTCGCCTGACATGCCCTGCGATGTGACAGGAACAGTCGCACGCACCTGTTCGATCGTCTGACGAGCGCGGCGAAGCGCCGCCTGCTGCGCGTCAACGGTGAGCGCGCCCTGTTCAACAAAGCGTTGGGTGATGCGCTCAATGTGCTGTTCGGCGTTGGCTGCGTGGAGGGACTGTGGCGTCAGCGCGATCTGTCCGCTCTTCAACTGGCGGGAAATCTGCCGCGCGTCTTTGGCAAGCCGCAACGCTTCACCCACGTTCCCCTCCGCATAGAGTTGCCGCGCGGTACGCAGCGCCGCTTCTGCCGCAGCGCGCAATTCTTGGTCGGCAACAAGAATCTTTCCAAACGCAACACGCTCTTCTGTTGTGCGTACTGCGTGCAGCAGATCGCGTTCCGCCTTTGCAATTTTCTGCTCCGCGAGAAGGCGTACCACGGGCGCGGGCGCATGGGGAGGAAGCACCGCATCTTCAAACTCCACTAGTCGCTCGATGGTGTCATCCAAGAGCGTGGTGAGCGCAGTCTCTTCTTCCTCCGCGGGGGTGAGCGGTTCTTCGCGCTCTCCGTCCGAAGGCGCGAGTGACGCGAAAGATTCCTCATCAAGTTCTCGCCACACTGCGCGCTCTTCCTGTAATTCTTCAAGAACATCCGCTGCGGCAAGACGCGTGCGGGATGAAAGAAGCAAGACATCAGATGGTACTGTGCCGCGCACAAGCTGGCGCGCAAGAAGCCGATCCGCGATCCGGAGGAGATACTCCTGCGACGCAAGCAGACTGCGCGCGGATGCAGCGGTGAGCGTTCCAGCGCGCTCCAATCCCTGCAATTCCGCAATGCGTTCTGCTGCTTGCGTAAGTGCGACGCGCGCGCGGAGTGTCGGGATGCCAAAACTGAACATATTCCGCTCAAAAAATTCGCTGACGCGATCCAAGGACCAAAAAAGACCTGTGGGAAGAATGCCCGGCTCTGCAACAATCGCTGGCGGTCGCACAGGAAGAGGCGTCGGCATGCTTTCCGGCGTCGGTGACGAAGACAATACGTCTGCCGTTGGAGAAGGCGATGGCTCCTGTGCAGATGCACCCGGCGCGCCATTCTGCACCCACAGAACACACAGGCATACAAAAATCGGAAGAAGTGTCTTCATACGCCAAAGGGTTGGAGGCTGCCAGTGTATCACGCTCAATGACCGATGCCGGTAATGCTGTATCCAGCCGCGCGGAAGGCCGCATGATCAAGGCAGTTTTTCCCATCGACAATGGCACGCACTGGTGTGCCGGAAAGATCTTTCGGTGTGAGCTGGCAGAACACGGTGTGGTCGGTGGCGAGAAGCACCGCCTCCGCGCGTTTCAGTGCCTCGGGAAGCGACGGCACGGACGAGCGTTCTGGAACAAACGGATCGAAGGAGAGAACCTCTGCGCCTTCCGCCCGCAGTATGCGTTCAATATCTACTGCCGGGCTTTCACGCAGATCATTCATATCGCGCTTATACGCAAGGCCCAACAAGGCAACGCGCACGCCGCGCAACCCTGTTCCCTGCCCGCCCCGCGAAGCTCCAGCGAAGTGGGGTTTCCTGCCTGCCCCGCGAAGCTGTAGCGGAGTGGAGTTCCCTGTTGCCTCGCCGAGCACCTGTTTCAGTTTTTCCACTGCGTAGGCAGGCATGGACTTGTTGATATCCCGAGCGAGTTTCAAAAACCGATGATCAAATCCGTGATCTGCGGCGGCAGCAATAAGATGATGCGGCACGATGGGAATGCAATGCCCTCCCACACCGCAGCCAGGATAGTGCGCAAGAAACGCAAACGGCTTCGAGGACGCGCCCTGAATCACCTCGACAAGATCGATATGTAAGCGATCAAAACTTTGCGCGAGCTCGTTCACGAATGCGATGTTCACGTCGCGGAACGCATTTTCTACTACCTTCACTGCTTCCGCCACGCGAAGCGATGACATGCGTTGTACCGGCGCATCCAACAGGCGTGTATAGAAGTTACTGCCGCGATCCGCGGCAGCTGCGGTGTAGCCGCCAAGCACGCGAGGAATCTTTGCAAGCGGCCAGCGGGCATCACCAGGGTTCACGCGTTCCGGGCAATGCACGAGAAAGAGATCATCGTTCGATGGATCCCGACCGACAGAACGCAGAAGAGGCACCAGCACTTCCTCGCACACGCCGGGGTTGACTGTTGACTCAACGGAAAGCACAACGCCCGGCTTTGTGTGACGAGCTGCCGTTTCTACTGCTGCGCGGAGCGCGGTGAGATCGGGTTGGGCGTCGCTCGTAATGGGCGTCGGCACTGCAACGATCACCACATCGGCCGTACGAAGGCGCTGTGCGTCCGTCGTCGCGTCTAACGGAGAAGCACGAAAGAGGTCTTCGACCGCCGCATCGTGAAAGGAAAACGTCCCGGCAGACAGCTGCGCGACGCGCTCGGCATCGATGTCATATCCGAGAACGGAAAATCCTTTGTGTCGCGCCAACGCGGCGACGGGAAGGCCCACGTATCCGAGTCCAACCACTGCGATTGTTTCCGGCGTGCGCGCACCGTCTGTGCGCTGCGGCGACATGTTCTGCGTGTTCATGGAATTTCGCTAGGGTACGGGAAACACGGCCCCACGCCAAGATGCCCGGGTTTCAGCTGCAGAGTGGCCGGTCATGCAGAACGCGTGGTGGCAACAGTTTCCGGAACGGAAAGAGAGAGACGTTCATCAAGAATCGCTGTAGCAAGAAGCTGTCCCCATCCCTCCATGCGCGGCAGAAGCGCCTCGAGAGCGGAACCACGCACCAGCTCCACGTGCGTGAATTCATCGCTGGCCTCGGGGAGACGGACAACGCCGGGAAGAGGAACGCGATAGACGATACCGATATGCACGCGATGAAAGAGCTCCGCATCCGGTGCGGCAGTCGACACGAGACCAAGAGGCGTCAGCGTTGGAAGCGCGGGAGCGGGGTCAAACACCAGCTCTTCGTGCAACTCGCGTTCAAGCGCGGAACGAAGGATATCCTGCGATCCTTCCTCGACAGGCTCCACGTGTCCGCCGGCCGACAACGCGACTTTCGTGTTATGGCGCGTCTCAACAAATCGCTCCGCACTGCGTTCCCGTGATTGCCGAAACAATGCAAGTACTGACGTCCCGTCCGTCACCAGTCCTTGAACGATAATCTGCAGATACGTCGGATCTTCTTCGAGCGCTGGCCGTGGCCCAAACGCTCCCGCAGTACGGACGGTATCCTGGAACGCAGCGAGGAGTTCCGGCTGCATGGTGAATCCGAGCGGAATTCCCTGAAGACGCTCTTCCAGAACAGCGCGAGGGACAGAGAGAATCTGTTGCACGTGCGTCATGTGGTCAGCGTGTTAGATTGCGCGCAGAGATGCAAGGATTGCGTGCAATGACCCGCGCGCAACACCAACAACGGAATCCGCACCGCCGTAATACACGTACACCTCATCGCCGCGCAGAACCATACCGGACGGGAAGACCACCCGCGGTGTTTGGCCAACCATTTCCCACGATTCTTGCGGCTCAAGTGCCGGCTCGCTGGAGCGACCAAGGATGCGGCTGGGATCCTCGAGATCGAGAAGCGCAAAACCGGCGCGATAGACCGTATGATGATCCACGCCGTGATAACACACGAGCCATCCCTCTGGTGTACGCACCGGCGGGGGGCCGGCGCCCAACTTGTGTTCGTCCCACAACGCCGGCCGCGTCCGAAGCACGACACGGTGATCCTGCCATGATGCGAGGTCGTTGCTTGTCGCGATCCACATGTCCGGCGGAAGCCGATGCAGAAGAACATACTGCCCGCGAATTTTTTCCGGAAACAGAACGGCGTCCTTGTTATCCATGTGCGGGAG
>CAZVRG010000037.1:0-7643 GCA_964630025.1 uncultured Candidatus Saccharibacteria bacterium
CAAGCTTTGCTTCGCTTCGAACATTCCGGTGTTCAGGATGTTCCCGCTCTCGCGGTAATACACGCCCTTCGGCAGCGGGTCGCCTGTGTCGAGGTGTCGGGCGAGCGCCTCGAGTTGGAAGTCGAAGTCCCCACCCGTGATGACATAATCCACGTTCGACTGCACGAGGGACTCCTCCGGCATCGCGGTCACGTGGTCACCCATGAGAACAAACTGCGTCTTCGGGAAGTGTTCCTTCAGCGCATCAATCGCGCGCCACATCGCCTTGATGGTGGGCGTCTTCGATTCAATCGCCATCATGTCCGGGCGGGACGCCTCGATCTCCGCGACGAACTCCGAGAAGCTCTGCCTGGAAGCAATCCCATCGTTCCAGGAGACCTCATAGCCTTTCGACTTCAGGAGCGTTGCCGCAGACGCGGGCACCATCGGGTAGATGTACGTCGGCGCATTGAAGTACTGGAACTGCCGATTCTGGGAGATGAGGGGAGCCCCTTTGTCCGTGGGGATCGGAGGGTAGGCAATGGAGATACGCATGGTGTTGGTGTACGTGTCCGTAAGTCTACCACACCGTAAGACGACCATCTACGAAGAGGTTGAAAATATATCGAGAGACAGCAGGACCGCTGCAGTAAGCATGAGCAGGACACCCACCGCCCGAATCGCATAGGTACGCGGGGAAACGCGCTCGAGGAACCCGGGCTTGAAGCGGGAGAGGACGATCGAGATGAGAAGGGTGAAGAGCGATCCGAACATTGCGAGTGGTTGACTGAGCGTGATGTTGTACGAAAACGCTGCGTAGAGAAGGAGCGTCGCCACGAAGGCAAAGAAGACAGCAATAAGGACGGGACGTCGCTGTACGGGGCTTACGGGCTGAACAAGGCCCCGGAGGCGCAAGTGGAGTGCTGCCAGTAGGAAGATGAGCAGCCCGCCCCAGAGACGAAGGCTCCAGACATTCAGCACAGCCAGCGTCTTCTTCGCGAATATGTCGGACAGCGCGTAGAAGAAGATTCCGATGAGAAAGATAAGGAAGACGCGGGAGAAAAGCGCACGCGGCCGAAACCGGTCATCCAGCCCTACGAGGACGCCGCCGATAATGATGCCAGCGATCCAAAGGTACGTCCGTGGTGGAAAAACTTCACCAAGGACGAGATAGGCGAGACCCACACTGAAAATCGTCTGGAAATGGAAGAAAGGATGGAACGCCGAGACGTCATAGTGAAACAACGCCGTGAGCACACTGAAATTACCCACGTAGAATGTAAGAGCGAAAGCGAATAACGAGAGTGCTGCGGGGCGTGGGTCTTGCAGCGGCCCAGCAATCAAGAGGAGAGGAAGAAACGGTAACTGGAGAAGGAACGAGGTGTAGACGAGCGTGTTCCGGTCGCGCACCGCGTGTGTGCTCGCAATCTTCGACCAGATCGCATTCAAGGAAAAACAGAGTGCCGCTCCAAGTGCGAGCGCAACGTAGACTGGCATATGCTCATCGTACTCCAGTGGGCACTGCCCACCGTGGTTCTTTGTAGTACGCCTTTTACCGCCCTGTCCGCGCGTACCGCTTGAGCGACGGGGAGAAAAGCCCGCGGAGGAACGCGAGCGCGTAGGTGCAATGGGTGAGCACGAGAAGCGGAGGGGTGCAGAGGCCAATGAGGACGCGGCGGCTGCGGCGCGTCTCCACAATGCCTATGAAGAAAAGGATGCCGCCGACAAAGAGCATGAGGATGCTCACCGGTACACGGAGCGCGGGAACGAACAGCGCACCGGCGAGTGCGAGGACAGCGGCGAGAACGGCGCCAAGGGGAAGAAAATACGACGCGCGCCGCGAGGTTTCTGGGAAAGCGCGGACGAAATAGCCGCGGTGGAGTCCGTAGCGCGCCACCTGCCGAAGATGGCGGAGTGGCGTGGTCGCGCGGTGGTGATACACGACAACGGTAGGATCATAGATGATGCGATAGCCACGTCGAACGATCTCGAGACAGAGTTTTGTGTCCTCGCCCGGCCATACCGCAGTGCCAAATCCGCCAATCTCTGCAAAGACGGAACGCCGTACGAGAAGGTTGACCGATGGCCAGTCGTCAACCGTTCGTATGGACCCAACAGGCCAATAGCGCATACGGGCCGGACCACTCCCGAACCATGAAGTGAATACAGCTCCCGAGAGTTGTGCCCAGAAACCATCCTGCGGCGGCGTGATTGCCGGTCCGCCAACAGCCGCGACCTGAAGATCATCAAAATGCCGCGCGGCATGCTGCAGCCAATCTGATCGCGGATACGCGTCGTCATCCAGAAAGGCAAGGATGTCCCCGTGCGCTTCGGTGAGCGCATGATCACGCTTCTCTGCTGCACTTGCTCGACCGGTGGGGACATAGCGCACGCGTGGCGAGGGAGATTCTTCTGCGTCATTCGGCAATACAAGAATTTCCGTGGCGGGCGGATGAAGCGCGTGCAGGTACATGAGCGCTTCCTGCAGCTCCGGTGTCGGTTGTGGTACGGGAATAATGACGGAGACGGTATGCGACATGAACGTATGGTAGCCCTCAGTGAACACTAATCAAACCATTGGCACGCTCATTCGGTTGTTGGCTGATCCATTATGGATGGAGAAGTGGAAAGAGATCGTGCAGACACTGTCACCGGCTTCCACGGTACCGGCGGCATAGGTGACGGCCAATATCTGCAGGTTCAGAACAGTACTCGCGATCAGAATTTGGCATTGTTGAGCGGTGATCCGCTCTCACTGCAGATCAAACGGAACACTCGACACGGAAGTTGCAGACTGGTACCCTCGCAGAGAGATACCTATGCCTCCCACCCGACGTCAGGAACCGATCATGGGCGAACGGACCTACACCGTCGTCTTCGAGCAAGACATCGAGACCGGCCGATTCACGGCATCCATCCCGGCTCTCCGCTGCATAACGGAGGGCGATACGCTGGATGAGGCACGTTCCATGGCCAAGGAAGCTATCGAACTCGAACTCGCCGCCTTGAAAGAGAAGGGTTTCCCGATTCCGCAAGAAACGAGCCGGCCCCCGCAGCCCCTCGTGGAGCGCATTGCCGTGGGCGTTCCCTGATTTAGCGCGATGGGAGGCAAGCGGCTCCCGGCCGTGCGACCGCGGGAGGTCATTCGGGCACTGGAGCGGAACGGCTTCGTCGTCCGCCGGCAAACCGGCAGCCATGTGCAGCTGTACCACCGGACGGACCCGAAGCGGTTCGTGACCGTGCCATACCATAACAAGGATTTGAACATCAAGACGCTTCGCAGCATCATCGCGCGGGCAGGATGGACGATCGAGGAGTTTTTGGAGGTGCTGTAATTCTGGGTTACGCTGCAAAGGACGCACGCCTCACTCACGCCTTACCGCCCGGCGAGGTTCTTGTTTTCCATCGCGTGAAAAAAAGCCGTGAGTCGTCATGACTCGCGGCTAGAATGAAGATACCTCGCGGTCCGCTCCGGCAGAAAGGAGCAGACCATGGACCTCACAAGTGCAGTGCTACTTGTGATCGCGGCGCTGCTGAACTTCGCCACTGAGATGGTGAAGCTGCGGCGACTGCGGAAGCACGGGTAGGAACGTCCTCAGCGTGAGAGTGATGTTCCGCGTACTGCGCTTTTGGTCCGGTACCCTGCTCTTCGCTTCGGTGCACCAGAGGGCGGGCACACGCGTGCTCGCCGTGATGTCAGTGAACCTTCGTCTGGTTCACCGCCATTTGATCCGAAGTGCCGGACACAAGACCGCGAGGCGTTTCCCAGAGATGCAAGCGAACAAAACTGTGGCAGGAAGAATAGCGCTACCTGGAAATTCTGTCAAGCGCTTGGCTCCCCACAGCAAGCTGTGGGGCATGGGACACATCGGGGTGCTCGCTTTCGCTCGCAGGGCGCACGGACGGGCAGCCGCTTCGCGGCTGTGTGCTCTGACTCCCCCGTGCCAAGCACGGGGGCTTGCCGCACGGTAGTCAACACAGCCGCGGCGGGTCTTTGGTTCGAATCTCCTCGGCCCCCTTCGTCCCAGTCACTGTTCTCTCTGCTCTGTTCGAACCCGTTTTTGTGGCTTGTTTGTGCTGGGATTTCGGTGTCAGCACTGTTCTCCACAGGATGGTAGCCCCGGGTGAACACTAATCAAACCATCCGCACGCTCATCCGGTTGTTGGCGGATCCATCATGGGTCGAAAAGTGGAAAAGCATTCCGCAGACGTTGCCCGTGGCCTCCACTGTGCCGGCGGCGTAGGTGGCCGCCAAGACTGTCGGGATTCGGAACAGTGCGGGCGAGGAAAAACTGGCTTCGTTGAGAAAGAAACTACTGATATCGCACGATGAACGGAACACATCGCCGCATCACTTCGGTCCGGCGTTGGCATCACTAAAAGAAACCCCCCGCCTGGTGAGGTGTATAAACCTCGGCTGGGAGTTTCTGCTGATCAGCCTGCCAGAGTCCGTGCGGCATGTCAACCCGCCTGATATGCTGCGGGAAAGCTTCCTCAAGCATGCCGGCTGATCTCATTCCATACCAAACCCACGTCTCCAAACTGCGGGGAAGCAGGTATGGCGAGGTACACACGCGAGCGCGTCACGTCTTCCGCGCCATCGAACGCAAAACACGGCGTCGGCCCTATGTCCGTTCTGCATACTTCGGGAAGGAGAAGGTCTTCTTCGATTTCTTCTGGAAGCACCTCTGGCAGAAATCGCCGTCCCAACGTGCGGATCGCCTTCGCTATCTTCCCTGTGCACTGGAGCTTATCGAGCGATCACGGCACGCACCGATCTCAAAAGTAAATCCTAATCGCCCCGGAGAAGTTCTCCATCGCTTTGCGGGACTGACAACAGAGCGGGAGCTCTTTTTCGTGCAGATCAAGGAGAACGTGCGGAGCGGACGGAAATACCTGATGTCCGTGTTCCCACCTGGCTGAAAGCGTGCCCCACTTGCATTCTGGGACCGTTCCTGCGACAAGGATAGACAGCACTTCATATCCCCGCCGAGGGCAGAACCATGGCAAATGATGCAACGTCGGTTCCGATGTGGGAGCGGATGCCCGCGTTCCCGTACTTCTATCACGATCTCGTTGCGCGGATCACCCCTGGCGCAATCCTTCTCGGCTCCCTCTTGTGGGCACTCGGGTGGTTTCCAACAACTGATCACAGCGGATCGTATGCGATTGCCCTCTTCGTGCTCTTTCTCGGCGCCGCCTACGCCATAGGAGTTACCTATGAGGGCATTGCATTTTACTTCACGCGTGAGGTGACACGAAAGCTCGCCGGCAAGAGGGACTACTACACATGTGGATTTCGCGAGGCGCTGATGGACGTGCGCCGTCGAGAATGGGAGACCCTGAAGAAGATGCTAGGACGTGAGGTCACGGAGGCAGATCATGACCCCGGTGCCGTCGGTGAAATCGCCCGGCGATGTTTTACGGCCTTCGAGAATTTTGAACTCATTGCCAGCCACTGCTACAACCGCGGCACGCGGTTCTTGGCGGAAGCGAAAATGGCGTCGTATTCTGGTGTGGCTCTCCTGATTGCTGCAGGTCTGCTCTGGACTCGATTGTGGGAACCGTGGAGATGGTGGTGCCTGCTGGCCAGCGCGGTGACTGTGGTGGTCGCCGCGGGCCTTATGGGTCCCATCGCCTTCGCCCGTCAGCGACGGCGTGCTGTCGAGGTGATCGCGTGTCTTGACTACCTGTATCGTGGTGTCGAGTACCCCAAGGCGCACGCCTGGGTTGAGCCACTCTGGAAACAGATGTTCGCCGAGCCGACCGCGGCACCCGCGGCTCTCCCGTGGTTCTGGGTGTGGTTTATGAAACCGAAGGCGTTCTGGAGTCTGATGCGACGAGGATTGCTCGGCAAAGTCGGTATCCTAGTCCCCGTCGTTCGATCTCAAACGCGGTGGACGCGCGAGTTGCGAGAGGCCGAACAACGCGGGGCCACAGCATTTCGCGATTACCTTTCCGACCCGGAAAATGCCGCGCTTGGAACCGCGGTCACGAAAGACACACTTGATCAATGGTGGAAGGACTTTGAAAGCAAGCGAAGCCCAGAATAAGACCCCCAGCAACCATAAGTCGTGGGGGAAGGAGCAGCAGCTCAACGGCGTGACACGTTCAGTTGCGACTTGGCTCGATCCAGCGGTTGCTTCCGCGTGGTCGGATCTCGTGTTCCGCGAGGAATTCCTGCGCCATTTTCCGGATCTGTTCTCTGGAACCACCAGGACGGTTC
Source organism: uncultured Candidatus Saccharibacteria bacterium (assembly GCA_964630025.1). Taxonomy (GTDB): domain Bacteria; phylum Patescibacteriota; class Andersenbacteria; order UBA10190; family CAIZMI01; genus VMFP01. The sequence continues at coordinate 6,206 of CAZVRG010000037.1, forward strand.
ATTTCCGCCTCGACCATCGTGTCGTATTCCTCGTCGAGTACAACGCGCGGTCCGTCCAACTCAATGAAGACGGCGGCAACTTCGGGGCGGCGCATCACAATGATGGTCGCTTTTAGCAGCCACCAAGGAAACAGCAAGAGAAAGCGACAGATGATCAGAATCTCTCGTATCCGTTCAATCCACAAAAAACATCGGGTCACGGGTGTGCATTGCAGGTCCTCCGGTGCGGATTGTGGGCGCCAGGAGCACGTCTCCCGGCATCAAGGAACAGGCGGTGACAGTGTGGGGCAGGCCAGCGTTCGTGTCAACACCGCCGCGGCGGGTCTTTGGTTCGAATCTCCTCGGCCCCCTTCGTCCCAGTCACTGTTCTCTTTTCCTCTTTCGAACCCGTTTTTGTGGCTTGTCTGTGCGGAGATTTCAGTGTCCGCACTGTTCTCCACAGGATGGTAGCCCTCAGTGAACACTAATCAAACCATCCGCACGCTTCTTCGATTGTTGGCTGATCCGTCATGGATCAAGCGCTGGCAAGACATCGTTCAGGCATCGTCGTTGGCTCCCATCTTGCCGGCAGCATAGATGGCTGCCAACGTCAGCCGGATTCAGAACACTGCTCGCTAGAGGAATCTGGCAGAGTTGAGCGAATATCCGCCGTCACCGGCGAATAGACAGAACACTCGACAGGGACATCAGAGGCTGGTACCCTCGCAGACAGATAGCTATGCCTCCCACCCGGCACCAAGAACCCGTCATGGGCGAACGGACATACACGGTTGTCTTCGAGCAGGACTTGGAGACGGGCCGATACATTGTGACGGTGCCGGCGCTTCGGTGTGTGACGGAAGGCGAGACGCTGGAAGAGGCGCGGACGATGGCACGGGAGGCTATCGAGCTGGAACTCGCTGCCCTAAAGGAAAAGGGCTTTCCTGTACCCGGAGAAACCAGTCGGCCCCCGCAGCCGCTCGTGGAGCGCATTGCCGTCGGCGTTCCATAACCGGAGGACATGGCTGGGAAACGGCGGCTCCCAGCTGGTATACCCCAGAAAGGACTATCATTCCCGAATGAAAGAATATGAGCCATACGCTGAAGACCCGAAGACAGTTGGCAAATCAGAAACGAGTGAGTTATGTGGCCTGATAACGAGACTACAATCGACTTCCTGAATTTCACGAGTGTCGCAGACACTGTCGCTGAAATCATCGTCCAGGCCGAAGGCCGGCCGATTTCAATCGGAGTTTCTGGCGCCTGGGGGGTCGGAAAGTCGTCCATGATAAAGCTGATTCGCGCTTCGCTCGAACAGCGGGATGGGAAGGACGCTGCAAAGGCGAAGTACGTCTACGTCGAATTCAACGCGTGGCTTTACCAAGGCTATGACGATGTTCGGGCCGCATTGCTTGAGATCATCGCGAGCGCATTGAAAGCTGAGGCTGAGAAGCGGCAG
>CAZVRG010000038.1:0-5000 GCA_964630025.1 uncultured Candidatus Saccharibacteria bacterium
CAGGATCAAGAGAGAAAAGAGGTTGTCTGCTACGTACAGTTCACGCCAAGATCCACGGTGGTCACTTCAAGCGTGTTGCTGTTGATAATCTTTCCGCGAAGAGCAGTCGCTTGCTGGGACGCGGTCACGTCTGCAGCCTGAATGGAGACACGATTCTTCGGCGTTTTCCATGAGCCATTCGCGTTATGGAATTGCGTACCGTCTTTAAAGGTGAAGAGCACGTCGCTCCCCTTCTTAAAGAACCGCTCATACCGCTTTTCTTGGACTGTCGAGGTGGTCATCTCGACGGTGAGGGTGTCCTCATTTGCGCCCGTCGCGCTTCGCCGCGTGATGCCTTGCAGTTTTCCACACGTTGTAAACGACCGATCATGGATATGGACAACGGAAGGACGCACGCTGTTCTTATCGCCAACCGTATACGTTCCCGAGGCGGTGAGTTCGCTTCCTGCAGTCACGTTCTGTGAACGGATGCGCTTTGTTTTCACCGGCTTGAGCGCGCCGCCAACAGCCGTGTCGCCAATATTCTCGTAGACCTTCGTCGTGCTGGAAATACGCAATTCTCCCTGTTCGCCGTTGAGCTTCTCATCCACGGGCGCGGTGAGCGTGAAATCCACCGGAATCGAATCAGCACCTGCTCCGGAACGAGCAATGCCGCGAATGGCGATATTCTTGGTGGCGGCGATGCTCTGTTGAGCGACAAACACCGTCACCGCAACAACCGTCAGCACACCAAGCGTTGCAAGCAATGCGAACGCGTGTGGTTTCATTTTTGCTGAGGAGGGGAAAGAGATCTCCATGGCTGTGGATATGTGGTGTTGGAGGTAGTATACGTCAAAAGAGTATTGCGGGAAACTCAAGCAAGAAAACCGTGAATCCATGAACCCACCGCGGCCAACGCCGTGCTCTGTCCTTCCACGCACAGAACGCGGGAACGTACACTACGCACGTATGCTGCGTTCCTTCGCTTCGCTCAGGAAGACATATCCACAGGTTTATGGATTCACGGAGAAAACGATAAAAAAATCTTCGAGCGAATCACGGGTCTTCCACGGGCCCCGCGATTCGCGAAGCACCATGCACGGGAACGGGGGAGCGTGGGAGGGGGAAACCGCAGGTTTTCCCGCCCTAGTGTTACCACGCTTCTTTCATGGAAAGCACATAGCCAATCATATTCACCAGCAGCCCCAAGAGCGGCGTGGCGATAAGAATCACCGCCGTCATCTGCCAGGAGAAGGGATACACCAGCGAGCCAACAAGCAGCCCGCCCAGCGCATAATCCAACTGATCCCACGGAATCCACCGTTGTCCGGACGGAATGCCAAACCGCCGCTTCAGAAACGACTTCACCAGATCGCCCAACAGTGCTCCGCCGCCCAGCGCGCCTCCCCACACGAGTGCGGACAGGGCAAAATGCGGCTCTGACGATATGCCGGAAAAAAACGCGGATCGCTCGGCGAGGAATCGCTGCAGCGCCGCAGTCGCAATACCGGCAAGCACCCCGGTAAGCACGCCGCGAACTGTTTTGTGTGGACCCAGAAACGGCTGCCCCGCCAGCATCATGCCGCGATCCAGCGGACAGGCGAGCGTGGGAAACAATGTAAAACGTTTGGCAAATACGGGCGCCATATTCGCAACATAGGCCGGTAAGAACAGGTAGAGTGACTCAAGAATATTCTCAAACACGTTGCTAGTGTACACTATGGTCGTCGCATGCCCCGGTAGAAACCGCATGGTTACCCCCTCCCCAACACATTTCAACGATGGGCGATTGCCCCCATATTTCTCTTTGCGAAAAAGCGGCTCGTACTGTGCGCGCTTTTTCGCCCAAGGTTTCTAACGGGGCATGAAACGCATTCTGTCCGCAACAAGAGGGTCGAACGGCCTTCTTCCGGGCGCGGAGCCATTCTCTCTCGGTGAAGGCCCTGTTGGCTGCCTTCTTGTGCATGGATTTACGAGCACTCCCTATGACCTTCGCGCATGCGCCGAACATCTCGCGGCGCACGGCATCGCAACCGAAGGTGTGCTCCTGGCCGGACATGGCACCAAGCCGGAAGATCTGGCGCAAACACACCTCGACGACTGGCTTGATTCCATTCGCGTCGGATACGCGCGGCTTGCGGAACGCTGCGATCAAGTGTTCGGACTCGGCATTTCCCTTTCCGGGAACTTTCTTCTCACGCTGACGCCGCGGCTTCCCTTTTCCGGACTGATTCTCATTGGAACCCCGCTCAAGTTCCGGTATGAGCGCGCCTACCGCGCCGCGTATCACGTGCTCCGCGCGGTGGGAAAACAGTACCAGCGGAAGTGGTATGTGGATCACCTGGATGCCGCCATTCGCGCACAACGGCCGACGTATGACCGTTTCCCGCTTGCGTGCGCACCGGAGTGTCTGACGGCGGTTGAGTGGTCAAAATCCGCACTCTCCGATGTCCGCTCGCCGGTGCTGATTCTGCAATCAACCACGGATCACGCGGTGGATGCGCGGACCATCACGGCATTCCGCCGAAACCTCGCCTCCGCGGATATCACCGTGCAGTGGTTTCCCAATCGCTATCACGTCCTTGTGATTGATCACGGAGCAGAAACGGTGTTCCGCAGCATCACGAAATTCATTCACACGCGAGCGCGCGTATCGTCGCCGCGCGTCAGCACTTCTCCGTTGTTCCCCCAACCCGCCGAAGCGCTACCTTCCTAACCGGTGTTCTTTTCTCGCGCGGAGCGGAAGGGCGTGTCGACTGCCGAGGATCCGTGTCCCGCTGCACGATCCGCTGGAGAAACCTTCTTCAGAAACCAGCGTTCTCCTCGCCGCAAGAGCTGAATCCAGAGAGATTCGTGCGTGCTGAACGGTTCCACGAGTACCGTCAGAGCACCAACACGATTGCCAAAAAGCACATCGGGGAAAATCCGGTCACCAATAACGACCGTCGTTGCGGGAGTAACGCCGTAGGTATTCTCTAACACGCCCCAGATACGGCGAAAGGGTTTTCTGCCAGCTCCCACCAGAACCGAACAGCCAAGCATGCGCTCAAGCGCCTGCTGGCGCTTCTGCATACTCATGCTGTTGGAGACACAGACCACCCGGTGTGTCTGTTGAACGGCATGTATCCACGCACGAACCTCTTCAGGAATCGCTGTTGTTTCCGGAACAGCGAGTGTATTATCCACGTCCACAACAATACATCGATATCCCTCGATCCACGCGCGCGGAATCTGCGCGATAGAAGCGACTCGATAGCGTGGGACGAACAGACGCATCCAACGAAAACGCATCGTCATCTCCATAAGAATTCGGCAATGCGACGGATACGCGTGCTTCTTTGCGTGCCAATCACCGCAAGGAGCGTATACCCAATCCAGCCAAGGCTCGCAATCAGTGTCATGCCCCGAAACATCACGCCAAGAATGAGCATGGCGGGCAGCGTCACGGTGTACCACGATTGCAGACCCTTCGCCGTATAGCGTTGAAGAACGCCTCGCGCTTTTTCATCTCCTTGCCATAATTCTTTCACGCGGCGAAACAGCGCGAGGTTCACCGCGCCGATATACCACACCGCAACGAGCGGCCAGTCCGGCGCGCCCCCCGCAAGCTGCATGCCGAAGAGCACGCGGAGCGCATGCGTGCTTCCGTTCGTGAGAATATCGAGATAGGGAATGTGCTTCGCAAAAAACGTGTAGAACGCGTTGATTGCAAGAAAGAGCAACGCGATCCGTAACACCACGGGCTGCGGCGAGGAGGCAGAGGCAGCAAGCCCAGCGAGAATCAGGCTGATTGCGATAACTGCCGCGGTGGAGCGTCGCATGCGCCCGGACGGAATGGGGCGCGTGCGTTTGAGAGAGTTGAGCGCATCGGCCTGGGCATCGGCAACATCATTCAGCGCATAGATGCCGCTATAGAGCAGCAGACCAATGCTCACAAGTGCGCCGCCAATGCGCGACCAATCATCCCACGTGAGCCGGAAGTGCGTCGCATACGCATAGCCAAACACGATCTGTGCAAACGTGATTTGATTTTCGAGACGCGTCAGGCGCCCAACGGCCGACAAAAATCGCATGCAGCGCTGAAAAAGTTCCCGCGCGTCGTTCATGTGCGGAGAGAATACCACAAAAAAAAGAAAAAACCCGCGTGTGGGTACACACGGGTTGAGTTAGGTTCAGCAAACGACGATCAGGACGATCAGATATGAGCAGGGATGAGCGCCCTCCGTGGCTGCGACACGTTGCTGGCCTGTTTCACCTGCATCGCCCCGACGATTGCTTCCTCCAAGTGCTTGAACGTGGAGTACTGCACGTCGCCGGAATCCGTTGTGCCTGCGAGCTGAAGGATGTTGCAGAGTTCCTCCAACCCCCTCTGCTTTGCAGGGTTGCCCCAGAAATCGTAGGAAGAGAGCGGATTCTCTCGACCAACGGAGTCCAGATGAAACCAGCGATCACGTCCCACAGTAGCCTTCTGCAGGAGCACCACCTTGTGCTCCCGAAGGCCCTTCTGAAGGTTCCGAAGGTCCTCGATGCTCCAGCGATACAGGAGCTGTTTCGAAAACTCTCCGCCGATCGCCTCCTTGATCTGCCGAATCCGCTCGTAGGCTTCTGCGGATCCGTTCCGAATCGGCTTCTTTCTTTCCATAGCACGCCCTCTTCCCGCTCTCGGAGCGGGTGTACTGAAGATTGCCCCCACCCGTCCATCGGGTGGATACCAGGCGTAAGCCTCTTCTCTGTTTCGGCCACGCTTAGGTTGGACATTCTCTCTAGGACTAAGAGCACGTGAACTGTCGAACGAACCTAACTCATCCCAGACGCTACTCCTCCGCCTGAATCTGTCAAGAGCTGTCAACAGCTGCTATTCGAAGTGCGTAGTCACGTTCAGTTGACGAACGCGGGCAGCGATGAGCTCGGCGCTCGCGAGCGCAGCGTCTTCCGCAAGAAGACGCTCCGCGGCCTTCCGCACGCGAAGAAGAAAGGGGATATCCGACACGCTCGCTACCTTCAGCGTCACGCCGCCATGC
>CAZVRG010000038.1:5010-7241 GCA_964630025.1 uncultured Candidatus Saccharibacteria bacterium
GCCATGCTGGCGCGTGCCGTACATCTCTCCGGGACCGCGCCGCGCTAAATCCGCTTCCGCAATGTCCAGGCCGTTCGTCGTGTTCACAAGCACCTGCAGGCGTTCAAGCGCAGCCGCGTCATCCGTTTCCGTTGCCAGAAAGCAGACAGCGTCTTGCCCTCGCCGTCCCACACGGCCGCGCAGCTGATGGAGCGTGGAAAGTCCGAAACGCTCTGCGCCTTCCACAAGCAGCGTATCCGCATTCGGAATGTCCACGCCCACTTCGATCACGGTGGAGGCCACCAGAAGATCGATCTCGTGCGCGCGGAACGCCGCAAGAATGCGCGTTTTTTCTTCCGAGCGCATTTTCCCGTGGAGCCGCTCAATGCGTGCTTCAGGAAAGAGCTCTTTTTTCAAACGTTTGAATTCCGTCTCGACCGACTTCCGATCGTCGTCAGGAGATTCTTCTACCCGCGGACATACGACAAAGACTTGTCCACTCGCACCAATGCGGTTCTGCAGCGTTGCGTACATCGTATTGCGATCCGCGGGTGAGACGATCTCGGTGCGCACCGGACGTTGTTCCGGCCGCGGATCAAGCGGCGACACATCCACATCCCCATATGCGGTGAGTTGGAGCGTGCGCGGAATCGGCGTGGCGGACAGAGAGAGAAAGTGTGGCGTCGCCCCCGCAGGGCCTCGCTGCGTCAATTCGCCCCGCTGCAAGACGCCAAACCGGTGCTGCTCGTCCACGATGACAAGCGCAAGCGAGCGAAACGGCAGATCCGCATGCAGAATCGCGTGTGTTCCCACCACAAGGGACGTCGTGCCCAAGGCAAGAGCGCCAGCCATCTTCTCGCGTTCCTCGCTTGGTGTTGCTGCGGTGAGAAGCGCAAGAGACATCCCACGCTCTCCAAACAGCGTGCGGAGTGATTGCGCATGTTGCTGCGCAAGAATCTCCGTCGGAGCAAGAAATGCGGCCTGCCCGCCAGCGCGCGCAACCGCAAGTGCGGCAAGACCGGCAACAACGGTCTTCCCGCTCCCCACATCGCCTGCAAGCAATCGCGCCATCGGTACGGGCTGCTGCATGTCCTTCAGAACGGCGTCGAGTGCGGTGCTTTGCGAGGGTGTCAACAGGAACGGGAGTTTCTCTATCGCTTCCGATACGGTGGCGTGCGACACCGGGAGCGCCTGCGCTGTTTCCGAACGGCGTGCGGCCTTGCGGATCAGCGCGGCAAGCTGCAGCACGAACAGCTCGTCAAATGCCAAGCGTTCCCGCGCGCGCGCAAGCGATGCGTCATCGTCCGGACAATGCATCTGCGCGACGGCCATGGAGAAATCACTTAGCCGTTCGGACTCTTTCACAGACGCCGGAAGATACTCGCGCAACGTTTGCGCAAGCGGGAGAACGCGAGAGAGGAGGTACCGCAGCATCCGCGAGCTCACCCCTTCCGTTTCCGGATAGACGGAAATGAGCCGACCCATGTGCACGGCGGGACGGTCACGGTGCACGCGCTCAATATCCGGCGCGATCAGCTCTCCATCTCCATTCACCGTTCCGGCAAGGAACACTTCCGTGCCGGCGGGATAGGTTTTTTCCAGATACGGTTGCGAAAACCAGCGCACCGGCAGCGTGCCCGTGGCATCAAGAAGACGGCCGGTCGTGATCACCACCGGACGCACGCCTCGCTGGTAGCGACGGAAACTGCGCTCCATGTTTATTTCGGTAAGCACACCGCGCACGACAACCGCCCGCCCGGGATGTACGTCCGCAATCGGCGTGATCGTACGCCGATCGTCATGCCGTCGCGGAAAATGAAAGAGGAGATCCCGTACGGTGCGAATGCCCAAACGCTCGAAGCCGCGCGCCACCGTACCGCGCACGGTCGGGAGTGCCGTCACCGGCGTTCGAAGATCCATGCCGACATCCTACCGTACAGTCGGGGTTGGTGTTTTCCCGGCTTCATCCGTCCGGCTTCGCTTCGCTCCGCTGAGACGAGACTCCGCCGCGGCATCCGACTTCGATGAACAATCACGGCGTAGCCCCGCATTCTGCGGGGCGAAGCCGGATGGTGCCCCTGGGAGGATTCGAACCTCCAATCTCAGCTCCGAAGGCTGATGTGATATCCGTTTCACCACGGGGGCAAAAAGTGGACGGACTATAGAGGTTTAACCTCTATAGTCGGAGAATGATCGAACGACGCTACGCGTACGAAAGAGCGTCCGTAGTCTACGAAAAATCTCTTATTGGT
>CAZVRG010000039.1:0-6894 GCA_964630025.1 uncultured Candidatus Saccharibacteria bacterium
TCCACCACTTTCCTCGGAGCGCCTGAACGAAACCGACAACAATCACCACGAAGAGTACTGTTTGCAGCACCCATTGAAAGAACCACCCGAAGGGCCCAAGGAACGCGAAGACCACCCAGAGAATCATGCCAATCAGGAACACAAGAAATCCCTGACGAGCGTGAAATTGCACGTAGGGACTGTCCTTCTTGATGAGCAGAATCACGATTGACAGCACCCACAGCCAGGAGAGTGCCGCGACGAAACGGTTTTGCTCAACATCGGCAGATGCGAGCGTGGATGGCGGTTGCTGTGGAGATGACCATTCCATCTGACTATCGTATCATTTCCATGTCATTCTCGCGAAAGCGGGAATCAGTGCCGCAGCACTGTCCCCGAGCGCCATCGGGGACCTGAACGGGCCCCCGCTTTCGCGGGGGCAACACAACGTGTCGCTTTAGCGGGAGCAACAAAAAGAGCGGGTATGGCCCGCTCTTTGTTCCGTGTGCGTATCAGTTGATTACATCCCTCCAAAATCTTCGCCCATCCCGCCCGGAGCGCCTTTCTCTTTCTTCTCCGGTTTATCGGTGACCACCGCTTCGGTTGTTAGCAACATGCCGGCCACAGACGCGGCGTTCTGGAGTTCCAGACGCACCACTTTCTTCGGGTCCACAATACCTGCCTGGAACATGTCGCGGAATTCGTTGCGTTCCGCATCGTAGCCACGCGCAAAGTTTTCCTTGCGCACTTGGTCGACAACCACCGATCCTTCGCGACCCGCGTTTTGCACAATCTGCCGAATCGGCTCTTCGCAGGCGCGCTGAATAATGCGCATGCCGGTGACAATGTCCGGCGAGATTCCCTCCGTCTCCTTACGCTTGAGTGCGCCATCGAGTTCGTGCGCGGCCTTGAGCAACGCAAGTCCTCCGCCGGCGACAATGCCTTCCTCCACGGCGGCTTTGGTTGCGTTCACCGCATCTTCCACGCGGTATTTCTTTTCCTTCTGCTCCGTTTCCGTGGGAGCGCCGACTTTGATCACCCCGACACCGGACGAGAGTTTGGCAAGACGCTCTTCCAGTTTTTCACGATCGTAGTCGGACTCGGTTTTTTCCATTTGGGCGCGAATCTGGTCCGCGCGCTCCTTGATTTTCTTCGGATCGCCCTTGCCGCCGATAATCGTGGTTTTTTCTTTTTCCGCCACAATGCGGCGCGCAGAACCGAGAAGATCGAGTGTCGCGTTTTCCAGCTTCAAACCGAGATCCTCGGAAATCACCGTTGCGCCCGTAACGACGGCAATGTCGCCGAGGAGCTCCTTCCGGCGGTCGCCAAAGCCCGGCGCCTTTACCGCAAGACCGAAGAATGTCCCGCGCAGCTTGTTCACCACGAGAGTGGCGAGCGCTTCGCCTTCCACGTCTTCGGCGATGACCACGAGATTCTTTTGCCCTGTTTGGGTGAGCTTCTCCAACACCGGGAGAAATTCCTGCAGAGAACTGATCTTCTTGTCGGTGACAAGCATTGCCGGCTCTTCCATTTCCGCCGTCATCTTTTCGGCATTCGTGACCATGTACTGGCTGCTGTAGCCCTTGTCGAACTGCAAGCCTTTGACGACTTCCTTCTGCACGCCAATGCTCTGCGAATCTTCCACGGTAATGGTCCCCGACGTGCCGACGCCGGTCTGTTCATCCATAATATCCGCGATCAGCGCACCGATGTCTGTATCTTGCGCCGAGATGGTTGCCACCTGGGCAATCTCTTCTTTTGTTGAGATGCGCTTTGCGTCTCGCTCAAGCGTCTGCATGGCCGCAGCGGTTCCTTCCTCAATACCGCGTTTTAGGAACATGGGATTTGCGCCTGCGGCGACGTTCTTCAAACCTTCGCGGACAATTGCCTGCGTAAGCACCACGGCAGTGGTTGTGCCGTCTCCCGCGGTATCGTTCGTCTTTTCTGCCGCTTCTTTCACCAGCGCGGCGCCAATGTTCTCGAACTTATCCTCGAGCTCGATTTCCTTCGCAATCGTCACACCGTCGTTGGTGATCGTGGGACTGCCGAAGCCTTTGTCGAGCACGACGTTGCGCCCCTTCGGACCCAAGGTGACCCGAACGGTGTTTGCGAGTTGATCGACGCCGCTCAAGAGTTTCTTGCGGGCGCGTTCGTCAAAAAGAATTTGCTTGGCCATGGTTTTGAATGAATGAGGAATAAGGAATGAGGAATGCTGATTTATTCAAGGATGCCGAGAATTTTTTCCTCTTGGACGATCAGCATGTCCTCACCGTCGATTTCTACTTCATCGGGAGCATATTTGGTGAAGAGCACGCGGTCGCCAGGTTTCACGCTCATCGGCGCGCGCTGACCGTTCTCCAACAGTTTGCCCGGACCAACGGAAAGCACTTCCCCTTGTTCCGGTTTTTCTTCGCGTGCGGTGTCAGGAAGCACAATCCCGCTTGCCGTCACTTCTTCGGCTTTCACGGGCTTGATCACCACGTGATCATTCAATGGACGAATGGTTTTCATGAGTAGAGCTTCTTAGCTTTTAGCTTGTAGCTTGTAGGCGGCCACGCCGTACACTCCTAAAAGCTACAAGCTACCAGCTACAAGCTTGGAAGTTGGCACTCTCCCCTCTCGAGTGCTAACCATCTTCCTATCAAATGTGGCCGTGAGGTGTCAAGAGGGACGACTTAGCGCGTAAGGCCAGAATCAGCTTGGCCTCCAAAACGATCCTCAAGGCCCAGGGTTTCCATACGCGCGTTGAAGGCTGCAAGGATGGGCGCTTCACGAGATTGCGGATGGAATTCTGCCCGCGTATTGGTAGCAACAATCCGACCTTTGAGCCCCCGGGACCTGTCGGAACGCGCAATACGCGTGCGCTGAAGGGACGCAAGAAAACGCTCAAGCGCGTTTCCGAGAGGAGTGAACAGCATCCATTCGAAGAGACGTTGCGTGCTCCGAAGCGCCGGAGACGACGGGAGAGACTTCTTATGATGGACGGTATCGGGGAACACCGAGAAGAGATACCGCTCCATCCAGGAGCGATTCGCTGCTCGAAATGCCCAGCAGGTGTGTTCCCCTATGAGCGGCACCATGCGCGCATACTCAAGCGCGGTATACAGACTTTGATAGGGAAACGATAATGCATCCGCGGCGAGATAGTGGTTTAAGCACACGCGGTCGCTGGTCACACCCTGTGGCCGACGACGCAGGCGAAAAAGATCAAGAAGAACCGTGAGAAAAAACCGGACGGTCCAGACGCGATTCGGCGCGGCAATAATGAGAACATCGAGATCGCTCGTCGGTTTTGCATTGTCGAACGCGAGCGAACCCGTACCGGCAACGCCCCGAAGAAACGGAATACACTGCAGCCAGAAAACAATGCGCCGCAGACGGCGCCACTTCTGCTGACTGCGCGCATGCTTTGCGGGCCACTCGGCAATACGCGCGCGGTGTCCGGCAAACACAAAAAACCCGTTTGCTGTTTCCAATACCCCGCGTTCCACGAGCGTGTGGAGTGATTGCTCAACATCGCGCAACGTTGGCGATTCTGTCCCCTGTCCCCTGTTCCCTGTTCCCTGTCCTCCGGCCCGCGGTCGCAGCAAATACCGCCACACCTGCACGCTTGTGAGCGGGAGATGGAGAAGATCATGATATGCGAGCGTGGCGAGCACCGCTGCATCGAGCGACGCGGACGCGGGCGTCTCTTGCACGAGTGCGGAAGCATGGAGAAGAGCGGAGGGTGTCTGCGACACCCTTCCACACTACCAGCTTTCTGGGATGAATTATCCTCCTGCGAGAAGCTGATCGATGATCGGCTTCAGGTTGTCGTAGGGCTGTGCGCCGGAGAACGGAATGGTCACATCGTTCGGACCGATGATGACGGTGTATGGCGTGCCTTGGCCACCGGCTTTTTCCGCGTCCGCAAGATCATCGGCGACGCGCTGCGCGTGCTTGCCTGACTGCAGACACGTTTCAAACGCCGGCACAGTGAGGCCAACGTCCTTGGCAATTTCCGGGAGCTTCGCGGCGTCGAGGCCGTTATTGGACGGCGTCACTTCATAGAGGCGGTCCACATACTCCCAAAACTTCCCCTGCTCGCCGGCGCACTCACTCGCTTCTGCTTCCTTACGCGCTTTTGGATGCAGAGCGTCCAAGGGAAAGTGTCGGTACACCCAGCGCACTTTTCCGTCATATTCTTGCAGAGCGCGCTTGAGTGTCGCGTGAAATGACTTACAGAACGGACATTCCAAATCCGAATATTCCAGCAGAGTCACGGGCGCGTCCGCGCTGCCCCGCACGTGATCGCGTGTCGCATCGATGCCGCGATAGGTGATCTTCGCGTCCTCCGTTCCTGCACTCGGCGTTCCAGAATCATTGCCGACACGTGCTGCCAGCCGCGTTGAGGACGTACGCGTCAGAAGGACTGCGCCCGCAACGAGGGCACCAGCAATAACAATCGCGGCGGGAATGGAATACTTTTGATCCATTGTGTGTAGCTACGGTACCTTCGTTCTCGCGATAGAAGCAACTGTTTCCTGTCAAGAGACTCGTCAGCGCTTAGCGTTTCGCTGACGAGGACTCACGCACATGCGTTCGCTCACGCGCTGGCTGCACGCGAGAAGCTCCGTTTTTTGATACGGAACGCCGAGATTTCTCCCGATCAAAGTATCGCGCAAGATATTGTCCGGTGAAACTTTTCTTGACGCGCGATACCTCGCGTGGTGTCCCTTCCGCAACAATCTCCCCGCCTCGCACTCCTCCTTCCGGCCCGAGATCAATAACCCAGTCCGCGCATTTAATGACTTCCGGGTTGTGTTCGATAACCAATACGGTATTGCCCTTATCCGCAAGTGCTTGGAGCACGCCCAGCAATCGCCGGACGTCATCGAAATGGAGTCCGGTGGTGGGCTCGTCAAGCAGGTAGAGTGTTTTTCCGGTTGCGCGACGAGACAGCTCGGTTGCCAGCTTGATGCGTTGCGCCTCCCCGCCGGACAGCTGCGTTGCAGGTTGCCCGAGATGCACGTACCCGAGACCAACCTCTTCCAGAATGTTCAGCTTGCTTTCGATGGCGGGAATGGCGCGGAAAAATTCATGCGCGCGTTCTACCGTCATATCGAGCACGTCCGAGATTGTTGTGCCTTTCACCGTGATCTCGAGCGCCTCGCGGTTATATCGTTTCCCGTGACATTCCTCGCACTCCACGTACACGTCCGGCAAGAATTGCATTTCGATGCGAATGACGCCGTCTCCCTGACACGCCTCGCAGCGGCCGCCGCGCACATTGAAGGAGAATCGCCCCGCATCGTAGCCGCGAGCGCGCGCTTCCGGCGTGGCCGCGAAGAGCTCACGAATGGGCGTAAAGAGTCCGGTATAGGTTGCCGGATTGCTTCGCGGCGTGCGGCCAATCGGCGACTGATCGATCAACACCACTTTGTCGAGCGCGGAGAGTCCTTCGATGTTGTCGTGCGCTCCGGAGGGTTCTTTTGCGTCATGGAATGCCTTCGCAAGCGCGCGTGCCAAGATATCGTTCACGAGCGTTGACTTTCCGGAACCGGACACACCCGTGACACACACAAACATGCCCAGGGGAATGCGCACATCAAGATCCTTCAAGTTGTGTTCGCGGGCTCCTTTGACCACCAAGGCCTTCCCGTTCCCGGGCCGCGTACGGGACGGGGGATCCACGTGCATACGCCCCGACAGATACTTTCCCGTGAGCGTTTGCGCGGATTCCAGTTTGCCTGGCGGGCCTTCGAAGATCACTTCCCCGCCATGCTCGCCGGCGCCCGGACCAATATCGATAACCCAGTCGGCACTCCGAATGGTTTCCTCATCATGCTCAACCACCACCACGGTGTTTTGGAGATCCCGTAACGCTTGCAGCGTCGTAATCAGCCGATCGTTATCGCGCTGGTGTAATCCGATGCTGGGTTCGTCGAGAATGTACAACACGCCGGTGAGACCGGAACCGATTTGCGTGGCGAGCCGAATGCGCTGCGCTTCTCCGCCGGAGAGCGTCGAGGCGGCACGATCGAGCGTGAGATAGTCGAGACCGACATTTTGCAGGAATTGCAACCGAGACAGAATTTCTCGGACAATCGGTTTCGAAATTTTTTGATCTCGGACGCTCAACGCATCCCCTCCCGTCGACGATGCGGCGAGCGTTGTGAACCAGCGCTGCGCCTCCGCAACGGTTTCCCCCACGATATCGGCAACCGTCTTCCCCAACACACGTACGGCAAGCGCCTCTGGCTTCAGCCGTTTCCCAAGACACGTTGGACAGGGCTTTGTGATCATGAAGCGCTCGATTTCGCTGCGCGCGTAATCGGAATCTGTTTCCTTGTACCGTCGGAGGAGATTCGGGATGACGCCTTCGTATGCGGAAGGAAACGTATCGCCTTCATCCGTACGGACGGCATACAGTTCCTCCCCGGTTCCATAGAGCAGGATCTTCTTTGCGTCCGCTGACAATTTCCCTACCGGCGCAGAGAGAGAAAACTTATGCCGACGCGCAACAGCTTCGAGGAGCGCGGCGGCCCATCCGAGACCGCCCATGCGTTTCGCCCATGGCTTGATGGCGCCTTCGTGAATGGAGAGTTCGGGATTCGGCAGAACAAGATCCGGATCAACATCGAGTTGGGTGCCGAGCCCCGTACACGCCGGACAGGCGCCGTGCGGACTGTTAAAGGAAAACAGACGGGGTTCAAGCTCGGGCAACGAGACGCCGCACGTCGGGCACGCAAAGTTCTCTGAAAAGACCAGATCGCGATTCGCGGTGCGATCCTCGACGATGACGGTTCCTTCCCCGATGCGCGCCGCGGTCTCCACGGAATCGGCGATGCGCGGACGATCAAGGGTTTTCTTCTCCAGGAGAAGACGATCAATCACCACTTCAATGCTGTGCCGCTTCTGCTTATCCAGCGGGAG
>CAZVRG010000040.1:0-6840 GCA_964630025.1 uncultured Candidatus Saccharibacteria bacterium
ATCCTCCGCGAGTTCGTTGAGGGATTTCGTTTTCTCCTTCCATTGAAGAAAGAAGTAACATTCTTCGGGAGCGCGCGGGTTCTTCCGGAGAGTCATTGGTATAGAGAGGCCGAAAAGCTTGGCCGTATTCTTGCGCAACGCGGATACACCGTGATCACGGGCGGCGGGCCGGGCGTGATGGAAGCGGCGAACAAAGGTGCGCTCGCAGGATGCCAACATGCGGCCGACGAATGTTCCGTCGGCATTGACATCAATCTTCCAGAAGGTGAGCGCCGAAACTCGTATGTCCGCAAACGCATGGCATTCGACTACTTTTTTACGAGAAAAGTAATGCTCTCCGCGTCCGCACAAGCGTATGTCTTTTTCCCGGGCGGATTCGGGACCCTTGATGAAGTCACGGAAATCGCGACCCTCGTGCAGACAAAAAAGATGGAACAGATACCGGTCATCTGTATGGGGAAGGAATTCTGGCTTCCTTTTCGAGAATGGATGCGAGCGGTCATGGTGGAACAAAACCCGCCGCTTGTTGATCCCAACGACCTTGATATTTTTCAGATTGTGGACTCGGCAGAAGAGGCGTTACCAATTATCGAGCGGTCGAAAGAGAGAAAGTTTTTCTAAGTTACGACCCCAGAATCACGCGAGCTGTTCGGCCACCAGGCCACTGGCACAGCCAGATGTCTGGTGGCCGAATCCTTTCAGGACTCGTTCTTCCCTCCGCTCCTCGCTCAACGTATGTCACATACGTTTCGCTCGGTGCTCAGTCCAGATCTTCGCATCTCATCGTGATTCTGTGGTCTCACGTGCTGCCATAGGCGCGTACGTTTGCCTATGGCCTCTGGCCCATGGCCCACGGTACGATACATCCCATGTCACAAGTCTGGGGCGAATCTGGCGGGGGAGATCTTCAAGGACGTCGCGGGCGTCGTACGGCTGGGGATGCACGTTCGCAGTATCAGCGCAAGGAATTGGAGCTCGAAGAAGAACGGGAGGCACTTTCCACGCTGTTGAGCGATGAGCGTCGCCAAAAGGAAGAGCGCACGCGCGTGAAACGCGATCGTGGACGGAAGGTGGCGGAACTTGCGCAACTGGAGCAGCGGGAGAGAACGCTGGAGCGGGATGCGGAAGATCTCGAGCACCGTATTACGCAACAAAAATCGCGTATCGCGACACTCGAGCGCCAGGTGAATGCAGGTCGGGATGAGGCGCACCGGAAATCATGAATAGCCACACTCCGCGAGCATGCCTCGTTTTGCGGGTCCTGCCGCGGGATGGGACCCCCCAGCCTGCGGTCCGCCGCCGATACCCCAGACATTTCTCTTGGCGTGGGCGGTCGTACGCCCACGTTTCGGGGGTGGGGCCCCTCGGCGTTCGTCCTCGGCTGGGTAGCCACCCATCCCGCGTCACCCGCACTATCGCTCGGAACAACTCGCAGAGTGTTTGCGTATGGTTGTTCACATGACTGGCGCAGAACTTCGTGAAAAATTCTTGGAGTACTTTCGTCAGCAGGGGCACGAAATCATTCCTTCCGCATCGCTGATTCCGGAAAACGATCCGACAGTGTTGTTTACCACAGCCGGAATGCATCCGCTGGTGCCATATCTGCTTGGACAACCGCATCCCGCAGGCCGGCGGCTGGCAAATGCGCAAAAGTGCTTGCGCACGGACGATATTGATGACGTTGGCGATGATACGCATCTGACCTTTTTCGAAATGCTTGGGAATTGGTCGCTCGGAGACTATTTCAAGGAGCGAACCATCGCAATGAGTGTTGAATTCCTTACGTCAGACCGCTGGCTTGGGATTCCCACGGAGAAACTTGCTGTCACCTGTTTTGCCGGCGATGCGGATGCGCCCCGCGACGAGGAGTCGGCGCGTCTCTGGGCGCACCACGGCATTGCAAAGGAGCGCATCTTCTTCTTTGGGAAAAAGGACAACTGGTGGGGGCCGCCGGGGGACACCGGTCCATGCGGCCCGGACACGGAAATGTTTTTTGACACCGGTCGCGGATCCGCATCCGCGCACCCGAATGACGGTTCCGGGCGCTACGTGGAGATATGGAACGACGTGTTTATGGAATACGAGAAGCGGGCGGATGGGTCGTATGCCCCACTCGCACAGAAGAATGTGGATACGGGCATGGGGCTCGAGCGCACAGTTGCCGTTCTGAACGGATATCCGAGCGTCTACGAAACGGACCTGTTGAAACCGCTCGTTGATGTTGTTCGCGCTGGAACGCACGCGAAGGATACGCGGCATGTGCGCATCGTCGCCGACCATCTTCGAGCCGCGATGTTTGTTCTTGCAGACCCGCGTGGAGTGACGCCAAGCAATGTTGAGCAGGGGTATGTCATTCGGAAGTTGATCCGACGCGCGCTTCGGGCGCTTGAAGTGCTTGAGATGCCAGAGGAGATTGAAGGTGTTGTTCTGCGCGGTGCTGTTGACGCCGTCGAAACGACACACGCACACGTGTATCCGGAAATTTCAGAACGCAAGGAGCGTGTCCTCGCGCTTCTACACGACGAGCACGCAAAATACCGGGGTGTACGTGTGCGCGCTGAACATGAACTTGCGCGACGGAAGCAGCAGGGCCAGACGCAGATCAGCGGGAAAGAGGCATTCGACCTCTATCAATCGTTTGGGTTCCATCCCGATCTTTTGCGATCCTTGGGGCAACCGCTGGGCATCACCACAGATGCGGAAGGCTTTGAAGAGGAACTCCGCCGGCATCAGGAGATATCGCGCGCCGGGAGTACGCAGCGATTCGCGGGTGGGCTCGCAGATCACTCCGAACGCACGGTGAAGCTGCACACCGCGACGCATCTTCTGCACGCGGCGCTGCGGCGCGTTCTTGGCCCACATGTGCAGCAGCGCGGATCGAACATCACGGAGGAACGGTTGCGCTTCGATTTCACCCACGCCGCGAAGGTGACACCGGAAGAACTCCAGAAGGTTGAGGACCTTGTGAATGAGCATATTCGTCGGGATCTGCCGGTCACCCGTGCAGTGATGACACCAGATGAGGCGAAAGCGGCGGGTGCGCTGGGGTTTTTTGAGGAAAGGTATGGCGATCAGGTACGCGTCTACAGTATTGGGGATTTCTCACAGGAAATCTGCGGTGGGCCGCATGTTGAGCGCACGGGCACACTTGGACATTTTCGCATTGTGAAGGAAGAGGCCCTCGCGGCCGGCATCCGGCGCATTCGCGCGGTCGTCGCATAGGATGTGGCATGGCTGCGTTATTTCACAAAGGAAAGACGGATACGTGCGCTGTTGTCGGGCGCATGCGTGGCGAGGAAATTGATGTGCTTCGGGTGTCGCGTGGGGGCGGACAGGTGCATGTTCATGGAGCAACAACCGTTTCCTGGGAATCCGGTGCGGCGCTTGGAGAGCCTCTTGAGCGCCTTGTTGGGTGGCGCCCCAATGAACCGTTGATCATTGCCGTGCCGACACCGGCGCTTGTTGGCGGATCGATCACCATACGGCGTCCTAGGCTTTCCACCGATAACCAGGTGCTCGTGGACCCGCGTGAACTCACCCTGCGCGCACATTGGGAGGCACGGGAAGCGTTGCGTGAAGAGGCAGCGGCATTCCTCGGCTGCGCGCTCGAAGATGTCTCGGTCTTCCGGGAGGATGTACGTCCGTGGGAGGACGCTGGCGCCGCCGATGAACTGCACACAACGGTCACTACATTTTTTCAGGGACCGACGGCATTTCATGAATCAATACCGGTCCGTCCAACGCGCAGCGGATTTCAGTGGTCGCCACCCATCGATGTTCCCACCTGCGACATGGTCGTGCTGCCGGTGTTTCTTAGCGAACTGTTCTCGTCATCCACCGAATCGGTTGGTCTTCTTGTCAGCGAGGAAACGCGGTTGTCGTTCCTTGTACGGCACGAACATGCCGTGCGGCATGTTCGCACTGCGCCGCTCGGGAGCACGCTTCTCATCGACACCATAGTCCGGGCGCTTTCCTGTTCGCCCCGCGAGGCGGAGCATCTTCTGCAACGCGCGGATGCGAGCGGACTCACGTCGGATGGTATACGGGTGCTCACGCGGGTCTTCCGCCCACTTCTGCCCGTGTATCGTACCGCCCTGCAACTTTTTGCCGAGCATCTTCCTCCGAAAGAACGGCCAACGCGCATTGTCATCGCGGGGTTTTGGCCCACGCTGTTTCATCGCTTGTTTTTTCACAGCACGCTTGCGTTGTTCCCGCCGGGGCACCAACGCGCATTACAGCTTCTTCCACGCCCCACACTAGCAACAGATGGGCCGCCACAGGCACGCGGTGCGCGCATGCCGGAATCTGTGTACTACCTTCTCGAGCATCTTGCGGAAGGTGCCTTGCGTCGATATGCATCCATCCCCGCAGAATCAGCGCGCGTCCCCGCCAGGTAATATGTGGGTATGGGAAAAGCAGCCGATGAACGCGCCACGCTCACCATCAATGCGTCAGACGATCTTCCCGATATGCTGGAGAAGATCCGACGTGCTGGCACACAAGAGGTTATTCTTGATTGCGGCCTGCACCCCATTCTGCGCGAAGATCCCTTTGTGCGCCGGTTGCTGAAGGCGACGGCAGCGGATTTTGGAAAAGACGTTACCTTTCGACACACCGACGCCACAACACGCGCAGGCGTGGACACGCGCGGACGCCAGGAGACACATGCGCGTGGCACATCCGCGCGTATCCAGCGGCAGCGTATTCTTCCGCGAAGACTTTCTGCTCTTCCAACGGCAACATGGAAACGCTTTGGCGTCATTATTCCACGCGGTCGAATACCGTTAGCAGTGTTTGCCGCAATCACGGGCATTCTCCTGACCGGCGTTGTCACGTTTGTTTTGCCACGCGCGCGTATCCAACTTGCTTTGGTGACGGAACCGTTTACCGCCGACTTTACCGTATGGCTCGATACAAGCGCGGTTGAACCGCGCGCTGCCGCGGGGGCGCACCCGGCGCGGCTCTTTCGCGCGGAGGAAGTTGTGGAACAGGAATTTTCCGTAGAGACGATCGTGCAAAAAGGCGCGCGCGCCGAAGGGAGTGTGGATATTGTCAATGAAACGACCGCCGCACAGGGCATCAAAGCACGCTCGCGGCTCAAAAGTGCGTCAGGTGTTGTTCTGCGCACGCAACGCGATGTGATTATTCCGGCACAGGGCCGGGCCGCGGTGCGCGTGCAGGCGGAGGAAGGCGGAAACGCGGGAAATCTTGAGCCGCAGCGTCTCACGTTTTCCGCGCTCCCTGCCGCATCGCAACGCATTCTGTACGGTGCAGTCGTGCAGCCGCTCCGCGGGGGCACCGACAATCAGGTACACCAAGTATCCGCTGCCGACATTGAACGAGGAAGCGCAGAGCTTCGTGCCAGCGCGGAGCGTACCCTACGCGAACGCATCGCGCAGGAGACGCGGTCCGCATCGTTTTCCGCCCCACCTGAACGGCGTACCGCCTTTTCCAAAGAAGAGTTAACGCGCATTGTGGTGAATCATCCGGAAGTGACACCCGCCGCTGGCACGGAAGCATCGACATTCCGATTAAAAGCGACTGTGCGGGGCGAGGCGTTTATCGCCGACGCGCAGTCGTTCAACGCATTTATCGCCGATCTCATTCGCCAGCGCATCGCGGAGGAGAAGGAACCAGCGCGAGCGAGTACGCTCGACGATCTTCGCGTGGTGGACATTCGCTGGGATCATGGGCGTGCGGAATTTTCCCTGCACGTCGATACGCCGCTTGTTCCGCGCATCGATCTCAACACGCTACGCAGTCGCCTGGAGCAGCGAACGGCGGACGACGCAACCGCGTTCCTGCGCGCGATCCCCGGCGTGCGTTCCGCAGAAGTGCGCCTTTCGCCCGTGTGGGTGAAGCGGATCCCCGGGATTCCTCGTAATATTCATATCGAGACGACGACGGAGTAGTTTTTGTGCACGAAAACGATCTGGTATAATGCCAAAATGCAAAGATCGCTGGTAGCCATTTCGGTACTGATTGTTTTAGGGCTTGTATTTTTCTTCTTTCTCGGAGAAATTTTTGGGTACTTATTGGGTTCTCGGCGAGCCGGAACTCGTGAGCTTGGTACCCTACCATCTTCCTCTTCAGATATACTTCTACCCACGCCGCGGCCACCAATTCATACGTTTGCCGATGGTTTATCGGGTAACGAGCTTACGGCGGCCCTAATCGGGAAAGGCTTGATGGAATCTGTGATCAATGAGGGAGAGAACACGAGAACATACAGAAGTCCTCTCGGTTTTAATTTTACATATCCTGCGACGTGGGTACTGGACCCCGGGATAGAGCGGTTTCCAAGCCTTGCCCATGCTCAGTCATTTTCGGCTAATTATTTCCAACTCTATAATCCAGGTGGTTTTCAAAATATTCTTGAGCGCGAGAGTAAACCGAGTTCCGGCATAAAAATCGAAGCCTTTGTTTACGATCTCACATGGCCCGATGCCAATAAGCGGCCGTTACCAAAAAATCTTGATGAGTGGATTTCTCGAGATAAAGACGAGGGTATCAAGTTGAGCAGGCGGATCGAAATTGGAGGCAAGGAAGCACGTCTTGTGCAGACAGAAGGCGGTTACGACATAGTGTATTTCGTTGATAGAAATCGGGCGGTAGTTTTTGCTCACTATATATTCGGAAAAGCTCATGAGGACTCTGACACGCAGACTTTTCTTCGGATCGTCCGTTCCTTCAACTTTTCCCAGTAGCCAATGCTGCCGATAGCAGTAGAACTCGGCACCAGTAATTCTTAAATCGCTAGGGGGCGTACTGTGATAGAGAGTCTCTGTCCGTGATGAGAAAGATCAGTGACACCCACTAAGGTGCAGGTGTCACCCATCA
>CAZVRG010000041.1:0-6574 GCA_964630025.1 uncultured Candidatus Saccharibacteria bacterium
ATTTCTTTCACCGCGCGATACAACACAGGCGCCCCGCGCTCCGCTCGCGCGAACGGATGACGCAATCGCCGATGTTGTGGAAAAAGCGAGTCCGGCGGTTGTCAGCGTTCTCGTTTCTAAAGATCTTCCAGCGCTTGGAGAGGTGTTTCTTGATCCGTTTTCTCCCCTCTCTCCATTCCGGCTCCGCGTGCAGCGGCCGTCGGGTCCAACAGAGCGGCAGGAAATCGGCGGCGGCACCGGCTTTATCGTGAGTGAGGATGGTTTGATTCTTACCAATCGCCATGTGGTAGCCGATACCGCGGCGGACTACACTGTCGTTCTCAATACCGGAGAAAAAATTCCTGCGCGCGTGATTGCGCGGGATGCAGCACTCGATCTTGCCATTGTGCGCGTGGACAAAAAAGGACTCCCCACGGTTCCGCTGGGCGATTCGGACGCACTGCGCGTCGGACAAACGGCGATCGCTATTGGGAATGCACTGGGGCAGTTTCGCAACACCGTGAGCGTCGGGGTGATCTCTGGATTAGGGCGTCAGGTGACCGCTGGCGATCAGGCGACAGGACGCACAGAGACACTGGATCAGGTGATCCAAACAGATGCAGCCATTAATTTCGGAAACTCCGGCGGTCCGCTCCTGAATATGCGCGGCGAAGCGATTGGCATCAACACCGCGATCGCGGGCGGCGCGGAAAACATCGGGTTTGCGCTTCCGTCCAACGAAGCAGCGCGCGTCGTGGATGATGTGCGTACACTCGGGAGAATCGCGCGCCCATTTCTGGGCATTCGCTACATCGCGGTGACGCCGGCGATTGCAAAAGCACATACGCTCCCTGTGGACTTTGGCGCCCTTGTTCTTGGTGATGAAGCGGTGCCTGCAGTGGTTCCTGGCAGTCCGGCGGAACGTGCCGGGATACGCGAAAACGATGTACTCCTGGAATTCGATGGCCAGCGCATTGATAGCGACCATCCCTTGGGCGCGCGTATCCGTAAGAAAAAAGCAGGCGATCGTGTCACCCTTCGCGTGCGGTCGGGAGGTCAGGAAAAAACCGTCGAGGTGACACTCGCGGAATCACCGCAGTGATGCCCTGGCTCGATTATTCGCCCGTTGCGGTTGTACAGCTCGGATCGCTTCCCATCCGGTTGTGGGGAGTCTTTGTCGCACTTGGCATTCTTGTCGCCACAGCGGTTGCTGCGCGCCGCGGCGAGCGGGTGGGCATTCCGCGGGATGTCATGTGGAATCTCTCCTTTTGGATGAATGCGGCGGGGTTTGTCGGTGGGCGCGTTCTCTATGTTGTGGAACATTGGCGCGACTATATCGCACAGCCGTTGCGTATCTTCGCAGTCTGGGAAGGGGGCATGGCGATTTTTGGAGGGCTGGTCGCCGGCACTGCCACGGTCGTCCTGTTTGCGCGTCGCTATCGCATTCCGCTCCGCGTTCTTGCGGATACTGCTGTGCCCACGCTTCTGCTTGGTGATGCGATCGGTCGCCTTGGCGGTGCCGTGTCACATATGTACACGGGCATTCCCACGTCGTTTCCGCTCTCCTACATGCTTGACGGCGTGCAACGACACGAAGTCGGCATCGAGCTTTCCCTCATGAGTCTCCTTGGGTTTCTCCTGATGCTGTGGCTTGAGCGATTCAAGCTTCCTCTCGGAGCGCTCACGCTCGTGTGGTATGCCCTCGAGCGATTCCTCCTTGATTTTCTTCGCTCGACGGATCTTCCCAATAGTGATCCCCGATATGCGGGGCTCACCATGGCGCAGTACTTTGCAATCGGCGGCATGGTGATCGCGGGATTCTTTCTTATCCGGTTTTGGCAGAGAGGGCAGTTGCGCGGCAGTCGCGCTTGACGTGTGTGGTATCATTCCACCAATGAAGCAGGTTACGATCTACACCACACCGACGTGCGGATTTTGTGCGATGACGAAGCGGTATTTCAAGGAACACGCTGTCACCTACGTTGAAAAGGATGTCTCAACGGATGCTGCAGCTGCGAAGGAAATGATTGAGAAAAGTGGACAGATGGGCGTGCCGGTTATCGTGATTGGGGATGCGGGGAAAGAAACGCTGATCGTCGGGTTTGATCGCCCACGACTCGCACAAGCACTCGGCCTCGGCGAGTGAGCGCAAAACTCAAAACACAAAGTGCAAAACGAAGCTTAGAGCCCAAAGAATTTTCTGGTTTTTCGTTGAGTTTTGCGTTTTTCGTTTTACACTTTACGCTTGAGTCATGCAGCAACCCGACGTATACGACGTTATTATTGTTGGCCTTGGTCCGGGCGCCATCACCGCGGCCATTTATTCCTATCGCAAGCGCGTAAAGACGCTGCTGATTGGCAAGGATTTCGGCGGCGCAATGCTGATTTCCGGAGAGATCGAAAATTGGCCCGGCGAGATCCATACCGACGGTATCAAACTGTCAGAAAAATTTGAGCAGCATGTCCGCAAGTACTGCACGGATATTTCCTGCCTCGACCAGTCCCTCGTGACGAAGATCGAACGTGCCACCGCCTCGGGCGGGGCCCCGCTCACGAGCGGGGAAGGAAATCTCTTCCGCGTACACAACGAACATGAGAAAAGCTATCTCAGCAAAACCGTTATCTACGCAACCGGACGCACGCCGAAGAAGCTGGGCGTTCCCGGCGAGGAGCAGTACCGCAATCGCGGCGTCTCCTATTGTGCGGTATGTGACGGTCCGCTCTTTGGCGGGAAAGAGGTTGCGGTGATCGGCGGCGGCAATTCTGCGCTCGAAGCGGTGCTCATGCTCACGAAGATCGCATCGCATGTGACGGTGGTGAATCGCAATCCGCACTTCAAGGGAGAGGAAATCTACATTCAGCAGCTGTCGAAGCTGCCCAATGTGACGGTGGTCGCAAACGGAGTGACCACGGAAATCCGCGGTGATGGCACGTTCGCCTCCGGCATCGTTGTCGAGGACAAGCAGACGCAGAAGAAACAGGAGTTCCCCGCGAAAGGCATCTTTGTGGAGATCGGATCGCTGCCGATCACTGATCCCGTCAAAGATCTGGGCGTCACCCTCACTGCGTACAAAGACATTATCGTCAATCGAAATTGCGAGACGAATATCCCCGGTTTTTACGCGATCGGAGACGTCACGGACGTTCGAGACAAGCAGATTGTCGTTGCAGCGGGCATGGGCTGCACCGCTGCGCTCAGCGCGGGTGATTATCTCGTGCGCACTTCATAGCTGACAGCTGAAAGATGATAGCTGAAAAGGGAGACGCTCCCTCCGTTCGCTTTTCGCTCTCAGCTAAAAGCTAATAAACATTCCATTTCGTCAAGCGTGGACACGTGTGCTAGCGTGAAATCACTCATCCGTAACTTTCTACACGTTCATGGAAGCGTATTGCGTGAAGTGCAAAGCAAAGCGTGAAATGAAGGACCCAAAACCTGTCACGCTCAAGAATGGAAAACCCGCATCGAAGGGTACGTGCCCGGTGTGCGGCACGGCCATGATGCGGATTGGTAAGCCTGTCTGACAGCAGTTCCGTTCCGTCTATGTGTGGAAGAGGAACTCCCTTGGGAGTTCCTCTTCACGTTTTCTCAGCAGTATTGTCGGGGAGTCGCTTCGGGACTATCCTGAAGGACGATTCATTCCATGCGAAGCATCTTTGCCGACCGAGCTGCGATTGTGCTGGCGGGCGCACTCTTCCTTGGGCTAGAAATGCTCACAATCACCACCCAGTTTACCTGGCCGCTGTTCGCGATCTTTCTTGCCTTCCTGCTCACTGGAACGCTCATCGCACTGCGTGAAGAGTTGCGAAGTCGAGGCGTGCATGTCGCCATTCTTCCGCTTGCCTATATTGTGAGCGTGTTTTTATTTCATCTCTTTGTGTCACGCGGACTCTTTCAGCAGCTCTTCATTGTGGGGAGCACGATTGGTTTTCTCTTCCTCATCGCGCGCGCAACGGAGTGGGCGTATCCCACGTGGACCTGGCTGTTTACGTCCGTCACCTTTTTTCTCTGGACGGCCGGTCTCTACGGCCTCACGTTTCATCTGCGTTTTCCGTTGTGGGCAACAGCACTTGGCATCGGACTCATGACGGGATTTCTCACCTATCACGTTGTGGGGCGCGTGGAACAGACCGTACGATTACGCCTCTTTTGGAGTGCGGTGCTTGCGCTGCTGATCCTCGAGCTTCTTGTTGTCCTCGCATTCTTACCGGTGACGTATACGGTGGTTGGCGGTGTACTCTTTGTGGTGTTTTACCTTCTGCTGCACCTGTTGCAACATTACCTCTATCGCCAGCTCACGCAGCAGATGATCACGGAGTATGTGTCGTTGGCAGCGCTTGCGATCTTCATCATTCTTCTTACCGCGGAATGGCGGGTGTGAGGTAGACGGAGTGAGTAGCGAGTTGTGAGTGGTGAGTTCTGAGGTATGAGACATTGCGTTCTCACCACTCACAACTCATGACTCAAAACTCGTCCAACCGTCCTCTCTACGTTCTCCCCCTGCGCGTTATCGCGTTTGCGCTGGTCAGTCTGCTGCTGCTTGGGTTTCTTGGCGGCGTACTGGGTGCGTGGGTCATGATGATGCGGTTCCTGCGCACTGCCCCAAGCGGAGAGCGCGTGATCGAGCGCGTGGAGCGCGTGCGAGAGTCGGAAGAAGACACGTTTTCCGTGATCGCGCGCGAATCTGCGGCGCGTGTCGCGACGATTCTTGATGGAAGCGGCAGGGATGTTGGCCAAGCGGTGGCGGTGACATCCGATGGCATGTTCACCGGCATCGGATCTCCGCCGAAAGGATCCGTGCGGCTGCGCTTTTCTTCGGGAGAGGTGAAGTCCGCAAGCATTGTCCGCGTGTATCCGGAAAGCCAGCTGTTCTTCCTGCGTTCCGCCGGATCATTTTCCGTTCCAACGTTTGAACAGGATGGTCTGCCTGCAGAGGGCATGCTTCTTGCCGCTCTTGCCGCACCGTCAGATTCTCTTGGCGTGCGCGTGCGACGCGCAACGATTGAACGCATGGACACGAACAGCAACGCTGTTGAACAGATGCCCGCGCTTGCATTTATGCCGCGCCTTTCGGAGTCATTGGCGTCATTTCACGGCGCTCCGCTCTTTAGCGAGGATCATCGCGTGCGCGGGTTTGCTCTCGTGCAGGATAGCGCGACGTTCCTTCTCCCCAGTTCGGTTGTCGCGTTCCATCTCCAAGACGCGCTCACCTATCCCAGCGATCTCACCGTGCAGGCGCTCTCCGGATTGCGCGGTCAGGCACACACGGTTGCTTCCGCAGACACGTTTACCTTCGTTGTGCGTGTGACCGCAGTTGAGAAGGGAAGTGTCTGGGCAACGCAGGGTGTTGAAATTGGCGACGACATCATGCAGATCAATGGCAAGCCCCTCACCGGCATTCTTCCGCTTGCGCGACCGGTACTCGAGGCAGCGCGCGCAGAAACGCCCGTTTCCGTGACCGTTCGCCGCGGCACCGATTCCTTCACGCGACAGATATCGTTTCGCCTGTAGACTACAGAGACATGTCGGACAGTCCGAAACCTCGCCGTCGTACCTCGCCACTCCTCTTTCTTGGCGCGCTCGCCGCGGGCGCGTTTCTTGTGTTGGTTGGCACGTCCCTCGTGCAGGAACTCCGCCGTCGGTACTTACTGGAACAGCACATCCAATCTTTACGATCCACCATCACGGCACGTGAGCAGCGTATTGCCGAGCTCAAGCGGTTGAAAGAGTATTTGGCAACGGATGCCTATGTGGAGCGTACCGCGCGGGAAAAACTCAATTATCAGAAGCCGGGGGAAAAAGTAGTGATTCTTCCTGACGGCCCGTCGCCGACACCCACGCCAGTGCCACGTCCGCAGCCCGTTCCCGGCCCATCACCCGCGCGGGCATGGTTGCGTCTTCTCTTCGGTCCGGCATGAAACGCATTGCTCCCGGTCTCGTTCTCTCCGTAGGCGTGCTTGGTATATTTTTTGAAAGTCTTGCTGTTGCATTTCCCATATACCGCGCTCCACTGGCACTGCATACCTGGTGGCCGCTTCCGGTTGCCTGTGCAGGCGTGCACTGCGTGACCTATCGTCAGTGGACGGCATTGATGCGCCAGGCAGAGTTTGCGGAAGATGAGGAAACACTCCTGACGGAGTTGCTAACGGCACGTGCAGCCGCGCTTGTCGCGCGACGCACGGGGTTGAGCGTCTCGGAGGCCGAGGTAGACGAAGCGTTGCGCCCCGTACGCATCACGACAGCATCAGAGCCGGCAATCACGCGATTTCTTGCGGCGCGGGCGATCAATGTGCAAAGTCCAGGATTCCGCACTGGTCTCGTCGATATGTTGCTGCGCGCCAAACTTGCCGCGACCGGCATTTCCGATGTGTGGACGCACCCCGCGGCTCCATCTGTCACGGTGTTCCATGTGCGCTATCGGTGGGACGAAAACGCACGAAGCATAGAGACACGCTAAGTTCTGTATCTTGTTTTTCACAGGCGTTTGGCTATGCTTCCATGCGCTTGATTCGCGCCGTACACTTTGCGGGTATTGTTCAGTGGCAGAACGCGACCTTCCCAAGGTTGAGACACGGGTTCGATTCCCGTTACCCGCTC
>CAZVRG010000042.1:0-6019 GCA_964630025.1 uncultured Candidatus Saccharibacteria bacterium
GTTTAAGAGTCAATGGACTCACCCTACGCTCTGTTCCAACTGCTTTGGATTACCCCCGGTCTGATGACTGGATTCTGGAACTGGCTTGGTTTTGTTGTGCCCGTAACACTCGGTGTTGTTCTGTGGGAAGGAAAACCCTGGAAGCTCTGGATGCTGAATGCAGGATATTATCTCGTCACGCTGCTCGTGATGGGCGTGATTCTCGCGCTTTGGACCTAAATTACCGGAGCCACGGCGCAGAAAGCGCCGTCGCAGATGGATACAAGTAGATAAAGCCGACCGCCGCCGTGAGGAGAAATCCGATCACGGCGATTCGGTATGCGGGGTGTTGTTCCCACCGCATCAGCCAGCGCGCGAGAAGAATGATGGTGAGTGTGAAGGAAAGGAAATAGTGGTAGTGAAACGCCACGCGTTCAATAAACGCCCAGGGGAGCCAAAACCCGAGAATACCGAGCACGAGCCACAGGTCCACACGATCCACGGACAGAAGTTCTGACGTTGCGTGCGAGGAAGCGCGACGAAACGCGTGCAGAAGAAGAAGCGCTCCTGTGCCCACAAGAACCGCAAACCCTCCCCACCACAGCACGGGGTTTCCGGTTGCCGTAATCCGCAACGCGGGTTTCACAGATGTGTCGAGATGAAAGAGCACAGGATGTTGCAGAATCGGCCAGCTCCACCATGGGCTGCCGTATGGGTGGGTGGCAGTCAGATAGGCATGATAATTCCAGACTGTGCAGTGCCAATGCCGTACGCGGCCGAGCCATGTTGTTGGCGGCGGTACCTGCGTGCTGCCCCGGAGTGTACAAGAACCTTGAAAAAGCTCCTTGCCCACCGCGGGTCGCACGACACCAGGAACGCCCACAACCGGAATGGTCCAGAGGAGATAGACACCAAGAGGGACGAGGAGAAACATCACCGGCAAGAGCCACCGCTGAATTCGGGGCATGGGCCACGGGGCATGGGCCACGGGGGTGACCGTTCCGTCCCTGCTGCCTATTGCCTGCTTGCCCGGCGTAGCCTTGGCGAAGTCGAGCTGCCTGTTGCCTAACCAAGCGAATCCAATCCATACCCATATGAGCGCAATCGCCCCCAATCCCAACCACTTTGTTGCCACAAGATTTCCGAGAAGGATACCGCTCGCCAACGCCGCGAACATCGCATGCAACGGACGCTGCACACGCGCACTGAAGAAAAAGAATGCCATCGCCCACACAAAGGTGGCAAGCAGAAACATATCCGGAAGCCCCGTGCGTCCGTACACAAAAAACGCGATATCAAGTACCGCGAGCAGGGATGCAAGAATGCCGACGCGGCGTTCTCCGGTGAGCGCGGATGCATACACACCAATACCGGCAATAAAGAACGACCCCCAGAGCCACGCGGAGAAACGCCAGCCGAGTGGCGTATTACCAAACAACAGCAGTCCGACCACCTGCGGAAATTGCGTGAGAAACGGATGGACATCAAAAAACTCTTCGCCCTGCAGAAACTTCCACGCAAATGCTGGCGAGTAGACTTCGTCAAATACCGGTGTCGGTGGATGCGAAATAAAGAGTACGCGGAGAAACGCGGAGAGCAGCACAAGACCGAACAGCAGTCCGACAAACCCTCGACGCGTATCGATGAACCGAAAAAGCGCTGATCGCACACCAGCACTCTAGCGCAGCCCGTCGGTTGCGAGCTAGCGAAACGTGGAGTATCGTTCCCCAGGAAGGGAGGTGACTACCACACCATGACAGTTCTCGAACTCTCCCAACAAGCGATTACGCAATCTCTTGTGGATCTCTGGTTCCGCTTTGCGGAATTTTTGCCCGTGCTGCTCGGCGCGCTGATTGTCTTCATTGTCGGATGGATCGTTGCCATGGCAGTCGGCAATCTCATCCAACGCGCACTGCATCTCATTCGTCTCAACGAACCATTTGAACGCATCGCGGGTTTGCGTACTGCTCTCGACCGCGCCGGACTTGATCTCGACATCCCGAAATTCATTGGCGGCTTGGTGAAGTGGTTCCTCTATATCGTGACACTGCTCGCAGCAGCCGACATCCTCGGCCTCGAAGCAGTCGCGGCATTTTTGAATCGCGTCATTGAGTACGTACCAAACATTGTCGTGGCCGCCGTGATTCTCGTTGCTGGTGTCATTTTTGCGAATTTCATCAGTCGGGTCACCAAGGCAAGCATTGCCGCCGCCGGTCTCCCGCACGGATCGGAAGTGTCCGCTATTGCCCGTTGGGCAGTGGTCATCTTCACGTTTCTCGCTGCGATGCTTCAGCTCCAAGTTGCCGAAGCGTTGATCCAAACACTCTTCACCGCCTTCGCAGCCATGCTGGCGATTGCCGGTGGGCTCGCATTTGGACTCGGCGGGAAAGACCTCGCGACAAAGATTCTCAAGCATCTCGAAGACGATTTTGCCAACAGACAATAAGTGAAACGGGCCCCACTTCCCCCCGATCAAGTCGGGGGTCTCGCGGGGCAAGCCAGAAACCAAGGACAGGGCTTGCTCTGCTCCCCAGTTTCTGGTCTATTCACCCGCCTTCGCCTCAATGCCTACATGCAAAGACAAGGCGGGTGCCGCGGCGAAGTTGCGGCGAAGCCGGGCAGGCTACGGCGAGGCTCCGCCGGATCACTTTATTCATGGGTTAGGGAGCTTCGCGCCTATAAAACAGGTCCTTGACATCCCTCTCGGGGGCCGTATGCTGAGTCACAGCAGATGAAAACCCTTCATTTCCTCTCCTCGAGCGGGCCCTGACGGGCACTTCACGCTGCCTGTTCAGTTGTGAATCCGCCGCTCGAAGGAGCGGCAGTTCTTTTGTACAGGGGGACGTTACGGGAGGAGAGGACAAGAGACGAAAGCTCGCACGCACACGATCTTTCGTTTCTTGTTCCGACTGTCGCTTTGACCATTCGACTCGCGCACGAGCCGAATGACCCTGAGTGAGTCCCGCCAATGGCGGGGCGAATCGAAGGGCAACGATTCTTTGAAGCGACATGAAAGTGCGCTCGCTCATGGCAAGCAATTTCGACAACTTATATTAAGGAACATGGCAAGAAACCGTAAGGTTTCACCAAAATAACCGATCATCGAATAATTCTGCCTGCCCCGCGAAGTCTCGGCGTAGCGAAAGCGAAGCCGGACGAAGTGGGGCCAAATTTGTAGGAAAGAGAAGGCTTGCATATCCGAACCATCGCTTCGCGATGGAAGCATCAAATTCCAAATGCCAAATTCCAAACACGGTTGACGCTGTTTGGATCTTGGTGCTTGGAGCTTGGGATTTCCACCGCGGAGTGGTGGTCGGAGCCATACACTGCGAGCCATACAACAGAAGCCGGACGCAGGATGCCGGAAGCCAGACGAGTTTTTCGTTCTGGACTCCGGGATCTGAAATCCGGAATCTGAATTTTCATACGCCGAAAGGGCGTGTGGTGGATGCCTAGGGAACGGATGGCGAAGAAGGACGCGGCCAGCGGCGATACGCTCCGGGAAGGTGCTGAGCAACCTGCGATCCGGAGATCTCCGAATGGGGAAACCCCGACAGAGTCATGTCTGTTGATCTTCATACTGCAAGGTATGGAGAAGCGAACCCAGTGAACTGAAACATCTCAGTAACTGGAGGAAGAAGAAGAAACCATGTCCATTTCGATCATTTCGCACCCGATGCCTCGGGTGATGGAATGATCGGAGTGGCTCGATTCCCCAAGTAGTGGCGAGCGAACGGGGAACAAGCCTAAACCCACCGTGTGTCAAGGTGTGCGCCGTTGCACGGCGGGGGTCATATGATGAGAACGTTGGGTCCGCACAGCACCCGAGCGTCAAGGCGACTGTCAAGCAGAAAGAGGCTGGAACGCACTACCACAGAGGGTAAAAGTCCCGTACGCAAACACAGATCGCGCAACGTTGTTTTCATTGTGAGTACGACAGGACCGGTGAAATCCTGTCCGAAGGACGGAGCACTACGAACCGACGCATTGAACGTCAGGCGTGCGGGTTCTCGCATGCCTTGGCGTTCAGTGTGGCTCCGAAGGCGAAATACATCCGTTCACCGATAGTGAACAAGTACCGTGAGGGAAAGGTGAAAAGCACCCCGATGAGGGGAATGAAATAGTTCTGAAACCACATGCCTACAAAGGGTCGGAGCTCGAGTGATCGGAGAAAGAAGGAAAAATCTACCAAGGAGCGTTGAAATGCAATGCGTAGATGTCGATGAACTGGGCGGGAAGATTCTGGCCGACAAACTATCGAAGGCAGAGGAGGAGCAATTCATTACACATTTACGACAATGCCCTCAGTGCCAAGAACAATTCGCGGTAGCACTGCGTACCACCGAGGGAATGTTGGCACTGAACATGTTTGGACCAAACCAAGCCCGTGTCCGCGAAAGAGTAGTGCACCTGAGGACGCTGATATAACCTTCAGGGAACACGATGTTCCCTCCTTCTTTCTCCGATTGCCGGGTGACGGCGTGCTTTTTGCAGAACGAGCCAGCGAGTTTACTGTCATTCGTCTTAACCGGTTAACCACACACCGTGGGGAGCCGTAGTGAAAGCGAGGGTGAACAGCCCGTCCGCTGCTTCGCAGTGGAAATTCCAAATCTCAAATGCCAAATTCCAAACTGTTTGGAGTTTGATGCTTGGATCTTGAAGTTTCCGCCGCGGAGCGGCGGGGATGGATGGCATAAAGACCCGAAACCGGGTGAGCTACCCATGGCCAGGGCGAAGTCCCGCGAAAGCGGGATGGAGGCCCGAACCCGTAAGCAGTGCAATACTTTGGGATGAGCTGTGGGTAGGAGTGAAAAGCTAATCGAACTCGGAAATAGCTGGTTCTCGCCGAAATCGCTTTAGGGCGAGCCTCGGTCCGTACCATATGGGGGTAGAGCACTGGATG
Organism: uncultured Candidatus Saccharibacteria bacterium; assembly: GCA_964630025.1. GTDB lineage: Bacteria > Patescibacteriota > Andersenbacteria > UBA10190 > CAIZMI01 > VMFP01. The sequence goes on from CAZVRG010000042.1 coordinate 4,883, forward strand.
GTTCTGTCCGGCGCAAGCCGGCGGCGCCAACCAAACTCCGAATACCATATGGGAGAGTCCGGGAGTCAGAACATGGGGGCGAAGCTCCATGCTCAAAAGGGAAACAGCCCATGATCGCCGCCTAAGGTCCCAAAATGCGAACTCAGTGGCAAAGGCAGTCGGGGCCCTCAGACAGTGCGGAGGTTGGCTTAGAAGCAGCCATCCTTTAAAGAGTGCGTAACAGCTCACGCATCGAGGTCTCCGGCGCCGAAAATACTCGGGGCTAAGTCGCTACCGAAGGCGCGGAACCATTGCTTCGCAATGGAAATCCCAAGCACCAATGATCAAGCTCCAAACTTGTTTGGAATTTGGCATTTGGAACTTGGAGCTTCCATCGCGGAGCGATGGTTGGTAGGCGAGCATTCTATACGCAGAGAAGCGGGAGCCGCGAGGCCCCGTGGAGCGGTATAGAAGAGAGAATGCTGGCATGAGTAACTACACAGACCGTGAAAACCGGTCTCATCGAAAGTCCAAGGTTTCCTGGGCAATGGCAGTCACCCCAGGGTTAGTCGGTCCTAAGGCGAGGCCGAAAGGCGTAGCTGATGGGCAGCCGGTTAATATTCCGGCACTTCTTTGTATGTTTCGTGGAGTGACACAGCGCGGGAGCGTGCAGCGGCTATGGAATGTCGTTGTGGGGCTTTGTAGGCGGGTCTCTTTGGTAAATCCGGGAGGCCTTTGGAAGCAATTCCAAAAACGCCGAGAAGCATCAACCGCCAATCCTTCGGGTGCGGCGAGGCACGTCGGCCGGGCTGGCAAGAAAAGCTCCGGGCGAATATGCATACAGGGAATCCGTACCGCAAACCGACACAGGTGGACAGCTGCGTGAATGCAGCAAGATGATCGGGAGAACCCTCGTGAAGGAACTCGGCAAAAAAGTGCCCGTAACTTCGGAATAAGGGCTGCCTTCGGAACGCTGTCGAAAGACAGGGGAAAGAAGGCCGCAGCGAAAGACGCTTCGCGACTGTTTACCAAAAACACAGGTCCCTGCGAACTCGAAAGAGGATGTATAGGGGCTGATGCCTGGCCAGTGTCAGAAGGTTACTCCGCTCGATTGGTAATTGGGTGGCTAAGCCCTGATGAACGCCGGCGATAACTATA
>CAZVRG010000042.1:6029-6260 GCA_964630025.1 uncultured Candidatus Saccharibacteria bacterium
GCAGTGCGCTATGTGCTGGAAACTCCGTGCATCCGGCGCTACGAATCATGTCATCCTGAGGAGAAACCGAAGGATCTCGTGGTGATCGTCACAATGCGTCCGGTGCGGACAATCAGCAGGAAATCCATACGAGGGTTGGAAAGTGGAATTAGTATTTCAAACTTCTTGAGGGAAACGAAAATGGAAAAACACGCTAGATGTGTCATTCAATGGCTGATCCTTCGCTCAGAG
>CAZVRG010000043.1:0-6036 GCA_964630025.1 uncultured Candidatus Saccharibacteria bacterium
AGTGAGGCACGACCGCTCGACTTGCATGCCTTATCCACGCCGCCAGCATTCACCCTGAGCTAGGATCAAACTCTTAAAAGGTGACGATGTGCTCTGAACAGATGTTCAGAGCCACCCCGCGTAGCTCTGCCAAGCAGAGCGTAGTGGGGTGTTATCCTCGCCGGCCGCGGTGGGCGTCCGTCGAGGAGTGCCCTAGAAAGACAAGAGTCTTTCAGGGCTTCGCAACCGCTCGAAATATTCGAGCAGTATGTACCTATTCAGTTGTCAAAGCTGCAGTCAGCGCGAATCCCGTTAGAAGTCTCGGGAGAAACGCGGCAAGCCGCGTTTCTCGTCTCTCATGCTGTTCGGGAAGTATAGATGAGGTGAGACCCTAAGATGTGTAGGTACAGAGACTTCTAACGGGACGAAACAAAAGAGAGGGAAATTCTCAAATCGAATTTCACTCTCTTTTGGTCCGCGGAGGGTCACGTGGGACCCAAATGTCTTCAAGGGGACAGGATCTTTTTGTAGGTGGAGCCTAAAAGATCTTATGAAGGACAGTGTAGGGTCTCGAACGCCCCTGTCAAGGGAGGGGAATGAGCCTCATGATCCGCGCGCGTGCCGCTTCCGCCACGCGGCGATTTTCCCGTGATCCCCGGAGAGAAGCACGTCGGGAACTTTCCACCCCATGAAATCGTCCGGCTTCGTGTATTGGGGATACTCTACCAAGCTTGTAGCTTGTAGGTTGTAGCTTGTAGGACTGAACGATTCCTCCTTCAGAGATTCGGGATTTCCGAGAAAGCCGGGAATGAGTCGCGAGACTGCTTCCATGACGACCATCGCGGCTACTTCGCCGCCGGAAAGCACATACGGGCCAATGGAGAGTTCTTCATCTGCAAGGTGTTCCGCAACGCGGTGGTCAACACCTTCGTATCGGCCACAAATCAATGTCACTGATTCGAGTTTCGAATATTCTTCAGCAAGCTGTTGCGTAAACTGTCGTCCGCGCGGTGAAAGTAAAGCAACTCTCGTGTTTCGAATTTCGGATTTCGGATTTCGGATTTGACCGAGCGCTTCTAGCGCTCGGTAGATCGGTTCAATCTTCATTACCATGCCGGCACCGCCGCCATACGGCGTGTCGTCTGTAGTCTTATGTTTGTCGGTTGCGTGATCACGAATGTCAACGAGGTTCACATTCACTGCTTTTGCTTCGACCCCACGTTTCATCATCGTCTCGCCGAGAAAGCCAGAAAACATGCCGGGGAAGATAGTCAGAACGTTGAAGGTCATAGCGCTAGTGTAGGAAGGACATCCATTCTTGACTATTGAGTCGAAAAAGTCTATGGTGAAGGCCCTCAAAGAAAGGAGGTGTTCGTTGAAAAAGAAAGGGTTGCCGATTCGTGGTGATAGGTTGCAATTTTTACTGGAGGTTCTTGCTCTTGTTCGCGGCGCGGAGCGAATCGAACTTGAATATCAAGGTGCTGCCCCTCGGTTACCAAGAGCGGCGCGGGCTACCCAGATTCTCTCACAATGTTTGGGGAGTTTGTCCTCTCGTTTCGAACTGGGCTCATGGTACACGAAAGAACTGGAGGGTGCGCATAAACTTCTTGAGTGCAGTGTGGAGGGCACAGTAAACATGAACTTTGATTTTGAACGGCTCTTGCGCAATGCGCTACAAGAATTTCCTGAAGAGGAACGGGATATGCGCTGCCATGGCTACTTGTCGCTCTTTCCTCTCTTCAGTGTCGGCAAAATCACCGAAGAGATGCTTAGAGGCTCGGTCCCTCTTCCTTTTAAGGAAGCATGAATTAACACCCCCGAACGACGGGCTCACCCCCGTCGTTCTTTTCTTGGTTGACGGAGGCTTGCAGTCTAGCTACGGTGAAGCTCCTCAGAAAGGAGGTGTTCGTTGGAAAGGCAGTTCGAAAGACTCACGATTCGTGGGGATCAGTTGAGGCTCATCCTCGAAATCCGTTTCCACATTCGTGTGTTTGGCGGAAGGGTAACTCCGCTCAAACGTACCCAGTTTACCTTTGATGCTATCTGGAAGATATACAAGGAGTGTTGCAAAGGCATCGTAGAAACAGGGACCTTTTTGGACTGGGATACGGCAGTACGGGAGTATTTCCAGCATGCTGGAGTGGAGTGGGCTGCACCTCACGCTCTCACCTGCTTTTTGAGAGCGAATCTCTCAACTCTCGAAGAGGCGAAGGAGCTAGACGTTACAGCGTTAACTTGGATTGAAGGAGATCCTGTCGTAGCCAAGAAGCAAGAGCGTATACTTCGCCGTTTGGTTGAGAGGTGTGCCTCTGGCGAGATCACGGAGGAGATGCTGAAGGAACTTTCGAAATAACTCCTCAACGACGGGCTCACCCCCGTCGTTCTTTTCTTGGTTGACAGGATTGCTGTTCCATAGTACTGTGCATCCCACGCAGTTCACCCTCGAACATTGCGGCTTGATGTTGTTTTTTCTTTATAAAGGAGTGTGTGCTATGGCGACCACGGCGTCTCTGGCGGGTCGAGATGTAGAGGAACTCGCGCGGAATGCAGGGCGCTGTCTCGGTGACGTGTTTACGTTCCGCGATGGAATCCCGCGCAACCCGTGCCTGTCGCACGAAGAACAAGAAGCGATGGAACGCATATCGAAGCTCAAGCTTCATGATGTCGTGCAACAGCTCCTTCGTCGTGCGATCGAGGCGGGGGAAATCACGAAGAACGATTTGACCCGCTGAACCGAACAGGCGCAACGCTCCACACGACGGCTCGCCCCCGTCGTTTTTTCTTGTGTACAAGAAAACGACGGCTGTGCGCCGCCGTTTTCTCCTGTGTGTGTATGCTCTCGGATTTAAATCTTGAGGTCGTCAATTGCTTCGTCCACCGCGTCTTCTTTCACTTCGGACGACGGTTTCTTTGCGGTCGTGCGGCGACTTCCGCCACGTGGCGCGCGCGGCTCGGCAGAGGGCGCTCCTCCTGCGTCAGGACCGCGGCCCGAACCTTCCGGCTCAAGAATCTTCAAGTTCACACGCGCATTGTTCCGCGCGCCAATAACGCGCAAGAGCGTGCGCACCGACTTTGCTGTTGCTCCCGAGCGGCCAATAATCTGGCCCATATCCTCGGGATGCACGCCGAGCGTGATGAGGACGCCCATTTCATCAATGGTGCGCGTCACTTTCACGTCGTCGGGATGATCCACAATAGACTTCACGACATATTCGAGGAACTCGACATCGTGTTCTTTCCGTTCTGCCATGGGTGCATACGTGAGTTACGGATGAGCAGACGATTCTGGCTGGCCTCTTCCGCGTGTCTCTACGCGGACGCAGTGAATCGGTACTGGTATGCTACCAGTCCGTGTTCGCGCGCCGTCAAGGCTTACGCAACGGGTTTTTCTGCGTCTGTGGGCGGTGCTGCTGGTGCCGCGGGCTTTTCCCCCGTGCTTGCTGCCGCGGGAACTTCTTTCTTCGGCGCCTTCCAGGCGGCGACCTTCGTTCCTTCGATGAGCTTTTGTCCCACAAGGAGGTTGTGCACAGTTGGTGAGGCCTGTGCGCCGTTCGATAGATAGAACTTCAACCGATCGGCGTTGACCTGCACTTTTTTCGTGTGCGGGTCATAGGACCCTAAGGACACGAGGGATCCGCTCTTCGCCGGTCGCGTGTGTTCGGTCACCACAATCCGAAACGTCGCGTGACCACGCTTTCCCACCCGCGCAAGACGAATCATTAACATGACGGTGAGCATAGAGGAAGCCGGCGCTTCCGTCTAGAGTCGGTGTTTGGGTTCTTAGTGCGGCGGTTGTGGTGGTGGCGCCGGGGGTGGCGCTCCGCCGTGGGGGCCGCCCGGTGGCGGCGGTTGTGGTGGTGGCGCTCCGCCGCCTCCGCCGCCGGAACCTCCGCCGCCTCCGCCCGAACCGCCTCCCCCGTCTCCACTTCCGCCGCTTCGCGCCATGACACGGAACCCGTTACTCAGTTGCGAAAGGTTTGTTGGCTGCTTCGATGGGTCAAGCGCTTGCGCAAATATCCTATAGGCGCCTGGACCGACGGAAACCGTCAGGGATTCTTGTCCATCGTTGGGAGTCTCCGAAAGCACGACGGTGCATTGCTTTGCTGCCGTGTTTCGGGACACGGGAATACGGCAAATGGATAGTCGTTCAAACGGATAGCGTACAAGCGCTTTTTCAATCACCGGCCAGCGGACGGTTATGTTGCCTCCTTCTTCGACGATGGAGGGCGTTACACGAACATTGAATGAGGTAACGCGCGTATACAGTTGATTGCCGAATATGGCGGCCAGAATGATCACGAGGACGCCGGCGCCTGCTGCAGCGGCAATCCACACAGTCTTTCGAGAAGACTCCGGCGTGTCTGGAGAAGGTGGTGGCGACGGTTCGGGAGACGGGGCTTCACTCGGCATCGCGATGGGGTCGAAGGAGTTCATAGCAAAAGTCTATCACGGATTTTCTGCTGATTATGCACACCGTGCGCCCCATATATATATGTTAGGGGGCGTCCGGACGGCGTACTGTGACAGAGATGCATCGTTCTCTTGGTGTGCTTGTTCTCCTTGTTGCCGGGGTTTCTTTGCGTGTTCTGTTTCTTATGCATCAACCCTTTACGAATGACGAGGGATTTTACCTGTATGACGCGAAGGTTCTTTTGGAAAGAAGGCTTCCGGGAGGAGATGTGCTTACAAAATCCCCGGTCACTGCAGGGCTCTTTCTGGGAAGTGTCTGGCTGACGCACGGCTCGCTGTACGCCGCGCGCTTGGTAAGTGTGGCACTGAATCTTCTCACGACTATTCCGTTATTTTTTCTCGCGACGCGTCTCTTTCGTGCCCGGGTTGGACGGTGGGCGGCTGTCCTTTGGCTGCTCGCGGCAGGACCGGTCATCTTCGCTGTCTTTGGGCAAACAGAAGCCACAGCCGGGTTTTTTGCAACAAGCGCGCTTGCGCTGTGGGTCCATGCGGCGCTTCCTTCTCCTGGGGTATCGCGCAGACCGTGGTGGTACGGAATGCTTGCCGGAAGTGCTTTCATGCTCGCATGGATGACGCGGAAAACGGAGATTGCGCTTCTCGTGCCTATGATCCTCCTGTGGTGGCAATCATCTGATCACCGCAGGCGCTGGTGGCTGATTGTCTCTGCGGGTTTTGGTGGGTGTCTTGTTCTCTTTCCATGGCTTGTGGCAGTTGCACAGATCTATGGGCCAGTGGGTGTCCGTGAAGCTCTTGGTGGTGGGTACGCGCGTCTTGTTGGGTATGCTCTTCATCCTGCATCGCGAGATGCTGCATTCCCCTGGGCGCAGTTTCCGGAACTGGCACTCCGTGTTGCAGGAAGAACGATGGGACCGCTTGGCGTTCTTGCGCTTCTTGGCCTTATGGGGGGACGCAGACAGCGCGAACAGCAACATGCGTGGGTGCATATCCCCTATACGTGGTTCGGTGCGATGCTTGCTCTCTATGCATTCTGGCCCACAATCCTGCCCGATTATCTGCCGGAGTTTTTCCCGGCGTTGACGCTTCTTGCCGCAGAAAGTATGAGCAGGATGTCGGCACTCCTGCGCCGTTGGCAGGTGCTCGTGCTTGGAACATGTCTTGTGCTCTGGAATGTCGCCGCATTTCTCTTCACGTTGCATCGGCCGTGGGTGGGGATGTTTACGACACAGGCAATCTACGAGGCCGCAGAAGAAATGCGTCGTCTCGTTCCGCCTGAAGAGCCGCTCTTTACTGCGGCAGTAGTGATTCCCTATGTCTCCGGTCACCGAGTGCTCTTCGACATTGCGCATCCGCTGTGGTATCGCATTCCACCCATTTCGCAGGACACCCGAGAAACGTTTTTACCGCCTCTGGAGCAGGTTGAAACGGCCGTACGCTCGGGCGCGGTGCGGTGGGCGCTTGTCGAGCACGTGACGGATTACGCGTATCTCCGCCATGCGTCCGATCTTCTTTCGGTGATCTGGGAGGAGTTTACATTTATCCGCGAGATCCCGAACGATACGGGATTCCGCTCCAACTCCCTGCTTCTCTGGCGACGGTAAGTTCTCGCGCTTGTTAGTATGGATGCGC
>CAZVRG010000044.1:0-6013 GCA_964630025.1 uncultured Candidatus Saccharibacteria bacterium
CAACAGCAAAGCGTGTTGCTGTGGGTGTTTACCGACTCCTTGAGCTTGATGGAAAGCGTCGCGAGCTTCAGCGCGAGAAAGACGCGTGGGGGCAAAAGAAAAATGAAAGCGCAAAATCATTTTCGAAAGAACACGACGCGCGCGATGAGGGCCGCGCCATCAAGGAGCGGCTCGCTGAACTGGAAACGGCATTTCGTGCGGTTGATGGGGAGCTGCATACGCTTCTCGGTCGTGTTCCAAACATTCCAAGCCAAGACACGCCCGAGGGAGCGGATGCGTCGCAGAACCAGACTCTCCGCACCGTGGGTGAGCCGCCGCAGTTTTCGTTCACGCCGAAAGAGCACTGGGAACTTGGCGAGCCGCTTGGATTGGACAGCACGCGTGCCGCACAGGTGTCTGGCTCGCGCTTTGTGTATCTCAAAGGCGACCTCGCGCTTCTGGAATTCGCGCTGATCACTCACGCATTTTCGGTTCTCACCAACAGCACAATCCTCGAAGACATTCGGACGCGCGCCAACCTCTCCGTCCTTGGTTCGCCATTCACTCCCGTCGTTCCTCCAGCACTCATCAAACCCGACGTGTTTGAACGCATGGCGCGTCTCGACCCCCGTGAGGAGCGCTACCACATCGAACGGGATGATCTCTTTCTCGTCGGCAGTGCAGAGCATACGCTCGGGCCGCTCCACATGGACGAAACGCTTCCTGAAGAGGCGCTCCCGCGCCGGTATGTCGGTTTTTCTTCCGCGTTCCGGCGTGAGGCTGGGTCACACGGAAAAGACGTGCACGGCATGTTGCGCGTGCATCAATTCGACAAAGTCGAAATGGAATCGTTTACCGTGGCCGAGCAGGCAATTGCCGAGCAGGAATTCTTTGTTGCCATTCAAGAGCATATGATGCAATCTCTTGAACTCCCGTACCGCGTCGTACTGCTTTGCATGGGCGAGATGGGCGGACCGGATGCGCGCCAAATTGACATCGAAACATGGTTTCCCGGCCAAGACCGTTACCGCGAGACGCATTCGGCAGACTATATGAGTGACTATCAAGCACGCCGCTTGCGAACCAAAGTGCGCCGCGCATCCGGCGCGACCGAGTTTGTACACATGAATGACGCAACGGCGTTCGCCATTGGGAGAACCATCGCAGCGCTGCTCGAAGTGCACCAGCAGCAGGATGGAACGGTCCGCATTCCCGCAGCGCTTCAGCCGTACATGGGAGGCCGCACAACATTCCAACCGCTCGACGCGTGGCGGTAGTATGAGCTCATGGACGATATTCGACGCCCGCAGACGGGTGGCTCTGCGCTGCCCGTGCGAAAGGCGGGGTCCGCACTCCCGGAACGCGTACGCGCATCGCGATCGGCCACGGCACGACGGGCGCTGATATCCTGGAAGCGCGCGGTCCCGCTCATCGCAATGGTCGGCATCGCGGCAATTGCGAGTGCGGCATTTCTCGCGCCGCAATTTCACGTGCAGCGCATCCGCGTTGAGGGAGGAAACGGGCTCTTGCGGACAGAGACGGAATCGCATGCACGCGCCTTTGTGGAACGTACCGCGGTGTTTGCCGGAGCGCCGCGTCTTTTTCTCGTCGCGCGCGACCGCCTTGCGCAGTCACTCCGCGACGAACTTCCCGAGCTGGCCACGGTGCAAATCTTGCGGCGGCTTCCCGGCACGCTCGAGCTGTATGTGCAAGAGAAAGTCGCCGTTGCCTTCCTTGAAACCGATGGCAGAATGTTCTCTCTCGGAAACGACGGACGGGTCATTACCGAAGTATCGCCCGAAGACGCGCGCCGCGCGCAACTCCCAAAAGTGCGTGATGTGCATACGGCGAGCGCCGTGCGCCCGGGCGACGTGGTCCTCAACCCGTCGGTGCTGCAGCTTCTCCATGAGGTGATCGTGAAACTCCCGGAGCAATTCTCCGTGTCCGTGGATGCGCTGATCATCCCCGCAATCGGGAGCGAGGAAATCCATGTGCAGACAAGCGGCAGCTGGAGTGTGCTGTTTGACGCCCGCCGCCCGCTCGCCGAGCAACTTGCCGCACTCGAAAAAGTCGTGACAGAAGAGCTGAATGCTGCTACACTGCAACGCCTTGAATATATCGACCTTCGCATCCCGGGACGCGTGTTTTACCGCATAAAATGATTCTCCTTCTGCACATCTTGTGGGGGATTCGCATGCTTCGGGCGGCGTCGCACCATTTCGCACTGTGGCAGGTGAAAGAATTTCGGTGGGATCGCGTGCGAGCCCACCTTCAGCTTCCGTCTGCGCGTGCGCATCTCTTCTCCCCGCTTCTTCTTGTGAAGTGGGCGCTGCTGGGGTGGTGGCTTGTCCAGCCTGCAGCCAGCCACACCCTGCTCGCCTTCATGGCGGTAAGCATCATGTATGTCGGTGAGGCTGTGTGGTTTGGACGAGAACTGCGTGCGCACGGTGTCCGCAGACCGCGCGTGTCCCCGCGCATTGGTGTCCTGGTGAGCATTGTGGCGGTGTTCATGCTTTCTCTGCTCATTGTTGGTCACCGCGCAGGATGGCCGTGGATAGTCACTCTTCTCCTTGCCGACCGACTTCTTCCGCTGCTGATCCCGCTCGCAGTACTCATAACCGTACCGGCACGACTATGGAATCACACACAAACGATTGCGCGTGCAGCCCAACGACTAGGCGCCGCTCCGCGCCTCCAGCGCGTCGGCATTACGGGAAGCATGGGAAAATCCAGCACAAAAGAATTCCTGGCAGTTCTTGCGGGAGGATCATTCCGCGTGTTGAAAACACCAACGAATATCAATACGGACGTTGGCATTGCACAAACGATCCTTCGCGGACTTCGCGATGAGCACACCCTCTTGATTAGCGAAATGGGCGCATACCGCCATGGAGAAATCGCCCGTGCCGCGCGTCTTGTCCAGCCGCGCATCGGCATGATTACTGCCGTGCGAGATCAGCATCGTGCGCTGTTCGGAACACCAGAAGACCTCGCCATGGCAAAGGGAGAACTCCTCCGCGCGCTTCCGCCGTCTGGTATAGCCATTGTGAACGGCGACGACCCAACATGCGTGCGTCTCGCACAACACACCCCGGCAGCGCGCATCATGCGTTATGGACTCACGGAAGACAACGAGGTACACGGCGTCGTGCAATCGGTACACCGTGATCACTTTGTCTTGCGCATCCAGAGCGGGAAGGGAACATACACGGTGACCATTCCACTCACAGGAAAACACCACGCCAGCAATGTGCTTGCGGCATGGGCAGCGGGCGAAGCGCTCAATATCCCTCCAGAGACGCTTGCGGAGCGTACACGCCTTCTGCGTCCGCTGCCGCGCACGATGGAACCCATCAACGGGCCGCGAGGAACATTCATTGTTGATGACAGCTATAGCGCAAACCCAGACGGCGTTATCGCCGCGCTTGAGTATCTGCCGTTTGCACAGGCAAAAAAAACGATCGTTGTTCTTGCAACGATGATTGAGTTGGGGCCGGCATCCGAAGAGGCGCATCGGCGCGTTGGAGATGTTTTGCAACGCATCCAGCCAACACTGACCGTTGTTGTGGGCCACGATTTTACCGACGCACTCCTCTCGCCGCCTGCGGCCGAGGGCGCCCCCACATCACAGATCGTCATAGAACCGGACGCCGAGCGTGCATGGGCGCTGATACACCCGCATCTTGGACCAGACACGCTCGTCTTGCTGGAGGGGCGCATTCCGGAAGCGCTCCGAAAGAAATGTGTGTCATCTTCTCCATGAGTCCCATCCATAGTTCTCTTGCGCCAACCGTATTCCGACGGGATATGGCACTTGCTGCGCGGCTTCTGGCACAACCGGCTCTATGGCAGCATGGCGACGAACGCGATCGTCTTGAACACGCACTACGGACGCACGTGCACGAAGCGTCTGTGATCACGCTCGACAGCGGACGAAACGCGCTGCGCGTACTCTTGGAAAGCCTGGATCTACAACCGGATGATCGTGTCTTCCTCCAAGCGTATACCTGCGTCTCTGTGCCCGGACCCGTGCTCTGGGCGGGCGCGACTCCGGTGTATGTCGACATCAACCCAGACACGTTCACCATGGATCCGGACGATCTTCGCGCGAAATTACGCAGCCTGCCGCCGGGAAGCCGGCCGCGCGCGTTGATTATCCAGCATACGTTTGGACTTCCGGCGGATATTGATGAGCTCTGCGCAATTGCGCGGGAACACGATCTCTTTGTGATCGAAGACTGCGCGCACGCGCTCGGCGCCACCTATCATGGACAGCCCGTCGGGACATTCGGCGATGCAGCAATTCTCTCGTTTGGAAGAGATAAAGTGATTTCGTCTGTGTTTGGCGGAGCGATTGTTGTGCGTGACCGTGCCGTTGCGGAACGGATACATGATCGAATACAGCACCTTTCCGTCCCGCCGCGTTCCTGGATTGCGCAGCAACTTCTCCATCCGCTGCTCGCATCGGCCGCACGGGAAACGTATTGGGTGGGTGGCCGCTACGCGCTCCGTGGACTGCAAGCGGCTCGCATTCTTTCCAAGGCCATTATTCCGGAGGAAAAGCACGGCAAGCCGCCTGCGCTCACACCGCATCGTCTTCCGAATGCGCTTGCTGCACTCGCGCATGCGCAAGTTCTTCGCCTCGATGCGTTTCGTGAGCACCGAACCGCACTGGCCGGACACTATCGCGAAACACTGCAGGACATTTCGACAATTCGACTACCCGTTGTTCCGTCAGACCGCACTCATGCGTGGCTGCGCATGACGATTCGCGTGCCGAAGCCCGCAACGCTTCATCGTGCCGCCCGGACAGCGGGCATCATTCTCGGCGACTGGTACGATACAGTTGTTGCGCCGCGCGATACGGATCTTCAGTCTGTGCACTATCGCTCCGGATTATGCCCACGCGCAGAAGAAGCTGCACATACGTCTCTGAACCTCCCCACATCGCCGATCATCGGCATCCCGGAAGCGGATCGGATTCTGCGCTGCATTCGCGACGCCATCTAGCGTTCGTTCCATGCCTTGACGGAGGCGTCAAAACATGGAAGGATGATCGCACTTCCGTTCCCGCGTTCTTTCCCACCTACGGAGCCGATGCATGCCAGACCGTCTTTTCCGGTATTTTCAATTGCACCAGTTGCAGGCGCATCATGATGTGATCGAGCGGAGCCGAGACGCATGTGCCATCCTCGACCGAAACGTATTTCGTAATGCCCGGATTCTTGGACCTGCGCCCGCGCATATGGCCGATCTCCTGCCGCGAGGGTTATTCCTCTGCTGGCGGAATGCCGTGCCGCTCTCCGATACGGATGCAGAGGAGTTTTTCGAGATCATGAACTCGCTCAACTTTCCGGAGGGACGAGAAGAGGAATGGCACAAGAAATTCGTTTCGATTGGGGATGCGATCGAGGCCACTCCCGATTACCGGATACTGCGACCGCGTGGATTTGCCGGGTTCGTGGACCGGTGTGTACCGCATATCGAGGGGCGCATCACCTTCGTCGGCGCAATCAGCGTGTACGAAGATGCCCACACGCGAGACGCAGTGACACTCGTTTCGTGGCATCCGCGTCTTACGCGCGAACTCGTGACTGCAATTTTTGTGACCGGTATACCAATGCCGTCACAGGAATAGAAGCCAACCGCCATCCCCACAGCATGCGTGGGGATTTTTTCTGCCAGTAACTCCTCACTGACCAGAAAGAAGGGACGCCCACGGAGAGATGCCCCGAGCGGCTTGAGCGACCGAGCGGGCATGGCGTCCCGCCTATGGCGGGACGAGCGAGGGAGCGTTGCCCGAGCGAGCCACGCTGGGGCGAGCGAGGAAAGCGAGGGGCGCTCTCCGTGGGCGCTTTCCCGTCGGTGAGGAGGTACGGGCAAGAAACAACCGGCCGCATCAACATGCGCCGGCTGTTCTCTTGCTCCGAAACGCTAGACAGCGGGAGACGATGGGGGCGGCATCGCAGGCATACTCATACTCTTGCTCTGTCCGAATCCGCCATAGAGTGCGACAACGGCGATCACAAGGTGG
>CAZVRG010000045.1:0-5880 GCA_964630025.1 uncultured Candidatus Saccharibacteria bacterium
ATGGAACTCACGATCCGCTTCACGCGGATTATGCTTCTCCAGCCGATTCTTCTTGGCGCGTCGAGCGTGGTCAGCGGCGTTCTGTTGGCGATGCGACGATTTGCGGCGTATGCGGCGGCACCGGTCGTGTACAACCTCGGCATTATCGCGGGCCTGCTGTTCTTTGTGCCGTGGATGGGAGTTTCCGGACTCGCGTGGGGTGTCGTGTTGGGTGCGTGCGGGCATTTGCTCGTGCAGTTTGCTGCGGCGACGCGTATCGGATTCCGCTTCCGGCCGTTGTTTTCCGTTGCGCAGGATGGTGTCTGGCAAGTCTCCAAACTCTTTGTGCCGCGCGTCGTGTCGCTCTTGGCGGGACAAGTGGGGAATGTGGTTGTCACTGTCCTTGGGTCCGGACTGCTCACGGGAAGCATTTCCGCGTATCTCCTTGCCGAAAACTTGCAGGCGGTTCCGATTGGTCTTGTGGGGATTCCTCTTGGCGTTGCCGCATTTCCGTTTCTCGCCGCCGCTGCGGCGCGGCAGCGCACAGATGAATTCACGGCAACGCTCTTCAGCACGCTTCGCCTTACCCTCTTTTTTGCACTCCCGGCTTCCGTATTTCTTGTGCTTCTTCGCGCGCAGATTGTCCGCGTGGTCTTAGGGACCGGCGCGTTCGACTGGGATGACACGCGCGCGACATTCACGGTGCTTGGCATTCTCGCGCTTGCCGTGGTTGCACAAAGTCTTCTCCCCTTGCTTGCGCGCGCATTTTTCTCTCTCCATGACACGAAGACGCCCATGCTCGTAAGCCTGCTCGCCATCGCCGTCCACATTGGCGGGGCGTGGGTGTTGGTGCCGATGTTCGGTATTGCCGGCATTGCATGGGCAACGACAGCGTCAGCGCTTGTGCACTTACTCCTCCTCCTCACCATTCTGCATATTCGGCTCGGTGGATTGCACGACCAGGCATTTTTGCATTCGGCGATGCGGATTGCGTTTGCAAGCCTTGGCGCCGCATTCGTCATTCAAGGACCATATCTGCTCTTTGCGCGCATGGGCGTTCCGGTGGAGAGCTGGCCGGACGCGCTCGTTGCGCTGTCTCTCGGCCTGAAAGGCATCATCGCCTCATTTGTGGATATGCAGACGTTTGTCGGCATTGCGACACAACTGATGGGAAGCCTGATTGGCGGCGCGGCAGTGTTTCTTGGCATTGCGGCGGTGCTGCGGTCGCCGGAGCTCGTACTGCTGCGCGGACTCTGGAAAACACCGGCACTCTCCGCATTGCTACCCTCGATATTTACGAACCGCGCTTCATGACGCCGTCCATTCGAAACTTCTGCATCATCGCGCACATTGACCCGACTTCGCCCTTCGGGCTACGCCGGGCAGGTCACGGAAGAAGGCGATGACAGAACGTATCCGGAATTTTTGTATTATTGCCCACATTGATCACGGCAAGAGCACGCTTGCCGATCGCTTTTTGGAATTCACCCATACGGTGGATCCACGGCAGATGCGCGACCAAGTTCTCGACGCCATGGATCTCGAGCGCGAGCGTGGCATCACGATCAAACTCACGCCGGTGCGGATGGAATATACGCGCGGCAACAGGGAACAGGGAACAGGCGACAGGGACGATACGCACATACTGAACCTTGTCGACACCCCCGGACACGTGGACTTTTCCTACGAAGTTTCCCGCAGCTTGGCTGCGGTTGAGGGGGCGATGTTGCTTGTGGATGCAACACAAGGCGTGCAGGCGCAAACCCTCGCGAATCTTGATCTCGCCAAGGCAGCGGGACTCATCATTCTTCCGGTCGTCAACAAAATTGACGCGCCAGGCGCTGATATTGAGGGAACGCGTCGCGAGCTGAGTCTGCTTGTCGGCGTTCCGGAGGACGACGTGCTTCTTGTATCCGCAAAGACGGGAGAGGGCGTGGAGGCGCTTCTCGATGCGATCGTTGCGCGTGTGCCGCCGCCAACCGGAGATGCGTCAAAACCGTTTCGTGGCCTGATGTTTGATTCGAGTTTCGATGCGTACCGCGGCGTTATCGTGTATATCCGCGTCGTGGATGGTACCGTCACGCGCAACACGCCGCTGACCTTTTCTGTCTCCGGCGCCGACGCAACCGCATTGGAGATCGGGAGTTTTCGGCCGAAGCCATACCCGCATGAGTCACTCAACGCTGGGGATATCGGCTATATTGCGACCGGCGTTCGCGACAGCACGCTTGCGCGGGTCGGGGACACGATCCTGAAGCGCGCAGATCGCAGTATCGTGCAGCCGATTCCTGGGTACAAAAAGCCGCAACCGAACGTGTATGTGGGTTTGTACCCCGCACAGACGACGACGTTTCCCGAACTTCGCGAGGCGTTGGAGAAGCTGCAACTTTCCGATTCCGCACTTACGATTGAATCCGAGCATTCACCCGCGCTTGGGCAGGGGTACCGGTGCGGGTTTCTCGGACTCCTGCATGTGGACATTGTCCGTGAGCGGCTCCACCGCGAGTTCAACGTTGACACCACTATTACCGTGCCGAGTGTGGCGTACAGCGTTTCCCTGCGCTCAGGAAAAACTGTCGAAGCGCGTGTCATTCGAAGCGCGGCGGATTTTCCCGATCCATCCGCAATCGAACAGATCCGCGAACCCTGGGTGGAAGTGCGTGTTATTGCGCGGACAACGGACGTGGGCATGGTGTTCCAACTCTTCTCGCAGCGCGGAAGCACGTCCCCGCATACGGAGAGTCTCGGTGGCAATCATGTGGCCATTACCAGCGAACTCCCGCTACGGGAAGTGATTGCGGACTTTCACGACGCGCTCAAGGCCGTGACGTCAGGATATGGATCATTCTCGACGCGTCAGCTGGAAGAACGACCGGTGGATCTCGTAAAGATGAGTATTCTCGTAAACCACCAACTAGTTGAGGCGCTCTCCACGCTTGTTCCGGCGGCGCATGCGGAAACGGAGGGGCGTCGTATTGTTGATAGATTAAAGGATGCGATTCCGCGCCAGTTGTTTGTCATTCCGATCCAAGCTGCGATTGGCGGGAAGGTCGTTGCGCGTGAAACAATCTCCGCATTGCGAAAAGACGTCACCGGACATCTGTACGGCGGTGACGTCACGCGAAAACGGAAACTTCTTGAAAAGCAGAAAAAGGGGAAAGCAAAACTCGCCGCAAAAGGCGGCGTGGATATTCCCCCAGAAGCATATCTCGCAGTCCTCAAACGATCGTAACCAGAGAAACGAAAGAGCACCATCAAAATACCCGAGGTTAAACCTCGGGTATTTAGTATCCGAGGAACGGAAGTGCCAAGTACCCGACGGTCCCGAGCGCAACGAGGATGATGAGAAATTTCCAAAGGATTTGTATTGGCGTAGAGCGGCGTGCCATCTGGGTACAACTGTACCAAGACCGTTGCTATTGCTCAAGAATACGACAGTGCGATATCTTCAGATGTTATGCATCGGCGATCATCGCACCTGATGGGAGTATTGATTGCCGGTGGACTTGCTGCGGGAATTGCCACTCTCGCGTTATCCACACGCACGGTAACCATTCCGTCTCGGTGGCATGGAGCGCTTCTCGGTACGTGCGTTGGGGTGTTCGGCCTCTGTATGTTTGGTATTGGCGCGCTCTGGAATGAACGGTCGCGCGTGGTGTGTGCTGCACAGGAAAAACGCAACGGTGTCGCTCCGCATGATGCGAAATTTTGGCTTCGAAAATTTCTCGAGGAGCAGCAACGGAAAAGCTGAAGGATAGCGGATAGCGAACAAGCTTTTCGCTCACCTCGTCCGGTGCCCTCTGGCCTAAGACCCAAGGCCTATGTACACTGTGCAACATGCTCGAGCAGATTCGGCGCGAGCCCTGCAAAAAAGTCACCACCAAGGACTCCGAGGGGAATCCGAATGGATTTCTTGTTGAACTCTTTAAAGACGGGGAGAACACCGTCGCGTATCTTACTGCGGCATACCCGAAAGCCTTCAAGGGATACCATCTCCATACGGTGCGGTCGAGTCATTACGTCTGTCTTAAGGGGATGATGAAGATTACTGTGGTGGAGGGGGGAAAACGTGTGGAGCATGTGTTGCGTGCGGAGAATCCCGAACGTCTGTTTCTCCCTACGCATGTGTGGATCGGGCTCGAGAATATTGGCGATGAAGAGGCGTGGCTCATGAATCTTCCGAATCCTCCGTATGATCCAAGCTTGAAGGGAGAGCAGCAAGACCGCGCGCGCGAAGATGTCGAGCGAAGCTTGTAGGTAGTAGCTTGTAGCATGCGTATTCTCGTCACAGGTGGTGCGGGGTCTATTGGCGCCTATGTTGTGCGTGATCTGCTTGCGCGCGGAGACGAAGTGACTATCGTCGATGATTTCAATGATTTCTATGATCCGCAACTCAAGCGGGTACGACTCGCCGCGCTGGTGGGCGGCAACCAGCAACCAACTGTTTTGGAGGTTGATATCACAGATGAAGATACGCTGAAACACGCGTTTTCTACTGCACGACCGGAAAAAGTAATTCATCTTGCCGCCTGGCCGTCGGTACGTCCGTCCATCACGCATCCGTTGCACTACACGCGACAGAATGTCGATGGAACCGTAAATGTGTTTCAGCGGTCCATTGAGAACAACGTGCAGGGCGTGGTGTTTGCCTCCTCGTCATCGGTCTACGGCCGGAATACTCCGGCACCGTACCGCGAGGACAGTCCCTGCGACCAACCGCTCTCCCCGTACGGAGCCTCAAAGCGCATGGGAGAACTGTATGCGTCAATGACACACTATCTGCACAAACTTCCAATGACCTGCCTTCGTTTCTTTACCGTGTACGGTCCGTGGGTGCGTCCGGACATGGCGCTCTGGCGATTCACGGAAAAAATTCATCAGGGTGAGGCAATCACAATGCGGCGTGTAGCACCGGATGGCGCAGAAGTGAAGCGTGATTTTACCTACGTCGAAGATGTTTCCCAGGGGGTGCTTGCTGCCCTCGATCGTTTGTCGGCCTTCGGCATTATCAATATCGGGAATGATGACCCTGTGACCATCCCACGCTTCGTGAGCGCGATTGAAGCAGGACTGGGGAGAAAGGCGCAGACGCGAGAGGAACCGCTTGGTGCTGAAGAGGCGATTGTGACTGCCGCAGACCTCACACACGCGAAGGAGCGTCTTGGGTACCAACCAACGGTATCTTTCGAAGAGGGCGCACAGCGGTTCACTCGTTGGTATCAAGAGGAATTTCTTCGCGCATTTCCGAAAGGATTGGCGAAATCAAAGTATTGGAACTAATGAACCGAGCATCACCCGAGCAAGTTTGGGTTATAAGGTCCCAAACTTGCGAGCACCTTGAGAGGAAGGGGGGAGCCTGGGAGGGGGAAACCATAGGTTGCCCACCCCAATTTTTTCTGCTATCGTTCTCCGCGATATGAACGTTCTTGTCACGGGTGGTGCGGGGTTCATCGGATCCGCTTTTGCGCGACTTCTTGTGCGTGAGCGGTCGGACGTGAGGGTTGTCGTCTTCGATACACTCACCTACGCCGGTAATCGCGCGAACCTGAAGCCGATTGATGGGTCACACGTATTCATCCACGCCGACATTGCGGATGCCGAAGCGGTACGAACTGCGCTCAAGGAACATGCAATTGATGCCATTGTGAACTTTGCGGCGGAGAGTCATGTGGACCGCTCGATCATGAGCGGGACCGAGTTTATTGATACCGATGTGTACGGTACATATATTCTTCTCACCGAGGCGCGTGCAGCGGGCGTGCAACGATACGTGCAGGTGAGCACGGACGAAGTGTACGGGAGCCTTTCTGCAGGCGCGGCAACCGAGGAATATCCGCTGAAGCCAAACAACCCCTACAGCGCATCGAAGGCGGGTGGGGATCTGCAAGTGCGTGCCGCATT
>CAZVRG010000046.1:0-5849 GCA_964630025.1 uncultured Candidatus Saccharibacteria bacterium
GACTGTCCTGCCAGATTTTCTCGTTTCTTATCTTGGGATTGAAACGGATACACGTAAGGAAGCAACGTTTCGAGGAATCGGTGGTCAGCCCGTGCACGGAGTGTTTGGGGATGTGACGCTTGAACTACAGGAGGGGCAGCGCAGCTATCGCTGGGAGACGACAGTTGCGTTTATCAGTGGCCCGACCGTCGCTGTTCTTGGGCGCCATGGATTTCTCGATCACTTTCGCGCGACATTTGACGATGTTCAACGCAAACTTCATCTTCAGTTCTACCACAAGCCACGACGGCGGCGGCGATCAAAAACAGGAATGCCGGATCGACCAGTCTGACCACTGCACCGCAAATGCTGCTCACCGTCAGTCAAGCAGCATAGACAACGGAACTCTCGCAGCAGAGGGGCCGGTTGTCCTGTGCTCGTCTCGGCGATACGCTGGGGGTGTTCTATGTGCACTGAGATTTTGCCTTCGATTCGAGGTTCGTCATGGCTGAGTCAGGCGCGTCCGAGCCCGTCGCGGAGTTTTTTAGCGAACATCGCATGAAGTACGGACACCTCACGATCCTGTTCCTGTATGGATTGCTCGTGTTCTTTCTTCTCGGTCCATTTGTCGCGCTCTGGCTGTTTCCCCCAACTGAATCTGTCCATCTCGCCAGCATTGGCCCATATTACTGGCAGCGACTGCCGTCTCTTGCTGGAACTGGTGTCGTCATCAACCTCCTGCTCGCATTGAATGCGGGGTTGATTCTCTACGCTTTCCAAGTGCTCACCAACAAGCTGTACTGGAAATGGATTGTGAAACCGATCGCTAGGCATCTGTTCCGGCTTAAGTCAGAGTGCGCAGATATCGACAAACATCTCATCGAATCAGCCCGCTTCCCCGACAAGCGTGTGTACGCTCAATTCTTGTTCTGGGTGGAACAGCAGGAACACAAGCGGCGCGTTCGAAGCTGGGATTGGTTTATCGCTAACGCCATCCGCACGCTGGGTTTCGTGGCATTCCTCTACGTCCTCAGCAGCGCCGCGGCAGCGCTCACCGTTGTACTTTTTCCACTGCTCAGTACTGTGGTGGCGGTATCTCTCAAATCGTGGGCACTCACTGTGGTCGCGGCGGTCATCACCATTCTGCTCGTTCCGGCCGACGTCAAGCATTATCTGGTCCACGCGGCGGCGGACAGCGTTCTGTATGACGAATTCACGAACGTCTCTGGTATTCCTCGCCCAGGCTCCTCACCGTGAGATTTCCGAGAATCCTAACTGCTCTCGCACCCATGCAGAATCTCGCAAGAGTTCCACAACAGTTCGAACAAGATCCCTCGCGGGGAGCCACTTTTTCCTCTGCGTCTCACTCACGGTAGCCGAGGAGCCAGCGGAGCGCTGGGGACATCCACCACGGCGCGGATGTCGTCCCGCGTTCGGTATATGCGCCTTTCGTGGACTTGATGCTTTTCGGCGTTGGCGTTGGCGTTGGCGTGGGCGAGAATGTCACGACGGGGAGAGAGATGGGAACAGGGCTGGGGGCGTTCGTGGCTCGCTGATAGGTAATATGCAAGCGGGGCGAATGACCGCGTGGCGGGCTGTCGTAGCCGGCAAGCACGCGGCCATCCTCCGCGGAATCGGTACTCTCGAAGACGACGGTGTACTCCGTGTATTGCTCGTCGGCGCGGTCCGGGCGTCCGGAGAGCACAAATCCATGGTTCGGCTCACCCGCGAACCAGGCGCGGACATGCGCCGTGACGTCCCAGCTGATATACCGCCCATCGTTCGGCACGAGGATGCCTTGCCACGCGCTTGGTGCACTGGCTACTGCAGGCTGTGAGTTCCACTCCGCGCTCTCCACCGTCCAGTTTTGCGTGGCTCGGTAGATGCGGACATTCGGGTCGGGCTCGGGCGTGCTAAACCCAATACCCGGCGCTCGGTAGAGCTGCAGTTCGGCGCTCTCGATGGCGGCCGCATCTTGGAAGAGGGGCGCAAGGTTGAAGGCGATGAGCGTCCGCTCCGTCGCGCGAAAGGCATCACCACGGACATAGAGATAGTAGTGATTTTCTGGATAGGCGCTGTTGGGATCGGACGCCTTGATCGAGATGTCGTAGGTGGGCAGGGCCGTGCGCATGACCGTTTGGGCATGTGCCGCCGGCGCCGCGCTGCATGCGAGCGTCAGGATGGTGAAGAGAGCAACGCACGTGCGCGGGCGCATGGAACTAGGGAGTGGGAAGGGGCGGCCGCGTGAAATACGTGATCTCCAGCTTTGGAGACAGGCCGGTGCCCCAATCCTGGATGAGATTGGTCCGCGAGGATTCACGACTGTAGAGCGCGAGAGCGGAATGATTCGAGTTGTCGCTGTTGTATGGTTCCGGCTTCACGAGCGCGAGACCGTGATTTGGGATGTCGCCGCTCATCCACGCGCGCACGATCGTGGTTACGTCAAACCTGCGGTCCTGATCGAAATTCGTGAAGTGGACCGTGTCGGATCCCGACGTGTACCGCTCGGTGACTGGCGCGGCGGAGTTGTTCCACAGTGGGCGTTCGTACACCGGAACCTCCAGGAATTCTTCCGTGAGCGGTCGCGCCACGAGCGTAATTCTGCCCCAACCGATTTCGTCCACTTGGCGCAGGACAAGCGTAGCCTCGGCGACCTGCGCAGCGCGGGGCACGTAGCGCTCCCGCAAGGTCTCAATATTAAACTTCAGCAGCGGCACGCTCACGGTGTGGACGCGCGGCACAGCCCCGCCGGAGGAGATCGTCTGGCCCGCGATGAGGACAGATTCGTTGCCGCGCACGGTGAAGTGACCGGCGGTGATCGGGTCGTTGTCGAAGAATGTTGCATCCGCGGTCGGCTTGAGGGTGACCGTGCGGACAAGCGTGTGGGACGATCCGCGGGAGAGAAGAGGCAGCATGACTGCAAATCCGACTGCGACGACAGCGAGCGCGCCGATTGAGCGAGGAAACCGCACGGCCCGATACTGGTCCTCCATGGGGTGTGTCTTCCGTAATGATACTCCTGTATACGCGGGTATGGGAGACCAGATTCGAGGGGCAGTATCTTTCCTCACTGCAGCCAAGGTTCACATCTTCTCCACGGTGCCGGTGTGGTAGAGTACAAATGCTAGACGAACGCGTATGCCGAAAGTATTCCTGCCGTGGATCATCGCCGCTGCCGTTGCGGCTGTTCTTGCGGCCGGGGCGCTCGTCGTGCGGACATTCCCCTGGGCGCGACCATCGGTGTGCGCGCAAGGCGAGTACGGCGTTGACTATGAGACGTGCGTCCAGTGCATTGGAGCCGAAGCGTACTGTCGGCAGGTATGGGGCGACGGTCGTCAGCCCTACGCCACACCCACGGTCTCGCCGGGTGTAGACCAGAGTCCCGCGCCGGCATCGACACCCAGCTGTAACGCGTACACCCAGAGCTACGAGGTGTGTCTTCGGTGCATCAACCGGCCTTTCTGTGATCAACTCTTTCGTCGCGCTGGGGCGCCGACCGTAACGCCGACGCCATCTCCGAAGCCGAGTCCGACGCCAATGAAATCACCGTCCGTCTCACCAACACCCACACCGAGTCCCACGCCTATCCCATCGCCTACGCCAACTCCCAACTGCAATGAGTACACCCAGAACTACCAGACGTGCCTCCAGTGCATCAACAAAGCCTTCTGCGACCAGCTCTTCGATTAGGGAGGAGGCGTGCGCGAGGTTGATTATTCATCACGCGTCACATAGAATACGACTGGCATGGATCCCGTCGTCCATTTTGAAATGCCATACGAAGACAAGAAGCGCATAGCCGACTTCTATGCCACGTCGTTCGGGTGGCAGGCGAACATGCTCGGCGAAGATTTTGGTAATTATGTCGTGGTGATGACCGCGGAAACGGATGAAAAGACACAGTTTCCGAAAAAGCCGGGATGATTAACGGTGGTTTCTTCAAGAAGACCAAAGAAAACCAATACCCGTCGGTGGTCATTGGCGTCGGCAATATTCGGGAAGCAATGAAAAAGGTGACAGAGGCGGGCGGCAGGATCCTCGGCGGGCAGAAACCCGGCGAGCCCGATGATATTCCCGGTGTTGGACTCTACGTCTCATTCACCGATACGGAAGGGAACCGTGTGGGCATGCTCCAGCCGACCGGCCCGATGGGTGCGGGACCGCAGTAGACTCTCTATGTACATTGTCCGCGAAACGTTTATCGCCAAGCCCGGACGCGCCGGCGAGCTTGCGCAGCTCATGAAAAAGGAGATGGAGAATTGGAAGGAGTTCAAAGGGCACGTGTTGCTCGACATGGTCACCGACTACAACAAAATTGTGGTCGAGTACGAAATCAAGAGTTTGGCGGAATTTGAGAAGATGATGACCGACTATAAGAAAGATCAGGCCAAATCAAAGAGCAAAAAGCCGCCCAAATATACAGAGCTGTATCAAACGGGCGGACGCGAAATTTACCGCATCGTCTAGAGCGCCTATGCAGAAAATCACCCCATTTCTTTGGTTCGACAAAAACGCTGAGGAAGCGATGAAGTTTTATACGCCAATCTTCAAAAATGCGAAGATCGTCAGTATCAAACGGTATCCGGATGGATCGCTGGAAGACCCGATGAAGGGCATGGAAGGCAAAGTTCTCACCGGCGTGTTCGAATTGGAAGGACAACGATTCATGGCGCTCGACGGTGGCCAGCACTTCAAACCGACTGGAGCGGTGTCGTTCTATGTGGAGTGCGAAACGCAAGAAGAAGTTGATGACTACTGGAGCAAGCTCACCGAAGGCGGCGATCCCAAAGCCCAGCAGTGCGGTTGGCTGCAAGACAAATACGGATTTTCCTGGCAAATCATCCCCGCTGCATTACCCAAGCTCCTCAATGATCCGGATCCGGAAAAATCCGGCCGGGTGATGCAGGCCATGCTGCAGATGAAAAAGATTGACATCGCGGGGTTGGAGAAAGCGTACAAGCAGTAGGAAAGACTCACATACATTCCTTCGTAGGGGATATTGACGTATTGCCTAAAATCCGTATCATAGTGCAACCCAGCGTGTGATCGCGTTGGTCCGTTCGCTGAAAGATTAACCTCTCACAAACGATCGGAGGCGTATCGTGAACGTCGATTGGAATGAAGTGGTTGCGATGAATCCGCAGGGGTATGTCGAGCTCAACAACGGGCAGACAGCGATACACGGGCCACTGAAAAGTATTCGCATCACGGATGAGGATTTCGTGGAAATCCATCTGAAGTGGCGGGCGCAGGTATCGCTGGATGCTCTGGGCTTGCCGGAAGGAAACTGGAAAGTAGCGCCGAACGATAAGCCGATTATTTTCCCCAACCTTGCGGTGCCCTACGAAGTCGAGAACACCCCCACGAAGGGAAAACGCGTTCGCTTTCGGGGAACTAACATTCTGTACATTGACGCTGTGGAAGGTCTTGATCCCGCACGTGTCGAGGGACTTGAATTGCCACCCGCCTGAAGCGCTCTCAAGGGAGCATCACCACAACACACCCCGGACGGCTTCCCGCCATCCGGGTTTTTCTTGTTACACCAATCTGGAAACTCGCCAAAATGTCCGTCTTCTGCCTATACTGAGCCGTTAACTTACTTCTCTCGAACCCTGCGAGGATCCCTGACGGAAGAGTAAAGATGGTAAAAAGCCTATGGGAAGACTTAAAGACATCCCCACAATCGATCGACCACGTGAGAAGCTTGAGAAATACGGACCCGAACGACTTTCGAATTCGGAGCTTTTAGCTATTCTTTTACGAACTGGCAGCGAGGGTATCAATGTTGTTGAGCTTGCAAACAAAATTCTCAAAAAATTCAGTAGTGATGGCCTAGTAAGGGCAAATGTTAAGGAATTAAAAAATACTTT
>CAZVRG010000047.1:0-5691 GCA_964630025.1 uncultured Candidatus Saccharibacteria bacterium
CAGTTTGCGCAGTGCCTTGGCTTCGATCTGGCGAATGCGTTCGCGCGTGACGTCGAACTCCTTCCCCACTTCTTCGAGGGTGTGATGAATGCCGTCTTTCAAGCCGAAACGCATTTCGAGAATCTTCTGCTCGCGCGGCGACAGATCTTTGAGGACATCGCGCACGTGCTCCGCGAGAATCTGCCTCGACGCGGCCTCATCGGGTGGCGTGGCTTCTTCATCCTCGATGAAATCGCCCAGCGTGCTGTCTTCATCTTCGTCACCGACCGTCTGGTCAATGGACACCGTCTCCTGTGAAATCTTCATGATGTGCTGGACCTTTTCCGTGGGCAGCCCCATTTCCATGGCGATTTCTTCGGGCAGCGGGTCGCGGCCGAGATCCTGTAACAGACGACGCTGCACCTGCGTGAACTTGTTGATGGTTTCCACCATGTGCACGGGAATACGGATGGTGCGCGACTGGTCCGCAAGCGCGCGGGTGATCGCCTGCCGAATCCACCACGTGCCGTACGTGGAGAACTTGTATCCCTTGCGATAATCAAATTTGTCGACAGCGCGGAAAAGCCCAAGGTTGCCCTCTTGAATCAAGTCGAGGAGCGACAGGTTTTTCCGGCCCGTGTATTTCTTGGCAATGCTGACGACCAGCCGAAGGTTCGCTTCCGCAAGACGCTTGCGGGCTTCTTGATCGCCCTGCTCCGCGCGTTTCGCGAGCTCTACTTCTTCATCGGATTTCAGCAGTGGCACCTTGCCGATTTCACGGAGATACATCTGCACGGAGTCGTTGGAAATATCACTGATATCAATAATGTTATTTTCCCACGCGCTTCGTCCTTTCGCCTTCGTGGGACGCTCTCCCTTTTCCGGCTTCACCTTTTCCAACGTCTGCGGCGGCTCATATTCGATGAGGGACGCGGCGGGTTCTTCCACGCGCACGCCACGCTTCGCCAGTGCGTCGTAGACCGTTTCTAATCCGAGAAGATCTTCTTCCACATTGGGAATCGCCCGAAGAATTTCATCTTCGGTCACAAAACCGGCGTACTGGCCCTTTCGAAGCAGCTCGCGGACGGACGCGGAGGTAAGAATATCCTCCGACGTGTGGAGCTTCTTGATACCCCGACGGGACGGAGATTTTTTCGCAGTGCGGACGCGCTTTTTCGTCGCCACAGAATGTTCTGACAAGAATAAGGGTTACCACTCAACACGCTCGGCCCGGGCGAGATCCGCGGCCACCGCGGTAATCTCTTGGAGCAGGTGTGGGCGCTCGGCTGCGGATGCGGCACGGAGCTGTTCCGTCAGCTGCCGCAAATCTCTCCGACGACTGGTAAGAAGAAGTTCGCGGATGAGCGTGAGCGCCTCCCGGGCCGGGTTCCACTCTTCGCGCTCGCGCTCTACTTCCACCATGAACGCAAGAAGCTCGAGTGAACGCCGAAGGTCTGCAGGAAGAATGTCACCGAGACGAGCAAGCGGGGTGCGTGTCTCCACTGCGGTTCCACGCTCCGCCGGTGTACTCGAAGAATCCTCCGGACTCCTTGGTTGAGCACGCTCACGACTATACCAGGTTTTGAGTGCAGTGTACAAGGTGCGGGATTGGGGACCTTCCAGGGCGGTTTCTGGGAGCAGTTCCGCGGCCTTCGGGATGAGATCGGGGTCCGCGAGCAGGAGTGCGAGCAAACGCTCTTCCCGTTGGATGTGGAGCTGCAGTGGGGACGCCGTCGCGTGCGGGGCAGAGGACGCAGGCACACCCTCTCTGCGCGGAGCGGCCAGCGTCGAGAGACGCTTCAGCTCTCCATAGATGAAGCGTGGATCGATGTGGAGCGCCGATGCCAGCTGCTGCGCATATTCTCCCGCCACCACCTGGTCACGCACCTTGGCAATGATCGGGAGAAGATCGGCCGCGATGGCTTTCTTGCCTTCCGCTGAGTTTGCGCCTGCTATCTTTTGTGCCCGCCGAAGAAAAAACGGAAACATGTCTTCGCGCTGCTCAATGGCGGCACGCCACGCAGCAGGATGTTCCAACGCAAGATCTGCCGGATCTTTCTCGTCTGGAAGCACTACAACAGAAATGTGAAACCCCCCCGCAAGGGCAAGATCAACGGCACGGCGCGTTGCAGCATCTCCTCCCGCATCCGCATCAAACGCGAACGCGAGACGATCGGTGAAACGGCGAAGGAGGAGAAGATGCTCTTCCGTCAGTGCGGTGCCGGATGTGGCGACAACGTTCCGCACGCCCATCTGATGCGACAGAATCACATCGGTGTATCCTTCGACCAACACGGCAATGTTTTCCTTGCGAATCGTATCCTTGCCGCGATCAAGACCGTAGAGCACGCGGCTCTTTGTGTAGAGCGCGGTTTCCGGCGAGTTGATGTATTTTGGCGCATCCGGACGATGCTCGCCGAACACACGGCCGGCGAGGCCGATCACCGACCCATGTGCATCAGTCAGTGGGAACACGATGCGCCCATGAAAAAATTCAAAATCTCGAGATTGTCCTCGGCGGAAAACACCGGCGCGCAGAAAATCATCACTGGTCACGCCACGCTCTCCCGCTTTCTGCACGAGCGGAGAATGCGATGGCGGACAGTACCCGAGTCGCCATTCCTTGATGGTTTCGGGATTGAGGCCGCGGTCTTCGAGATATGCGCGCGCGGCCCGTCCATCCGCCGTGTCGAGAAGAATGCGGTGATAAAACATTGTGGCGAGATCGAGTGCTTCACGAAGACGTTCCTTTTCTTCGCGCCGTTCCGGATGCTCTGTGGTAATCTGCACGCCCGCGCGCTGCGCAAGCACGCGAAGCGCTTCGGGAAAACTCATGCCCTCCCGCTTCATCAACCACGTAAAAATATCCCCTGACTCCGAGCATCCAAAGCAGTGAAACATCTGCCGGACGGGGCTCACCATGAAACTCGGTGTGTCCTCTTCGTGGAAAGGACACCGTGCTTTGAAATTCGCTCCCGCGCGCTTCAGCGTGAGGCTTTCTCCAATAAGCCCCACAATATCAATACGCTCCTTGATGAGATCCGTGGAAGCGTCGCGCATGGAGGGTTTTGCGAGCGTACCCCGTTAGAAGCCTCTTGGAAATAGGATAGACAGCTATTCCCGTTTCCTCCAATAAGCGGTAACGAGAGATTCCTGTAGGGCTTCTACCGGGGGGGCCGTACCGCGGTCTTCCACGCACGTCAACTGCGGAGCGTTGTGAGCCGCTTCAAGACATCCTGTGCATCGTTTGCGCCCTTCAGTTGTGCGAGAAGATCTTCGCGCGTCATATCGTGTTCTTCCCGCAGTCGTTCGGCCGCACGAAGAATCGTGCCGTAGATCGGGCCAGAAGGAATGCCCAGCGCAGCGAGGTCTGCGCCCGTGAGGATCGGCTCCGGCACTGCATGCAACATGCCAAGCGCTTCTGCACGGGCACGGAATTCCGCAACAAGTGCTGGGGTCTCTGCTTCTGGCGACGTGCCCCGGCCGCGATGGTCTGCCTCTGCAACAAGAGAGAGCAGGAAAAGCGTTGCGGGAGAGAGACGCCGCGCAAGCGCAACAAATCGCCCGTCCCCGACACGCTCACCTTGTTTCTGCGCTTGGGAGAAATGCAGCGGCTGCAGATGCTCGCGCACGAGCCGCACCACGCATTCGGTGGTCTTTTTCCCTGCCGCGATTGCGGTCAGAAATGTTCGCGTGGGTTTGACCGTTGCGGCATCGTGCCCCGCACTGCGCAAGACGCCATCACGTTCGACTGTGGTGGTCGCCTTCCCGAGATCATGACAGAGCGTCGCAAGCAGCACGATCCACTGCGTGTCTGCATCGAACTGTTGTTCGCGCACGAGCTGCGCGGCAACATCCACGGCCAGCCGCGTGTGCGTCCACACGTCTCCTTCGGCGTGCCATGCCGAATTTTGCTGCGTGCCGGCGAGCGCGTGAAACTCCGGATGCAGCACGTTGAACACGCCCCAGTCCATGAGCAGCGCGAGGCCACGCGACGGTTGCACGGGGCGCGTGAGAAGTTTTCTCCACTCTTCCCCGATGCGCTCGCGATGAAGATCGTGTAACGACGGAACAGTGGCACGAATAATTTTTTCGCTGTCCGGATCAATCGTCAGCTCGAATTGCGCCGCAAACACGGCAGCGCGCAGAACGCGCAGCGGATCTTCGCCGAAATGCTCGCCATCCACAACGCGCAAGATTCCGTTTTCAAGATCCGCGCGTCCCTGCATAGGATCGAGAATGTCACCGGTCAGCGGATCCTCCGCAATGGCATTCATGGTGAAGTCGCGCCGGCGCGCGGCGTCTTCCGGCGTCATTGCCGGATCAACCCCAACGGCAAATCCCCGATGGCCGGGAGCAACTTTTGATTCGCGTCGGGGGAGAGAGATGTGAAGAGTGAGATCCGCCTTCGCCCCGGCTTCGGCGGATCTTCGTTCGCTGGGGCGAACTTCGAGAACACCAAAGGCCTTTCCAACATCTTTTGCCGTACCGAGCGTGTCCGCGATATCCGACACAACCTGTGGCGCAAGTCCGTATACCTCGATATCAAAATCCGTGGGCCTGCGCTGCAGCAATCGATCGCGCACCGCCCCGCCAATCAGTAATGCTCGCCCGCCGGCATCACGGACGCTTTCCGCCAAGCGCAGGACGGGCTTCGGCAGCGTCATGATGTGTCTGCTGCTGTCGCGCGACGACGCACTGTACCTGCAACCAATTCAACCATCACAGGAAGCTCGAGATAATCAATGAAGATCGCGAGCCATGCGAGGAGAGGGACGAGCGCTGTCGCTGTTGTCCCCGCAAGTGTCGTCAGGACAAATTCGTCCGTAATCCAGAAGAGGTGAAACCATTGCACGTTGAGAAATGCGAGGTAGAGGAGATCGCGAGTCCGACGCGTTCGCCGAAACGAATCTACATACACGAGCGACACGCTGACGAGCGCGGGAATTTCCGTGTAGTCGACAAGCGTAAGGAGAAGACGCGCCAAGGGGAGCTCCGCAAAGACCGCGGGAATGCCGAAGAGCCGTGGAAACACCACGTCCACCGTGAGCCAGATCAGGTGAATAACCTGTAGCGGAAATAAGACCGCTGCAATGGAAAGATTCCAGCGACGCAGCGTATCACGCCGTTCCAGAAGCCAGGAGAACATGCTGTCTACTATACCCCGTTAGAAACGTTCTACGAAAAAGTTTGTCAGGTATCCGTACACCCAAGAGCTCGACAGCTATCCGCATGCATGTCATAGAAAGAAGAGATGTCGACGCTGTTGCTCTTCCTCGCCGTAGGTGTCCTGTGTGTTGCTGGACTCATCGGCACGATCGTTCCGGGACTGCCCGGCATCACGCTCATCTACGCGGGTATTCTTCTCTATGCCGTGATGACCGGTTTTGATCATATTTCTGTACCCGCCGTTGTCATCATGGGCGTGGTAACCGTGCTCGCTCTTGCCGCGGGCTATGTCGGTTCTGCGGCGGGCAGTCGTCTAGGCGGCGGGAAACGATGGGCCATTGCGGGAACATTTGTCGGTGCTATTGTGGGCGCGTTGAGCGGTGGCCCCGTCGGCCTCTTTACCGGTGCGTTCCTTGGCGCGCTGCTTGGCGCGCTTATCGAAGGCCATCAGGGCACGGATGCGACGAAGATTGCTGTCTATTCCGTTCTCGGCGTTCTGGGGGCGACGATCATGCAGTTTTTTCTTGGCGTCGCACTCATCAT
>CAZVRG010000048.1:0-5638 GCA_964630025.1 uncultured Candidatus Saccharibacteria bacterium
GATCACCGTGGCCTGTCCGGACCCCAAGGTGTTACCGATCTACTCATCACGTACAAGACATTGACACCCCCTACAATATCCCGTATCGTGTTCCGGCGTTGCTCGTTATCACTACGGTCCCACGCAAGGAACCTCTATGTCTGGTACAGACGCGTTCCTTGCCACGATCAAGGAACACCCCAGCAATAACGGCCCCCGTCTGGTCTATGCCGATTGGTTGGAGGAGCACGGAGCATGTGACCGCGCCGAACTCATCCGTCTCCACTGTGCCGGACAGCACCAAGACCGCATCACCGCGCTCATTGAGAAGCACGGCCGCTCCTGGGCCGCCGAGGATCTGGGGATCCCAGAATCCTGCATTCCGAAGGGCGCCACCCTTGAATTCCACAAAGGATTCATCTTCTTCCCCGTTATCATCAGGCCGTTCGCTGCACTGATGGCGGATGGGAAGTATGGGCATGAGAACAGTTGCATCACCCTCGAAAACTTCCCTTTCACCGCCGAAGAAGGCGACACCGCCCAACTCGTTCTCGTCCACTTCTTCGGCCGCTCCATTTCCACCGAAGACGCCACGAGCGGGATGGCACAGATGGCTCTCGATCCTGCCAAGATCGAGCATCTCATGGCCTATGGGGCGCAGCACTGGAAAGGGAACCCCGAGTTAATCGCTGCCCTCGGCTCTTCGTGGGTGTACCCGCTCGCTCACCGCGTCGTCCCGTTCCTGGGTGAGGGCTCCTGGCGGCGCTTCCTGGGCCTGGATTGCTCGGAGGATGAGTGGGTTGCCCCTTGCCGCTTTGCCGCCGTCCGCAAGGTTCCCAATCCTGCTCTTTGACCCTTGGAACCTTTGCGCTTGTGCACTGCGCTTTGTCCCTTTGGCCTTGCCCACCATAGCGTTAGCGAAGGTGGGTCGCCACGCCTGCGCGTATCTTTTGGATACGGCAGGCGTTTTTTTGTACAATCCGAGCGAATCGTTTGGTCTCGCTGGTTCCCACGATTCGTGAGCACCGATGGCGGGAAGGGGGAGCATGAGAGGGGGACCGAAGAGGTTCCCACCCCAGACTGTTGACTCCTAAAACATTCTGTGCCATACTTGTGCCCAGGAAGAAACCCTCAATGCGAATTGAATGAATCGGTCTACCCGAATATCAAAGGCGGAGGGAAGCGCGTTTTCAGCACCTGCGGCGGTCGCCACGGGGCGTGCGAGCGTGGAGATGATCCATACAGCGGCACACGACCTTCTTGAGCGACTGCCGGAACGGAATCGGCGCATTGTTGCCGAGCGCTTTGGGGCGGGCAACGGACGGCCGCGCACCCTTGTCACGATTGGCAATCGCGAAGGAGTTTCTCGCGAACGTATTCGGCAAATCGTTGAGAGCGGTTTGCAACTGCTCCGTACGGAAGCACCCGCGAAAGGTTCCGCCACCGCACAGGTGCGCGAGATGTTGCTATCGCAATTTGCAACGTTTGGCGGTGTTGCAACGGAAGATCTTCTCCTTTCGACAATCGGGAGCACAAAGGCGGAAGATCGAAGCGCCATCCGTTTCCTTCTCTCGGCATTCACCGATTTTGCGGAAGCACGAGAGACCCAGCGAACGTGGGCACATTGGATTGTGCCGGCGTTTACCACACCGCGCTCCGGAAGCGACAGTGCCGACATGCCTGCGCAGCATCCGTCCTTAGAAACTGTCCTGGAGGCAGGCGAGCGTATTCTTGAGCGCGATAGCGCGTTGATTCCGGAAGCGCGTTACCAGGACGAGCTGCGGCGCGTGCTCGGCGTAGCAGTATCGGATACGATTCTCGGCGCCTATCTTGGGGTTTCGAAGCGCATTGTGCGCAACCCGTTTGGAGAATTCGGATTGCGCGCCTGGCGCACAGCAGTGCCGCGCAGTGTGGGTGACAAGGCGTATCTGGTGCTGAAATCACACGGGAAGCCGTTGCATTTCCGCGCCGTCGCGGATGAGATTAATCGTCTTGGG
Source organism: uncultured Candidatus Saccharibacteria bacterium (assembly GCA_964630025.1). Classification (GTDB taxonomy): domain Bacteria; phylum Patescibacteriota; class Andersenbacteria; order UBA10190; family CAIZMI01; genus VMFP01. The sequence goes on from CAZVRG010000048.1 coordinate 1,977, forward strand.
TTTGATCAGAAGCGCGCCCTTGCCGAGACCGTTCATAACGATCTTATTCGGGATTCCCGCTTCGTGCTGGTGGGCCGCGGGCTCTACGCGCTTCGGGAATGGGGATTCACGCCGGGACGCGTTTCGGACGTGATCCTGCGTCTCCTGCGTGAGGCACATCGTCCGCTGCCAAAGTCCGAAATTGTTGCCGAGGTGCTGAAACAGCGCTTTGTGAAACGCAATACGGTGCTGTTGAGCCTGCTGAACCGCTCGCTCTTCCGCGCGTTGCCGGACGGCGCGTATACGCTGGCCGATGAACAGCCGGCGACTTCACGGGTGTCGCGCAGCGAATCACCGCCGGCATAACATCACGACGCGAGGGAGCACAGACACACACATGATTCTCCAACTCATCAACCAGTTCCTCATCCACGCGCTCGGCGGCTTTGCCGATCTTATGGGGTGGGCGCTGTTGAACATCGGTCCGTTCGTTGGCGTGCCGACGTTCTTCATCCTGATGTTTTTGCTGTACATGGAGCTGATTCGGCGGCAGTTCCTCGCGGCGTTTCCGTGGACGTTTCTGCAGGTGCGCGTACCGGAAACCAATACGCGCACGCCGCGCGGCATGGAAGAGGTATTCAACGTTCTTCATGGCGCCTTTCGCCCACCGGATCTCTACGACTTGTACTTGGACGGATTCGTGCACCCGTGGTTTTCCGCGGAAATTCGCGGAACCAAAGAGGGCGTCACCTTCGTGTTTCGTATCCCCACTGCGATCCGCCAACTCTTCGAAGCTGCGGTCTATGCGCAATATCCGGATGCAGAGATTACCGAAGGCGAAGACTACACGCAACGCTTTCCGCTTTCCAAACTCGAAACGGACTTTGACCTGTGGGGAACGGAAATGATCCTCCTCAAGCCGGATGCGTACCCACTGAAAACATTTGTGGATTTCGAGGACGAGTTTGCGGAAGACGGGCGTTTCGTCGATCCGATGGCCGCCATGACCGAGGTCGTGAGCGCGCTGAACCCCGGCGAAGAGATGTGGATTCAAATTTTGTTCCGCCCAGAGATTGCTGGCATTTCTCTGCCGGGTATCACTCGTCCAGACTGGCGTAAGAAAGGGGAAGATCTCGCACTGAAGCTTGCGGGAAAAGAGCCAAAGAAAAAGCTAGGCCGGCTCCAGCAAGTTCTGGGCGGGATTGGAACCGTTGCCTCACCATTTCTTCCAGGACCGGCGATCGAGCCGAAGAAAAAGTCCAGCGCGGTGGACTTAGGCATCTTAAAACTCACCCCAGGGGAGACGGATATCGTGCGCGCCATTCAGCGTAACGTGAGCAAATCCGGCTACGGGACCGCGATCCGCGTCATCGCGATTGGCCCGAAAGGGAAGTTCATCCGGCGCCAGCGTATTCCGCAGTTGTTCGGTATCTTCCGCCAGTATGGCACGCAAAATCTCAACACGCTGGTCCCAGACACCGCGCGCTTCACCACCTCGCGTCCCACGTTTGGTTTGAGCGCACCGCGCCAGCGTCGGCGGAAACATCGCATTCTCTGGCGGTATCAGCAGCGGTATCACCGCGAGGCAGGGTATATTCTGAATGTTGAGGAACTCGCGACGCTCTTCCACTTCCCCGTGACAACCGTGAAGACGCCGACGCTCGAGCATGCACGTGCCCGCAAGGGCGAGCCGCCACCAGAGGTTCCGCTTGCACCCCTGGAAGAGTAGTCCGTCCGGTCTACCCCGTTAGAAGCAACATGCCAGACGGTGCAACTTCAAACGCTTTTTCGCCGAAAGACGATAAGCAGCTTCTAACGGGGTATACTGTTACCATATGAGTCCCACTGTATCCTCCGAGCCGATCACCGTTATGGGCGAGACGAATTTTCGGAATGTCCGGCGGGCGTTCGGCATCAAGCGGGATGACCGGCGACGTCATGTCTACGTGATCGGGAAAACCGGATCCGGGAAAACGACCGCGCTCCAAAATATGGCGATTCAGGACATCCAGAATGGCGAGGGGCTCGCCGTGGTGGATCCACACGGAGATTTCGCCACCACGCTGCTTGAGTATGTGCCGCCGCACCGCGTGAACGATGTCATCTATTTTGATCCGTCGGATGCGGAATTTCCCATCGCCTTCAATATTTTAGAGACGGTGCCGCCGGACGATCCGCGTTTCGGGCAGGAGAAAAATTTGGTGAGTTCCGGCCTTGTTGGCGTGTTCAAGAAGCTCTGGGCAGATTCCTGGGGGCCGCGACTTGAGTATATTCTCCGCAATGTGATTCTGGCGCTGCTCGATTCGCCAGGGAACACCCTTCTCGGCATCATGCGCATTCTCGTGGATAAGGATTTCCGGAAGCTCATTGTTGATCAGGTACGCGATCCGGTCGTGAAATCCTTCTGGGTTGATGAATTTGCCCAGTACAATGAGCGATTCCGCAGCGAGGCCATCAGCCCGATTCAAAACAAAGTTGGACAGTTTTTAAGCAGCAGCACCATTCGGAATATCGTCGGACAGCCCACCTCCACTATCGATCTGCGGGACGTGATGGATCAGGGGAAAGTCTTCATCATGAATCTCTCGAAAGGGAAAATCGGCGAAGACAATGCGGCGCTGCTTGGCGCCATGATGATCACGAAAATTCAGCTTGCGGCCATGGATCGCGCGCGGCTTTCCGAAGAAGAGCGCAAAGACTTTCATCTCTATGTGGACGAGTTTCAGAACTTCGCGACGGACTCCTTTGCAACGATTCTCAGCGAGGCACGAAAGTACCGCCTGAATATTCTTATGGCGCACCAGTACATCGCGCAGATGTCCGAGCCGGTGCGCGACGCGGTCTTCGGCAACGTCGGTACCATCGCCTGCTTTCGCGTAGGCGCCTACGACGCGGAGTATCTCGAGCGGGAATACGCGCCGCATTTTACGGAAACGGATTTGGTGAACCTCGATAAGTACAACGCGTATATCAAGCTGATGATCGACGGTACGGCGAGCAAGCCGTTTTCCATGACAACGATTCCCACCGGCGCCCGCACGCCGCGGTACGGGGAAACGGAAAAAATCATTCGCGTGTCCCGTGAGCGCTATGGGCGTGAACGAACAGTCGTGGAGGAAAAAATCAGTCGCTGGAGTTCACGAACGTTCCGTCAGGCGGGCGAAGAAGAGTCGGCGGCGTCCTACCGGCAGGAAGCGCGTCCGATGTACCGTCGCAGCGAGCCTCCCGGACGTGCGGAATTTCCGGCGCCAGCGGTTTCCAGATTGGAGTCCGTGGTTCTTCCCCAGGGGAATGAACGCATTACGAGTTTGGAGGGACGATTGCAGCAGGAGGAACCGCGCCGGATGCGGCGCGTGTATCCCACGACGTGCGACCGATGCGGCCGCGCCACAGAAGTTCCATTCGAGCCCGTTCCGGGAAAGGAGAAGTATTGCTCGGAGTGCCTCGCGATCGTTCGCGCAGAACGCCGGCGGATGCCACCGGAGCGGCCGGGGTTCCAGGCATTTTCCTCACCCTCGCGTTCTGGCGCGGGACAGCGTCCACTGTCGCCATCGCCGCCGGGCACCGCGTGATGTCGACGCCTCCCGTACCGCCGCCTCTGCGACCACCGACCGGACGACGACCGGTCTTTTGCCTTGACCCAAATGAATTCGAGGGTGATGAAACGTGGCATCTCGACGAGA
>CAZVRG010000049.1:0-5426 GCA_964630025.1 uncultured Candidatus Saccharibacteria bacterium
AAAGCGCGTACAAGCGTTTCGCGGTTTGGTATGTGGAGTTTGGAACTTGGAATTTTCCTCCCATGAAGATCACCGAACTTCGCCAACTCGAAACGCCCGCGCTGCAAACACGCGCGAACGAGCTGCGTGCGCATATTTCTTCTCTGCGCTTTGGCTCACAGCAGCAAGAGAAAAACGTGAAAAAGCTGCGCGCGTTGCGCAAGGAGCGCGCACGCGTTCTCACGCTTCTGAATGAACGGAGCACGACACCATGAATACTTCTTCCCCGCGGAGAAAACAGTTTTCCGGAACGGTCGTTTCTGCAGGAAAAATGGCGCGCACCATTACGGTGATCGTCGGGCGTCTTCCGTGGCACGCAAAACTGCGAAAGCAGCTGCGTCGCACCACGAAGCTTCTCGTCGACGATCCGAAGCAGGAAGCGCATGCGGGCGACCGTGTGGTCATCGAGGAAACGCGTCCACTGTCCCGTCGAAAGCATTTCCGACTTTTGCGGGTCACCGTTCGACGTCCACAGGCGGGGACATCGTCCGATGACGCTTCGACACGAAAGGAAAAGCCATGATCCAGCTTCGTACGATGTTGAAACCCGCGGATAACTCTGGAGCGCAATTGCTCCAGTGTATTAAGGTGCTGGGCGGCACACGTCGTCGATACGCGCACCTTGGTGACATTGTTGTCTGCAGTGTGAAAGCGGCAACGCCGCGCGGCATGGTGAAAAAGGGAGAAGTGGTGCGCGCAGTGATCGTACGCCAGCGCAAAGAGTGGCCACGCTCCGATGGGTCCGCTATTCGTTTTGATGAAAATGCCGCAGTGGTTCTGCAAAAAGAATCGAAGGAACCGATGGGCACGCGCGTATTTGGACCCGTCGCGCGCGAACTCCGTGACCGCGGTTTTTCGAAGATTGTTTCGTTGGCGCCCGAGATTTGGTGACTCCCATGGCTGCACTCAAGGTAAAAACAGGCGATACGGTACTCGTGCAGGTCGGCAAGGATCGCGGCAAGACCGGGAAAGTCTTACGCGTATTTCCAAAAGTCGGACGGTTGATTGTGGAAGGACGCAATATCGTCAAAAAGCACGTGCGGCCGCGCCGTGCCGGAGAAAAGGGACAACGCGTGGAGGTGCCTGCGCCGATGCCCGTTTCCCGCGTGATGATCGTCTGCCAAAGTTGTCAGAAAGCGACGCGTATTTCCGTGCAACGAACCACAGAGGGTCGTCGTGAGCGGCACTGTAAGAAATGTCAGGCAATCATCCCATGACAAAGAAACCAACGACATTCCGCGAGCTCTATCAGTCTGTTGCCGTACCGAAGCTGCAGGAAGAACTGAAGCAGTCCAACCCCCACGCGCTCCCGCGCATTCGCGCGGTGGTTGTTGGTGTGGGGACGGGAAAGCACCGCACGGAAGGAAAATTTGTGGAAGACGCGACACAGGGGCTCACCGTGTTGACGGGACAAAAGCCGGCACCACGCTCCGCGCGGAAATCCATCGCGGGATTCAAGGTACGTGAGGGCCAACCTGTCGGTCTTGTGGTGACATTGCGTGGGGCGCGTATGGAAGATTTCCTCGCGCGGCTTCTCTGGGTTGCGCTTCCTCGCGTGCGTGATTTCCGTGGGATTCCACTGCGATCCATTGATGCACGCGGCAACCTCACGATTGGATTCCGTGATGCGTCCGCATTTCCGGAAGTGGATCCTGCGAAGATTGAAACGGTGTTCGGCCTTCAGGTAACGATCGTGACGAATGCGCGCGCCCATGACGAAGGGCGTGCGCTCTTCCGGGCTCTCGGGTTTCCGCTCGCTGAAAGCGAACAGGGAACAGAGCACAGGGCGCAGAGACGCCGGCGCCGTATTGAAACTGTTCACTGATCACTGTACACTGATCCCTCTTGTTATGGCCAAGACTTCTCAAGTTGCCCGCGCAAAAAAACCGCCGAAGTTTTCGACGCGTATTGTTCGTCGGTGTTTCCGTTGCGGGCGTCGGCGCGGGTACATGCGCGATTTCGACCTCTGTCGCATTTGCTTCCGGGAGTTGGCGTCGCGTGGGGAAGTCCCCGGTGTACGAAAGTCGAGTTGGTAATAAACTTCTTATGATTACTTTTCAAGACTGCAGAAACACGATGAGATGCGAAGGCTTGGACCGAGCACCGAGCGAGCCGTATCAGGGATACGGTGAGCGAGGAGCGCAGGGAAAGCCGAGCCCGAAGGGTGAGTGCATCAAAACATCCGGCTTTGCCGGTGGGTTTGATGCGCGAACAGCTCGCGTGTTTATGCGGTCTACACGCATATGATTACTGATCCTATTGCAAATATGTTGACGAGCGTGCGGAACGCGCAAGCGGCGCGCAAGCCGTTTGTGCGCGTTCCGTACAGCCGTGTGAAGCACGCGATTGCGGATGTGCTACGCACCGCAGGCTATGTGGGTCCCGTCTCGCTGGCAACGGACGCCGACCGCAAAGTGTTGGAGCTCACGCTTCTGTACGACGATGCCGGGCAGCCGCGCATTCGCGGATTGGACCGTATCAGCACGCCAGGCCGTCGCTGGTATGTGCGTCGTCAAGAAATTCCATACGTGCTCTCCGGGCTTGGCATCGCTGTGCTCTCCACCTCGCAAGGGCTTCTGACGGATGTCGAGGCGCGCAAGCGTGGATTAGGCGGAGAGGTTATTTGCAAGGTGTGGTAACCCCATGAGCAGACTTGGCTTGCGACCATTACCGATTCCCGAAAGTGTGACCGTCACTGTCAGTGATGGCGTGCTGCACGCGAAGGGACTCAAGGGCGAGCTGTCGGTGACGATTCCCGCGATGATTGATGTTGCAGTTGCGGATGGCGCCGTTCTGGTGAAACCGCACCAGGAGAAATTGTCGGAGCACAAAGCGACAGAGCGCGCGGCATTGTGGGGAACGACGTGGGCCTTGATTCGCAATGTGCTTGCGGGCGTATCGAAAGGTTTCGAGAAAAAACTGGAGCTGCATGGCGTGGGATACCGCGCAGAATTGTCGGGGAAGATCCTCAAACTCTTTGTCGGGTTCACGCATCCTGTGGAATTTGAAGCGCCCCCCACCATTGCATTTCGTGTCGAGAAAAACATCATTTCCATTGAAGGGCCGAGCAAATATCTCGTCGGAGAGCTTGCCGCATCTATTCGACGGGCACGTCCTCCCGAGCCCTATAAGGGAAAGGGCGTTCGGTATGTCGGTGAAGTCGTGCGCCGCAAGGCTGGAAAAGTGGCGGGCGCGGCCGGAGGCGGCGCGTAAGACACACACTGCCATGACTGCGTCTCATGTTTCTTCATCCTCCGCGCGCATCGCCGCGCGTCGTCGCCGTGTCCGTGCACGCGTGTCGGGTACGTCGGAACGGCCCCGGTTGTCTGTCTTTCGCTCGCTGAAGCATATCCGTGTGCAGCTTATTGATGACACGACCTCCCGAACGCTTCTTGGCGTTTCCGATCTGCATGTGCCGAAGAACACCGGGAAGGGACGTTCCGGTGTCGAGCGCGCGAAAGCCGTGGGTATGCTCCTGGCGGAACGTGCCCGCGCACAAGGCATCACGACGGTCGTATTTGATCGCGGCTCTTCTGTCTATGCCGGCCAGATCAAGGCTGTGGCGGACGGAGCACGTGAGGGCGGTTTGAAGTTCTGACCGGACTCAACTATAAAGAGGTTCCCACCCGCATATGGCCTATCGAACATTTGAATCTGCAAGCGAATCGGCATTTGACCATGCCGTTGTTGATATGCGGCGCGTTTCCCGTACGATGAAAGGTGGGCGACGGTTTCGCTTTCGCGCAGCCGTTATTGTGGGCGATAAGCAAGGACAGGTAGGATTTGCGTTGCAGAAGGGAAAAGATGCGCAGGGCGCGGTGCAAAAAGCGCAGGTTGCTGCGCGGAAACAACTGCAGCGGATCCCGCGGCACGGAACGACGATCCCCCACACCGTAAAAGCACGCTACCGCGGCGCGGAAGTGCTGTTGAAGCCTGCCCCCAGCGGAACGGGAATTATTGCCGGCGGTCCATTGCGGTCGCTTGCGTCACTCGCGGGTATTCATGATCTCTCCAGTAAGCTGCTTGGCTCCCGTAACAAGGTAAACGTGATCCGCGCCGCATTGCACGCCTTCAGTATGCTGAAGCCCGCCAACGACAAGAGCGCGGAGACGTAAGAAATACTCACGCATATGCAGACCCATCAACTCATCGGGACAGGAAGAAAGCGCCGAAAGCGCCTTGGTCGAGGCCTTGGTTCACGGCGCGGTACCTTCAGCACCCGCGGCGTCAAAGGGCAAAAAGCACGCGCGGGGGCGCGTATCCGTCCGGGATTTGAAGGCGGACAGACACCGCTGTATGCGCGCTTGCCGAAGCGTCGCGGATTTCAATCTTCGCATGAAAAGGCAGCTGTGGTGAACCTGGATGATCTGGAGCGTCACTTTCCGAGTGGAGCAACGGTGACGCGCTCTGGTCTGGTGACGGCAGGGCTTGTTCACCGCGATGCGCGCCACGTCAAGATTCTTGGGGACGGTGCACTTGCAAAAACACTGACGGTCACACTGCCAACATCCGCCGCTGCACGCCAAAAAATTGAAGCAGTGGGAGGAAAAGTTGAACACGAGCCCACAGAAGAGAAACGATAATAGCGTGATACAGTACCTACGGTCTCTGGCCTACCCACTATGGCCCCGCTGACACGCTTCCTCGCTCTCTTCAAGCTTCCGGATCTTCGGAAAAAAGTGCTGATCATTATTGGTCTTCTCGCGGTCTATCGCGTTGCCGCGCATATTCCTATTCCTGGTTTGGAAACAGACGCTCTTCGTCGCTTTTTTGAGGGGAATCAACTGCTTGGCCTTGTCGACATTTTTGCAGGCGGTGGACTCTCCAATTTGAGTGTCGTGATGTTGGGAGTCGCTCCCTACATCACCGCAAGTATTGTGCTGCAACTTCTCACGATGATTTTTCCGCGCCTGGAAGAGATGCAGAAAGAAGAAGGAGAGGCTGGTCGTCGGAAAATTCAAATGTACACGCGCTTGCTGGCGGTGCCATTGGCAGCAGTACAGGGGTTCGGCTTTTTGACGCTGTTGAGCCGCGGTGGCGGCGGATCGGTGCCGTTGCACTTTGACCCCCTGCACTTTCTTGTCGCCATTCTGACGGTGACGGCAGGAACCATCTTTCTGATGTGGATTGGCGAGCTTATTTCCGAACAGGGGCTGGGCAACGGCGCATCGCTGATCATCTTTCTCGGTATTGTGGGACAGGCGCCGCAAAATCTGCGCCAAATCTTTCTGCTCTGGGATCCGTCAAAACTTCCCACCCTGCTTGCGTTTGTTGCTGTTGCGCTCGTCGTAACCGCAGGCGTGGTGTTTGTTACGGAAGCGCAGCGGAATATTCCCGTCACATATGCGAAGCGTGTGCGGGGTGGGCGCATGCTCGGCGGTGTCTCC
>CAZVRG010000050.1:0-5239 GCA_964630025.1 uncultured Candidatus Saccharibacteria bacterium
GTCCGCGAACGCTTTTCGTGGGAGACGCGGGCGGAAGAAACGCTAAAAAATCTCTCTACAATCCGAGAAAGATGGCGGGAATGAAAAATAGTGCAAGAGCGACAATTTGCAGTATGAGAGGAATCAAAATAAAAGCAGGTCCTCCTCGGAGATTCTTCCGAATTCTGTAGACACCAGCGGCGTATGAACTCACAATCAAAGATGTAAAGAAAAGAGAGATCAGTAGGGCCATCATCGTTGCTGTATCAAGTCCCTTTATCAAGTACGTGAGGAAAGAATATAAAAGCAAAAGAACATTCAAAATGATGCCAACAATGGCAACAATCACTAAAACGCGCCGTCCAAGGTATTGTTGCCCGACATTCACGCTTTCAACATTGTTTACCTCTGGAAGGTTTTCCACACTTTTAGCGTACCACAGTTGAATCTAGATCAATCCACAGATTGAGAAATCGTGCGGATTGTGACTGCACCGGAAGAAAACGCCCGCGTACCTTCCTGCGGACACTGGAGAATTTCCGGGCCGCAGAAGAGATATGTGCCGCCGGGGATTTTTTCACCATCTTCCGCGCTGAAAAACTTTTGGACACGCGCGAGCGTTGCATCCTCTGGTGAGAGCCAATATTCGCTGCGTAGCTGCGCGCGACCGGTGAACGCCGGGAGTGCGAGTGGTGAGACGATATCATTTTCGAACACGCTTTCGGTTGCACGAAGGATGGTCGCCGTCGGTGGTAATTCTTGGCGTATCCATGCAAATGCAGCGAGTTCATCGGCAGAAATCACGGACGGCGGTTTGCGTACAAGAATATCGAGTGTCCCCGCAACGGATGCGACAGTTGGAAGCAGCAGGCCGAATACGGTGACGAAACTACCGCCCCAGAGAAGCACTTGCTCGGCGAATGTGTGTTCCACATGGCGCGTTTCCCGCCACCACCAATCGCTTATGCGTTGAAGAAGCGGAATCAGCGCCGGCCAGCCGATCAGAACAAGAAGAAAGAGAAAGCGCGGAGAGTTTTCCGCGATGATGTCGCGCTCGGAAAATACGAGCGTCACAAAGGCAAGCAGCGGCAATGATATTGCTGCGCCAAGCAGTGTCGGCGAGCGATGCAGCCACTTTGTGTCCCACAATGCCCAAAGCGCAAGAAGCGCGGGAAGAAGCGCAATCATAAATTGCGGCGCCGCCGTGTACGCAACGTTCAGCTTCCCAATCGCTCCGGCGCCCGGCGGAAATGCAAAAAAGAGAAACAGGAGTATGGCAGAGCCGATGAGCCCCGAGACGCGATCGCGCAGCGGCCATCCGCGATTGAAGCATTGAAGGGCGTTTGATCCAACCGCAATGGCGACTGCCGCAGTGCCGAGCACCGCGTTGCTGAATAACAGCACAATCGCAAGGAGACCGATGCCCCATCGAAGCATGCGACGCTCTGCGGCATTTCCGGTTTGGTCGCGCAGCACAAGCAGTCCGACAAGCAGAAAAAGCAACCCGGTAAGAAACGTATGTGACTGCGGATAGGTAAAGCTCTCCCATGTCGCTGCAAGCGCGGCGAAAAAGATGACCCCTGCCCACCACGGAACATGTTCTCGCTTGATCAATAGTTGTACCAAAAGCGCACCAACTGCCGCAGTGCCAATCAGTACCGGAATCATCAGCCACCACGCATCACGCGTAATATCGCCGCCCGTAGCAGTCATGATGTCAGCCAACGCACGATGCAGGAGTGTGGGATATTCCAGCGGCCCGTTGCCCGCAAACGGATTCTCGCGAAGGAGCCCTGTTCCCTGTCCCCTGCTCTCTGTTGCCTTCGTCAACGCAAACAGCGTCATCGTATCCCCGTTGACAAATCCGCGGGCATGAAATTCTTCGTTCCCGTCTGCAAGAGGAACGTACCCATTCCGACTGTTTACAGCGGCAATGCTTCCAAACATGACAAGCGCTACGCCAAGGAACGCGATATCCGCACGGACAAACGGTAGAATGGTCCGCGCAAATCGGAAACGCCACAGCAAGAGTGCGGACATCACGCCGAGCACCGCACAGAACATGCCAAAACTTGTTGCGAAAGAGATGCTGCCCAACACAGGAAAGACCGCGCGAACGAGTGCGTGCAGAAGAAGCGTGCCGGTACCAAATGAGAGGCTTGTGCCAATCCACAGGAGCACGCTCATTTCGGGAATGAATAGCAGCGCGAGAGCGGCACCTACGCCAAGAGCCGCAACCGTAATGCCGATTGCGGGACCGAACAAGAGCCCCGCAAGCGGAACGCCTACCCCCACAAGAAGTGCGATACCCGACACAGGAAAACGCATGTCCTATTGATAGCATGACGTATGAAAAATCGCAGGAACATCGTTCCTGCGATGCGTGAACTCTATATCGGCGTAGCGGCAAATCGCACCGTGTCACGTTCGTGTGCGAGACGTACAAGTCCGTCAGATCTGATGTACCCGCTTCCGCTCAACACCCGAATCCGCTCACTTCCGTACAATACGGGAGATGCACTGCCTGAAAGATCCCTGGGGAGCGGTACACGCGATCCGATCGCACAGATAGTGACGGCGCGCTGAACGTGCGGATACCGCGCCCCGAAGGCGAGCAGCCCGCGAATTGTCACCGGCCGCAGACCGACTTGCAGCATGCGTTCAATGAGCGCCGTGTGATCACGGAAGTCCGCAAAATAGCGGACGAGAGCGATCTGGTTGCACCCGACATCTTGCATACTGAACGGAAATCGCCGTGCAGTGACATCAATCACTTCATCATAATGTCCAGCGTGTATCATTCCGCGGAACCCCCGGCGCGGATCCACCACAATCGGCCAGAAAATGGACCCGCGGTGGAAATCAAACGCGAGCGCTCCCTCCTGCAAAGCCGCCACTGCAACGCGAAGATCTTCCGCGGCCCACTGCCGCCCATATCTTCGAATCAGAAACCGTACGCGCTGGTGAAGATTCTGCAGACTATCGCTATCCTCTTGCGCAAGCATGCACTGAAGCCTGTAGAGCTCCGCGCGCGGATCCCCGTGCTCCTCCAGCCAGTCGGCATACACAAGTCGCGGCCCGTCATCATACGGACGCTCATTGATACTCGCAAGAAACGGTCTCTGCTCGCAGGCCATGCGTGCCTCGCTTTCGTTTGTTGTGGAGAGAACAGAAACGACGGTAACGATAGAAACCGACAGAGGTTTTGTCAAGCGTAGAGAGCCCTCTCTTTCGCGGTGCATCAGACGCGAGCAGTGTCCTCATGGTATCTTGCCAGAGAGTCGGATTCATGGTTTCCTTACTCTTTCGCATTTTGTTGTGACCATTTCCCTGATCATCCCCGCCTACAACGAAGAAGAGCGCCTGCCTGCGTTCTTGGAAAGCCTCGCGCGATTTCATCAGATATCCAAGATGACGATCGCTGAAGTGCTCGTGGTTGATGACGGATCGTCGGACCAGACTTCGACGGTCGCGGCGAAATTTTCCGGTCGTCTTCCGTTGCGCGTGATCCGCTTGCCGCGCAATCGCGGAAAAGGCGCCGCGGTGCAAACCGGCGTGGAAGAAAGCCGCGGTGACGCAATCATCTTTATGGACGCTGACGGCGCAACGGGACCGGAAGAACTGCCGAAACTCCTTGCCGGACTGGAGCGGAAGCCCATTGCAGTCGGGAACCGATGGATGCGGGGGAGCATTGTTGCAGATCGCGAAATCCTTCGCGCATTCAGCGGGTGGGTATACCGAACATACATGGGGTTTTTTGGACTCGCAGGCGTCGACACTATGTGCGGTTTTAAAGGCTTTCATCGGGATGCTGCGAAGAGGTTGTTTTCTTCTCTCACTGAAGAACGCTGGCTGTTTGATACGGAAGTCATGCTGCGCGCGCGGCGACACGGCATGCCGATTGAGAATGTCCCCATCTCGTGGACATCGAAGCACGGATCGAAGCTGAAATTTTCCGCGCTCATGCGTTCCGCCTTTCAGATTCCGATCGTTGCGTTCCGCGTCGCTCGAGAGCCTCGTACCTCGCGGTCTGCTGCATGAAGGTGCTATTTGTTTCTGCGCTTCCGCCGGAGCGCTCGAGTATGGTGGGACGGATTCTGCCGCTCGCGGAGGAAGTCGGCGCGGCCGGTCACACCGTTGATGTTCTTACACTGTCCGGCAGTGAGCAGTCGCCGTACACGACCGAAGCGCACTACGGCGAACATGTAACCCTGCGTACGGTTGGTCCGTCGTTGCGGGCCACGCAAGCGGCACAGGCAGGTTTCTTCACAACCGTGAAGCGGTTTTTCGCGGGACGTACCGCGTTGTTCAACGCCCTCACGCAATACTCGGCAGACATCATTGTTCTTGCGAAACCGCAGTTGCAAAATACGTCGCCCGTATTGGCCATCGCACAAGAACGAGGCATCCCTCTTCTTCTGGATGTGGATGACGACGAGGTGCGTTCATCACGCATTCCGATCGTGCTCCGCGGATATGTGGCGGGATTGGAGGCACGCGCCATTCGCGCAGCGGCTGCTGTTACCGCAGCATCTCCCGCGTTGGTGGAACACGTGCGTGAACATCGCCCCGATGTACGGACAGAACTGTTTCCAACAGGCATCCGTATTCCTTCGGTGATCCGGCAGGCACGCCTGCGGGAACATCTGCATCTCTCGCCGGATGCAAAAATTCTTCTGTACGTTGGCAGTCTTTCCATTTCTTCCGGGCACCGCGTCGATCTGTTACTGGAAGCGTTTTCGGAACTTGTTCAATCGTCACCTGATGTGCATCTTGTCCTCGCCGGTGACGGCATAGACGCAGAGAAGCTGCGTACCATGGCCCATACCCTATTTCCGGGTTCCCACGCGAACGGGAATGTTCGCGTGGGTGGGTACCCCATACCCGAGCGTATCCACTTCCTCGGCCGCTTCACGCCGCCGGAAGATATCGCTCTTGCACGAGAAGCGAACCTTCTTGTCGATCCGGTTGATCACAACCCCGCAAACATTGCAAAGTCATCCCACCGCGTTCTTCTCGCGCTGGCGACGGGGACACCGATCATCGCGGGGAACATTGGCATTCGTCCGATCTTGCTGCCACCCGCACTGCATCGGATGTGTCTCTACGACCCGCATACGCGGGGTAGTCTTCACGACGCGATCGTTCGCTCCCTCAACGATGGAACCATGCGCCTGCACTTCCAACAGCAAACCGTGGGACGTGTTGACCAATGGACGTGGCCGATGTTGCGACGGAAATTCGTGCAGATGCTCGAGTC
>CAZVRG010000051.1:0-5046 GCA_964630025.1 uncultured Candidatus Saccharibacteria bacterium
TCCGCCCCACTTCGCACATGCTTCGCGGGGCAGGCAAGTCTTAAGCCCTTGGAACTTTGTGCACTTCTCACACTGCGCTTTGTCCCTTTGGCCTTGCCCACCATAGCGTTAGCGAAGGTGGGTCGCCACGCCTGCGCGTATCTTTTGGATACGGCAGGCGTTTTTTTGCGGAAGGGCCGAGGTATGTTGGGTGCCTGCTCGCCGCGCGCGTCCTAAAAAGACGTTCGCGGACTCTCGACACTGTGACACATAGGTAAAGAGTGAGAAAAACCGAGGGTAAACCTCGGTAGTTTAGACCTCGGTAGGTTAGAAATAGGCGGGATTTTTGGTCTTGACGAGTATGCGGCAAGCCCCACTGCTTGGCAGTGGGGACTCAGAGCATCCCAGCCGCGAAGCGGCTGCTCGTCCGTGCGCCCGGCGAGCGCAGCGAGCACTACTGAAAATGTTGCATGCCCCACAGCTTGCTACGGGGAGCCAAGCGCTTGACACCCAAGGAGGTGTGTGCTATCGTTCGCCCCTTATGAATCGCACAACTCTCGTAGTCGTTCTCGCCGGCCTCGCCATTCTTGTGGTCGCGGCTGCAGTAGGATATGGTCTCGGCACGCTTGTGGAGACGCGTTTCGCGGCTTCTCCAAGCCCCAAGCTCGCGGATGTTCCCGCAACCACGCCGCCCGCTGCACAATCGCCAAAGGCGTCTGTGCCGCCCCGCGTTCCTTCTGGCGCTCCAACGGGCCCAGAGGCTCCTGCGGACGGATTCCGTGTTGTCTTTCATCCGCTGCCAAGCACCGTGCAGGTTGGTCTTACCTTCCCTGTGCAATGGGAAGTGTACGGACCGCTCGGTGCCGCTGGTCGTGCACACACGCGCCTCACGGTTGCTCCGGAACACGGGGAACCAGGCGTTGGTGACTGGGGTCCAGTAACGATCTTGCCAAACGCGTTCGAAGCGACGGTAAGCATTCCGGAAGTCGGCAACGCGCTGCTCATCGCAGAAGTGTTTGTTGACGGACAGATTGTCCGTGCCGAGCACTGGATCGCCGCACAGTAATTGGGACCACTTCGGTTTCCTCTTGATTCCCCGCCCTCTCGCGGGGAATTTTTATTGCGCGCTAAATACGAAGTAGAGTCGATTCGCGCGCGCCGGATCTGCGACGAGAAAGCGTAGCCCTGTCTGGAGAGGCGTGTCGAGAGCGCGCCACGTATTGCCATCATCCATGGAGGAAAACACGATGGCGCCAGACGCTGCCCACAGTATGCCGTTTGGACTTTGTGCCACGCTGATAACGGGCGTTCGCACGGTTCCCGACGAGGGAATGCGCAATTGATCCCAGGTTTCTCCGCCGTCATTCGATCGGAAGAGCGCGGACTGCGTGCCGACAAGAATGCCCTCGTCGTCGCTGTCGGGCGTGCGCAGGAATGCCACAGCGTTCGCCGGGTCGCGTGGCGCGCCAAAACCGCTGGACAGTCCTGTCAGGCCGCCGGTTTGCTGATCGGTGGCGCGCCGCAAGTCCACGAGGTCAACGGTGTCTCCGCCGTCCAACGAGCGCACCAATGTGCCGTCTGCCAAACGGACAAGCAGGAATCCGCTTTTCGTTGGCGATGTTTTCAGACCCGTCACGCCCTGACGGAATGAATATCGCTCCTGCCAATGCATACCCCCATCCACCGAGATGAGCAGTGCGCCAGTGCTTGTCCCCGCGTACACGATTTCGGGCGCCTGCGTGTCATGCGTCACGCTGTTCACCACGGCGTGCACTTCTCGTTGCCGGCGAACAATGGTCCCCGTTTCCACACGGGTTGCCGGCGCGGTAAACACCTCTTCCCAAGCTTCCCCCGCAGTAAGCGATTTCCAGATTTTTCCTCGCCCGTTTGGCGCGGGGGCGACACCGCTTGCTAGAAGAATATTCGGATTGCGCGGATGGACGGTGATGCTGTGAACGCTTGCAGCAGGAATTGTCAGCTGCTCCCAGCGCTCGCCGGCGTTCGTTGTCCGAAACAATCCTTCCGCCGCCACGAGATAGAGCACATCCGGCGTGAGCGGCACCAGTTCGACTTGGCGCGGCTGTATGCCAGAGAGCACTCCCCCGCCCTCAACAACAACCTTCTGAAATATAGTCACACCGCCATCATCCGAACGGTAGACACCGCCTTCCGGTGGGGGCGTGGGCG
Organism: uncultured Candidatus Saccharibacteria bacterium; assembly: GCA_964630025.1. GTDB lineage: Bacteria > Patescibacteriota > Andersenbacteria > UBA10190 > CAIZMI01 > VMFP01. The sequence goes on from CAZVRG010000051.1 coordinate 2,167, forward strand.
CGGTCGAAGATGGCCGGACGCACCCGCCGCCGAGCAGCATGAGCGCTCCGAAAAGAAGCGCGACGCGTATCCCGAGAGTGCGGCGATGGAATCCGGTACGTGTGCGCATCGCGCGAACGGGATGCATGTTTCTTGTGTGAGTGATGAAGATATGGTACATCACTCATTGTGCGGAGGGAAATTTCTACACGCGAGCTGCGCTGGGTTCACATCACCGATCCGGATGAAGCGGACCTCGCGTTTCTTCGGGAAAAGGAACAGTTTCATGCGGTTGATGTGCAGGAATGTCTGCGATCTAGTCCGTGGCCAAAAGTGCAGGCGCATGCGGACTATCTCTTTCTGGTAGTGCATATTCCGTTGCATCTCCGCGCGGAGCGCATCACCATCCCCGCCGAATTCGATATCTTTGTACGGCAGGATCTTGTGGTGACGGTGCAACCGGTCGCAACGCGACATCTCGATGAACTCTTTTCCGACGTTGCGGCGCATGAAGACGCGCGGCAGCATATTGTCGGCCGCGACGCCGCGTATCTTCTCTATCGCATCTTCGAGCACCTCATTGACGGCACATTCCCTATGGTCAATCGCATTGCCGAGCATCTCACAAATGCCGAACAGCGGATCTTTTCCGGCTATGAGCGCGACATGGTGTCCGAATTATCCCTGATTCAACGCGATCTGGCAGGCGTGCGCAGCATCGTGCGTCCCCAGCGCAATCTCTACACGACGGAAGAGCTTCCCGCGAAATGGCGGGAGCATGCGCTTGGTGTGGTATTTCGAAGCGTGGATGGAAAATTCACGCGCCTGTGGGACGAACTCGAAACACTTTGGGAGCGTGCGGAGGAACTTGCGAAAACGAACGGGATTCTCGTGACCTATAAACTCAACGAGTTCGTGAAGATTCTCACCGTGCTGGGAGCCATTTTCTTTCCACTTGGTCTTATTGCGCAAGTGGCGACGTTCTTCCATAGCGGCGTTCCGTTACCGAATCGTCTTTTGTTCTGGGGCATTATTGCCATCATGCTCCTCACCGTATACGTTGCATTGTGGCGAGCGAAACATCGGAAAATTCTCTAGGCCTGCAGGCACACCTTTTGGAGCGCGCGATTCGCATCGGGCGCATGCGTTTCGTGCGTCCACTCGTCCGTCTCTTTCCGGCATGGGTCACGCCGAATCATCTTTCCCTTCTTCGATTGCTGTGCACAGGCGTTCTTGCGGCGCTGCTCTGGAACGGCGCGCTCCGCGCCGCAGCAGGCGTCTACCTGCTTGCGGTGCTCACCGATGCATTCGATGGCGAACTCGCGCGGCTTCGCGGGCAGATCACAAAATTTGGCACGCGATTTGATCCGACCGTCGATAAGCTCCTGCATGCAGTTATCTTTGTGTTCTTTTGGCGTCAAGAGCCGCTGCTTTTCAGTCTCTTGCTGGCGGCGGATGGCTTTCTGTTTATGCTGGGCGCTGCGCGCGCGCTGATGCCGCACGCCGATCCCACGCAGTTGCAGGTCTCTGTCTTTGGCCGGTGGAAAATGATCTTGCAGTCGCTTGGATCCCTCGTGCTTTTTGGGAATGCGATCACTCCCGCACTGGCGCTTCGCATCGGCGGCGAAAGTCTTCTCAGCATTGCGCTTCTCTGTGCTGTACTGTCAGGTGCGGTCTATCTTCGTCGGCTGCGTGTCTAGACGCGCGCGTTCCCGCCAGATCCATGCGCCGGTGAGAATGAGTGCGAGAAGTGTGAGAACGCTGCCGGCGTGATATGACAGCGCGCGATACGAAAGCCGAATCACGCGATCTTCAGGCGTGACGCGTACGGCAAGGCGTCCTTCGCGTGCGCCGATCTCCCGTACCGGCGTTACCGACCAACCCGGGAAGAAATTCTGGTTGAGAACGAGCCACCCTTCACTGCGCGGCGCAATCGCGACAGTCAGGGTGTTTGGCCGTAGTGATGTCAGTTGCGCTTTCCCACCCTGCTCAAGAAATGCTTCTCCGTGATATGGCTTTCGCGGATTGGAGGAATCACTCCCACGCGCGAACACGCCGCGGGCGCTCATGTGTGGAATACACAGATCGGTTGTGCCCTCATTCGCGCGATAATTCAGGTACCCCAGCCGGTAATGACCGGCGCGGTCGTCGGTATATGAATCGCGGACGCGCGTAAACATTTCACGGTGCGGCAGTTCCGGAGTTTCTGTTGCGAATGTTCGGCGAAAGAGTGGCTGGTGGAGGAGAAGAAGATCCGCGGCGACGATGCCGAACACGACGAGACCGAGACACACGCGCAGGATGGGCGGTCGAATGCGCCGCAGGAAGATTGTGAGTCCCGCGGCAGCAAACAACGCGAGAAAGAGTATGAAGAGGCCGCGGAAGCGCGCCGGGCTTCGAAGCATTTCGTTTAAGAATGGAAGGCGGTGCAGTAATGTCCAGGGGAAATATCCAAACGTCATAACAAACAGCACACCGCCGGTTCCGAGAAGCGCCAGCGCGAATCGTTGGCGGAGTAGAAACACTGCCCCGATCAGCGCAGCCAGAACCGGAATGATTCCGACATACGTTTCATATTCTTGCCACACAGCATCAGTCCCCTGTTCCTCTGTATGTGTCCAGGGCGGATACACATACTGATCCCGAGCGAGAAACATCTTGGATGCAAGAGCGATCGGTAAGATGCGTGTGGGCGGACGCTCAAAATCCGCTGACAATGCCTGCACTTCGGTGATAGGGAGAAGCTTGATTGCGGTCAATGGAACGGCAAGAGCGATGATACAGGCAAAGGCGATGACCGGACGCGGATGACGGAATAACAGCGTGAGACACGCAACAAGGATACTAACGGTGAGCACTGCATACACAAGCGCGTGTGGGAATCCTCCTAGAAACAACAAT
>CAZVRG010000052.1:0-4802 GCA_964630025.1 uncultured Candidatus Saccharibacteria bacterium
TACCGTGCGAGAGGAGGGGAGGTGAGCGGGATGGAAAATTGTTCAAAATGCGGTATGGCGACGGAAGGATACAAGTGCGACATGTGCGGTGCAGAGTCGGCAACGCATGACGCGAACCACGCATGTGGCGGTGACCACTGTATGTCAAAATGCACCGGCTGCGGCCAGGCACAGGTGAAGTGCACCTGCTAAAGCTCTCGTTCAGCGCACAAAGCGAGCACGTGGATGCTCGCTTTGTGATACGGGTGAGGGAAAACCGCCGCGGCCGGAGCGTCGCGTGTGTTGACGTCTCCCGTGTATATGCGTAGAATGTGCACTCTGTCCGTGTGTGCTGAATGGATTTCGCTTCTTTCACAATCAAACAGTTCGTAATTCCATACCCACGTCCTTCGGGAAGAAAGAGAGGAATGTTATGTGGGCAGTGCTTCTGGCCTATTGGCCAAGCGTCAGGAAGCATCGCTGGTTGTTCGTGGTCGGGTCTCTGTGTATGGGGCTGACTATCGCTCTGCATGTCTGGCACCCGTTCCTTCTCCGCGCGTTATTCAACGCGTTGGGATCGGGCGCAGCGTCATCTTCCGCCGTCAGGACAACGCTGTGGTATCTGGTCTGCTACTTCGTGGGGATTAATGTCACCTGGATGCTCGGGGATGCCATCGTCGCGCTGTTTGAGTCGCGCGTCATGCGTGACTTGGATGTGCGAAGCTTTGAGGCAGTCCAGTCGCAATCCTTGCGTTTTTTCGAAAACAGCTTTGCCGGGTCGCTGGTGAAGTCCGCAACGCGGTTTCGCAATGCGTTTGAGCACATTGCGGACGCGTACTTCTTCCAAGTTGGTCGCGGCATGCTGCTGGTCGGCGCGACCTTGGTGGTGCTTACTCTCGAGCAACCGATCTTGGCCGCAGCGTTCACTCTGTGGACAGTACTATTCCTGGGAGTGAGTTTCCTGGTGGCACGAATCCAGTTTCCGTACTCGGAAGAAGAGGCAACAGCCGATTCGGCTGTTGGCGGCGCGTTTGCGGACTCGTTCTCGAATGCATCCGCCGTGAAATCATTTAGCAAGGAGCACGAAGAGCTCGGGCGCTTCTCTCGCATTGCCGATGTCTGCTTACGGAAACGTATACGCGCATGGCTTGTGAGTGTTTCTGCCATGCGCGTAAAAGGTGTGGTGATTACCGGGTTCGAGCTGTTTCTCCTCTGGTGGCTCGCTCATGGCTGGCAGCAGGGGACAGTGACAGCGGGGGACTTCGTTTTTTTCCAGGCGTATGTGTTCTATCTTCTTCGGCACCTCTGGGACATGAGTAATATTATCCATCGTCTTTTTCAGCGCTTTGCGGAAGCAAAGGAGGTGGCCGATATCTATGTGCTTTCCCCGGAAGTGCGCGATGCGCCTGGCGCGCGGCCACTCCGCGTAGAAGAAGCAATCATCGATTTTCACGCAGTGAATTTCAGCTACGTGGATCAGGAAACGCGCACGCGTCATGATGTGCACGATTTCACGCTGCACATTCCTGCACGGCAATCTGTTGCGCTTGTCGGGAAAAGTGGGGCAGGGAAAAGCACGCTCGTGAAGCTATTGCTGCGGCATTTTGATCTTACCTCTGGATACATTCGTATTGACGGGCAAGATCTTGATGCAGTCACGCAACATAGCCTGCGCGAACACGTCGCGATCGTTCCGCAGCAGCCTGAATTGTTCCATCGGACACTGCGGGAAAATATCGGCTTTGCGTGCCCCCATGCGACAGAGGAAGAGATCATCGCGGCAGCGAAGCGCGCCCATGCGTGGGAGTTTATTCAGGAATTTCCAAGCAGGTTAGACACGCTTGTGGGTGAGCGTGGAGTCAAGCTTGCCGGCGGTGAACGTCAGCGCATCGCGTTGGCGCGCGCGTTCTTGGCTGATGCGCCTATTCTCATTCTCGATGAGGCCACCAGCGCCTTAGACAGCGAGACGGAGAAACTCATTCAAGCCGCGATCGCCGATTTGCTCGCGCAACGTACCTGCATCGTGATTGCCCATCGGTTGTCTACCATCATGCGGATGGATCGCATCGTGGTGATGGACGAAGGGTCAATTGTCGAGATGGGCACGCACACGCGTTTGCTCGAACAATCCGGCGTGTACGCTCGGCTCTGGGCGCACCAAATCGGTGGGTATTTGCCGCAGTAAGTTCTTTCGGCCATCGGCACATCAATGCCGATGGCTTTTTTCATGCAAAGAAAAACCGCCGCGGCATGATGCGTTGGCGGTAGAGAATGTGCTGATCTGGACGAAGATACTCAACCCCTCGCGAGGCACGCGATGAGCTGGGGCGGGACATCTGCAGCGCGCAGACATCGCTTCCAGACACCCGTGCGAAATTGCCCGAGAAAGCCTTTGTGCCCGCGGAGCTGCTGCTCTGTGAGGCATCCCGTTCGGAATTGATCTGCGAGTATACGGATGTACGAACGTGGGGGCCGAATCGCTCCATGAACCACGACGCATCCGGGGAACTCCATCACTCCGTGCCGACCTTGTCGCTCCTTGCGAGTGGAAAGCCGATAGCCATGTGCGCGCACGCACTGTCGGATTTGTTCTTTTAGGTGCTGCGGGAGCGTCTCCTCCGGAAGCGAGAAGCACAGGTCGTCCCCGTAGCGCGTGTAGCGCGGTCCTTGCTGCTTCGCACGAATCCATCGAAATGCCCATGGCGACATTCCGTCGTCCGGTTGCACGAGCGGATACAGCCCTTGAGGAACGTATCGCTCGGGATACTTGCTCGGGGCATGAACGATTTCTGCAAGGGTTTCATCGAGTCTCCGTAACAGCAAATTAAAGAGGAATGGCGAGACTGATGCTCCCTGTCGGAGGCGTCCGCGGTACGTGAGAAGGCGGCTGCACACCCACGCGGCGTCCCTCGGCGGAACCGTGAGTCCGCCGCGCGTGAACACCCTCGTGCGCAGTAGGTAGCCGCCAAGAACTTTCGTGCGGATTGAGGCGAAAGCGTCCCGGAGATCCACGCACCAACTAGAGCGATTGTGTCGGTGGAACCGTGCATTCTGCACAATAGAACTGCCGCGCCGGAATGCCGTTGCGGGGTAGCCGTTCACTGTGCCCTGGCAGTACCGACAGGCTTCATCTCTTCGCAGGAATATGTAGATCCTATACTGAACATAGCGCAGAGCGGGATGCGGAGAGAAGCAGAGGCGCGTCTTCCCGTTCCGACACAAAACAACGGGCTGCCAGTACGCATCCGGATTGTCCAAAATGGCCTGGACGCTTTTCTCGCTAATGCGCAGTTTTCTGAATAAGTTCCTGCAGGCAGCGACGCGCGACCACCCCGTTGGCTCCATGCCCGTAAGAAACTGCTGGATCATCTGTCACTCTCCGTGTTGGATTGGCGAAAGATCAGTGCGGCGTAAGATGAGGAGGAGTGCGAACATATCGCACTGACGTCGGTCACTCCCGGTGATTGTGCAAAGCACGAAATCCCGGGAGATTCGGCCGCAGGGCAGCGCCGGCCGAAGGACGGCGGCCCCATCGAAACGTGCGTCACTCCCACGGAGCGACTGAGCACTCTACCACCCAAAGAGCCGAACCGCCGCGTCCTTAGCCTCCTCCAGTCCGGTGTTTCAAAGGGCGGCTGAAATCTATCACGTGGGAAAACGGTGCGTCAACTTTTCATCGAGTCATTGAAAAAACCGCCGCGGCTGTGAAGCCAGTGGCGGTATGCGCTATGTCTCCTTCCACGAAAGGACAATCTCTTTCAGCGTGGCATAGAATGCTCGGCTGTCTGGCGTTGGGCATTCACGGGTGAGAAAAGTGAATCCCTCTTCAACCAATTCAATTCCCTGAATGTGGCGTTTCCGAAGCCATGACGGCGTATTGTCTCTCGCGTATTGCGAGAGCACGACGAGCCGTATATTATCCGTTCCCGACAACGCCTTCGTGAATGCCTTGAGAGAAGAGTACGTATGTCCGTACCCCGTTTGATCATCCACGAAGAGAAGAGTATGGGGCGCGGTCTTCCAGAGAACATGCAGATTCGGAATCTCGCGCTCGAGAATGTGTGCCGCATCCTCCCATAACGCGGCATTCGTCATGCCGAGTTTCTTCAACGGATGGGGATCGATATAGAACACGCGGACGGGATCGGAAGAATACCACTCCAGTGCTTTCCCAAGCGGACGACCGCTCCCATCGAGCGCCACGATTGCCTCGAACGGCTCTTCTCTGCGCGTCTGCTGTACTGCATTCAGAAGCTGACGCAGCTCTTCCAGCTCGTGTCGGTTGAGCAACGTCTGACGTTCTGTGCAGTACTGCTGATACGCTTCCTGTTCTTGGGTAATCTTCTTGTCCATCTCCGCGCGGCGGCGTTCCGCCTCTCGCTGCCAGTAGGGAAGAATATGATCCCCGAAGAATGCGCGCGCACTCTCATGGATTTCTTCCATGGCTTCCTGTCCGTACAGCACATCGCTGATGAGATCAGCGCCCATACCCATGTCGGAAAGAGGGAAACGGCCCGGGTCTACGCGAAAACGCTGGAACCATTGCAGGGGATGTAACAGAATCATGCAGTGGCAGTGCCACGTGTACTCCTGTTGGAACAGCGTGCGTTTCCGGTACGCCTCGCAGCATGCGTGTGCGTGCTCTTCAAATTGCATGTCATCGCAGTCTCGTGTCGGAACCACGATCAATGAAAGTGGCAGTATGCCTTCACCGAATGTGACACGACGATATGGGTTGTACACGACAACGCAGCGAACCCGAAATTCTTTCTCGAGCTCCCGCATGACTGCCGCCACTTCTTCACTCGTGCGTTCTGTCACCC
>CAZVRG010000053.1:0-4614 GCA_964630025.1 uncultured Candidatus Saccharibacteria bacterium
GCAAGCCGAAGGGCATCCGATGGAATACCCCGCGGAGTTATATCAAGGTGAGGATGTACGCACCATTGCCGATTTTGTCCGCGAGAACATGAAAGAAGATCGTGGGCATGCGTTCTCGCCTGCGGATCTCGAGAATGAAGAAGTGCGAGCGGAAATCACCCGGCGCGCTGTCGAGATCACCATTCGTGAAATTCGCCGACTCCTCGAGGAGGTTGCGGGCGTGCACTATGATGTGTGGTTCCGCGAATCAACGTTGCACGAGCGCGGAGAAGTGCAGGCGGCATTTGAAGAACTGAAAAAACAGGGATATGTGATCGAACGTGATGGAGCGCAATGGCTCCTCACGACGAAGTTTGGCGACACGCAGGATCGTGTGCTGGTGAAACAGTCCGGAGCGTTCACCTATCTGATGCCGGACATCGCGTATCACCGCGATAAAGTGCGTCGCGGCTTTCAGCTCATCGTAGACTTCTGGGGCTCGGATCACCAGGGACATGTGCTGCCGCTCCATGCGGGACTTGCTGCGCTCGGGGAAGACGAAAAACGCCTGCGCGTGCTGCTTGCGCATATGGTGCGCATTGTGCAGGGAGGAGAAGCGAAGAAGTCGTCAAAACGTGCCGGTACCGCTGTGCCGCTGCATGAACTCCTGAATGCCATTGGCGTTTCCGCGGCGCGATTCTTTCTCACGCTCAAACCCTTGAGTAGTCCCATGGATCTTGATCTTGATTTGGCACGCGCGCAGAAAGAAGAGAATCCCGTGTACTACGCGCAGTATGCGTATGTACGACTTGCGGGCATTTTACGCAAAGCGAAGGAGCAAAACTTTATTGACGGATCCATAGAGCTTGGACGTCCGGAAACAAGCGTCGCGTCTCTCCATGAAACAGAAACGTATCTGCTTGCACTGGCGTTTCGCCTGCCGGAAGTGCTGGAAGATATTGTGCGGACATGGGAAGTGCAACGGCTACCCCAGTTCGCGTTGGAATTTGCACGTGTCGTGCACCGATTTTACGACACGGTACCCGTATTGCGCACGGAAGAGCGGGATCTGCTGCGCACGCGTCTTGCGCTCACCGTGGTTGCGCAAACGGTGTTGGCAACAATGTTTGACCTACTCGGTGTTGAGAAGCGAGAAGTAATGTGACATGATGCCGCAGCATCGTGTCATCCTGAGGCCGCGCACGGCCGAAGGATCTCCTCCGGACTGATGAGATTCTTCGGTCGCTACGCTCCCTCAGAATGACAGGAGAACAACCCCATGCGTATCGGATTTGATGCACATATTCTGGCGCCGGAACACCACAAGTACCATCCGGAGATTGCTGCGTACACACGCGAGCTTCTTCGGCATCTCCTTGCCGCAGCGCCGCACGACACCTTCGTGGTCTTTCTTGATGCTCGCACGCCGCCCAGCGAGGTTGCGGAGTTTACCGGGCGGCCGAATGTCGAGATTCGGCATTTTCCCTTTGCGCAATATCGCGCGTATCTCCCGTTCTTTTACGCGCACATGCTCGTGGCGGGTTTCCTCACGGCGGCGAATCTCGATTTCTTTCACTCGCCCGAAGGGTTGATTCCGTATCTCTATCCTGGAACAAACATCGCCACGTTTCACTGGGTACCGCTCGGCAAGCGCGGCACCAATGTCTTTTTGAATAGCTGGATGCTTGGCGCCCGTATCGGGTTTAAGGCGCTGTGCCGCAAAGCGTCTCGCATTCTTCTCCGGCGTGATGGCGATAAGAAACTGCTATGCGAAGTGCATCAGTATCCGGAAAGCAGAGCGGTCGTCGTGCACTGTGAGGATTTGAGCGGCGTGGATTGGAAAAAGCATGCGGAGGATGTGCTCGCAGTGTATCAGGACGTCATGAAGGGGAAGTCCGACGGATGGTTATCGCGTTTGCCCCGACCGCGTCTCCCCAGTATTCCTCGGCCGCGTCTCCCTCGTTTGCGAGGATCTTCTCGCAGTTCGAGCTCCTCGCCCAAGACATGACGCCCGCTCGCGACGAGCGGCCTACTGGGCCGACCGGGTTTCGTCCGGATGCACTCGAGCGCGACGTGCTCCAGCACTGGGAAACCGAAAAAACATTTGAAGAAAGTTTGAAACGGCGTGAAGGCGCAGAACGGTATTCCTTTTATGACGGGCCGCCGTATGCCACCGGCGCACCGCACTACGGGCATATCTTGCAAAGCACACTCAAAGACACCGTGACCCGGTACTGGACGATGCGAGGGCGTCGCGTTGATCGCCGCGTTGGCTGGGACTGCCACGGTCTGCCGGTGGAGAACATGGTCGAGGCAGAGCTCAACATAAAAACCAAGCAGGAGATTGAGAAATACACGATTGAGAAATTCAATGCGAAATGCCGCGAGGCAGTGATGAGTCGCGTCGACGACTTCACCACGCTCCTTCGTCGTCTTGGGCGATGGGCAGACTACGACAACGCCTATCGGACGATGGATGCCTCGTTTATGGAATCGGCATGGTGGGTATTCAAAACCGCATGGGATCACGGGTTGGTCTATAAAGGCATGCGGTCGTCTCCCTATTGTCCGCGGTGTGAAACGCCCTTAAGTCATCACGAGACCGTTCTGGGATACCAAACCGATACGGACCCGGCCATCACCGTCAAGCTTTCTGTTGTTGGAAAAGAACAGACATTTCTTCTGGTGTGGACCACCACGCCATGGACGCTGCCGGCAAACGCCGCTGTTGCCGTGCACCCAGACCTCGCGTATGTGCGTGTTCGCGTTGGTGATGAGCGGTGGATTCTCGCGAAAGATCGGCTGGAAGCTGTTGTGCGTGAGCCGTATGCGGTTGAGGAAGAGTTTCCCGGCTCAACGCTTGTTGGAACAACCTACACGCCGCTCTTTACGTTCGTATCCGTGGAGAAACCCGCGTTCCGTGTTGTTGCAGGAACATTTGTCAGCGCCGCGGACGGCACCGGGCTTGTGCATATTGCCCCCGCATTTGGCGAAGACGATTTTCGTCTTGCACAGGAGGAACATCTTCCTCTTCTTCAGACGGTGGATAGTCGCGGGCGTTTTATTGATGCCATCACGCCGTGGGCGGGAACGTTTGTGAAAGATGCGGATGCAGCGATTATTGACGATCTTCGACAACGGAGCTTGCTTGCCCAATCAGAAACAATTCAGCACGAATATCCGCACTGTTGGCGGTGCGCGCATCCGCTGATTTATATGGCAGTAGATTCATGGTTTATCGCCGTCACGAAGATTAAGGAGCAACTTCTTGAGAATGCAAAGCAGATTCATTGGGTGCCCGCACATGTGAAAGAAGGACGCTTTGGCCAAGGATTACGCGATGCGCCGGATTGGGCGGTGTCCCGCAGTCGGTACTGGGGTATTCCGCTTCCTGTATGGGAATGTGCTTCCTGCGGGAAGGCAACAGTGATTGGCAGTATCGCGGACATGGAAGCCGCTGGCGGGAATCGGGAAGCGCTTCGTTCTCCCCATGCCGACATGGACCTGCATCGTCCGTATGTGGACCGGGTTGTTCTCCGCTGCGCGTCCTGTGGGCAGGAGGCGCATCGCGTACCGGAAGTTCTCGATGTCTGGTTCGACGCGGGGAGTATGCCGTATGGGCAATGGCATTATCCGTTTGAACATAAAGAGCTTGTCGAACAAACGTTTCCTGCGGAGTTCATTGGTGAAGCGCTCGACCAAACGCGGGGATGGTTCTATACGCTGCATGTCCTCGCAGGAATTCTTACTCTGAACAACCAAGGACTCGGAGAACATCGTCCGGCGTTTACGAACGTCACTGCCAGCGGTCTTATTCTTGCGGAAGATGGTCGCAAGTTGAGCAAGCGGCTCGGCAATTATGTTGATCCTGTCGGGGTCATTGAGAAATACGGCGCCGACACGCTGCGCCTCTACTTGCTCACGGCCACGAGTTTTGGTGAGGACATGCGGTTTTCGGACCGTCTCGTCGGCGATCTCTATAAAAAATTCACACTCATTCTCTGGAACGTCTGGCAATTCTATCGGACGTATGTAGGCAATCGGCAATCGGCAATCGGCAATCGTACCGAAGCATCCGAATCCCGAATGCCGAGTGCCGAATCCCGAACGCTTCTCGATCGCTGGATTCTTGCGCGCGTCTCTCAACTTGCCATGGATGTGCGGGAAGCAATGGAGCACTACCGCATTGATGATGCCGCACGGCAGCTTCTTCCGTTTGTTGATGAGTTATCAACGTGGTATGTGCGGCGCAGTCGCGGGCGCGCGGAAGCGCTTCCGGTTCTCGGAGAAGTGCTGAAGCAGTTTTCTGTTATTGCCGCGCCATTCGTGCCGTTTCTTGCCGAACATATCCATCGCACACTCACAGGAACGTCGCCGCATCTTGGGGAGTGGCCCGCTGACCAACTTCCGAAGTTGAGCGGAAAAACTTCGGAAGTTGGTCTTCTTGAGCAGATGCGCGAGATTCGCGATCTTGCGTCCGCAGGGCAACGTGCGCGTGCGGAAGCGAAAATCAAAGTGCGTCAGCCGCTTGCCGAGGTGGTGCTTACAGGAGCGTTTCCCGGGCTCGAAGCAGCGGGTGAAGAAGGATTTGCGTTACTTCGCGAGGAGCTAAACGTAAAGGATGTCATCCTGAGG
>CAZVRG010000054.1:0-4612 GCA_964630025.1 uncultured Candidatus Saccharibacteria bacterium
GAACCCCCGAGACCCTTTCAGGTCTACCGCCTTTCCAAGACGGCGCACTAGGCCACTATGCGACCTCTCCTTGAAAGCGCCCAAAGCATACCCTGACATAGAGTGGTTGTGAAGAAGAGCAGATACAACAAGAAAGAACGCGGGAATACCGCGTTCTTCGCATGTTCTTAAACGTTACGCTCCAGCGGGTGCGAGCGACGCTTCGATACCGGCATGCACTTGCGCAACCGTCATGGGCGGTTCGCCGGGATGTTTCTCGGCCATGTGCTGTGCCACCGCTTCTTCATTCATGGTGGCCTTCATTTTTGCCACGGCGTCTTCCCGTGTTTCCGCATCAACGTCCATCACGTGTCCGCACGTGCAGGTCATAGAAAATTTTTGCATTGTCACTCACCTCCTTTCGTACAGAGAATTGCCCTCATGTGTGCTGTGGATAGCATGTGTATAGCATGCGGAGAACATGGAAACTATATGTGGAGGACGTGTGCGCTACACCCGTATCACCCGCACGGCTTCCTCCCAGCGCGGCGCGTGTTCTGCCCGCAGGCCGGCTACAAACACAATCTGATCGCCGTTCCGCACGAGCTTTTTTCTCCGAAGCGCTTGGAGCGCCTGTGGCCGCACGGAGGCTTCAGTACTTGCTCCTTCCAGAAGAATCGGGATCACGCCCCAGGAGAGCGTAAGTTGTCGCGCAATGGTTTCCTGTTTCGTGATCGCAAGCACGGGAAGTTCCGGATGGTGACGCGCGATGGTGCGAGCCGTAAACCCTGTCGTGGTCACCGCCACAATCGCTTTTGCACCGATGTCTTTCGCCACCCGACACGCTGCCGCGGACACTGCGAGCACCGGATGCCCATCGGACGGAGCGTCCGGCAATGCCAAGGGGTCATCCCACGGAGACGCTTCGGTATCGCGGATAATATGCGCCATCGTCTCCACGGCGCGCACGGGATACTTTCCCGTCGCGGACTCGCCGGAGAGCATCGTGGCGTCCGTGTGATCAATCACCGCATTCGCGACGTCGGAAATTTCCGCGCGCGTCGGACGCGGCTTTTCTGTCATTGACCCGAGCATTTCCGTTGCGGTAATGACGGGCTTTGCCGCTTCCAGACACTTGCGAATGATCACTTTTTGGTACAGCGGCACCGATGCGGCATCGGCTTCGAGCGCAAGATCGCCGCGCGCCACCATCACACAGTCCGCAGCGGCAATAATCGCATCCAGCTGATCGAGCGCTTCCCGCCGCTCAATCTTGACGATAATCGCCGGTGGTGTTGCGCCTTTCGGAAGACCACGCTGAATCAATGCTCGCAATTGCAGAACGTCCGCAGCTTTCCGCACAAATGACAGCGCAATAAAATCCACGCCTTGCTTCAATCCGAAGAGAAGATCTTTTTTGTCCTTCGCCGTGAGCGGCGTTGCGGACAATGATGCGGTAGGAACGTTAATGCCTTTGTGACTGATCAGCGTTCCGCCCACGACCACCATTGCATGAATCTCGCGGCCGCGAACCCGTTCCACACGCAGCTCGAGATGCCCATCGTCGAGCAACAGACGATCACCGGTCCCCACATCCTCGTGGAGTCGACGATACTGCACGGGAATTGGATCCCCCTCTGAACGCATGACAGCCGTTGAAAGCACCACCGTCTGTCCTTTTTTCAACGCAATGCCCTCTTTTGGCAATTCCCCGACGCGAATCTTTGGCCCCTGCAGATCCTGCAGAATGCCAATCATTTTCCCCGTGCGCTTCGCCGCGGTGCGCACATTGTCCAGCAAGAGTGTGTGGTTCTCGTAGGTACCATGAGAAAAATTCAGCCGGACCACATCCATGCCCGCGCGCATCATGCGCGTCAAAACGGGAATGGATTGTGAAGCAGGACCGATGGTACAAACAATTTTCGTGCGTTTTTCCGTATGCGGTTCCATAGGAAATAGCGTACCACGCTTTGCGTGAGATACGACCAGTATGTCTTACATCGACATAATAATGAGGGCGTGCTGCCGACGTTATCCGCTGCGGTGACTCAAACGGTATAGAAGTACGCAGTAAATGATAACGTAGGCTAAGGTGAGAGAACGAAGTGAAAATACGAATAACAATCCCGCAATCATCTCTATACCGCTGGAAGGAAGGACTTCGCGAAGAAAATTGGTTATGAAGAAAACTCCTACCACAGCAGCTATTGCTATACTTATACGAGTAAACGCGAGAAACGGCCTCTTGCTCACTGAGCTTCCAGCAGATGGAGAAAGATTTGAAGCTGCTCGCGTCACAATCCACGCACCCACTAGAACTACAGCCACTCCGATAAAAAGAATGAGTAAGTGTAAGGCCAAATAAAGAAGATAATGAGAGAACGAGAGCAATCCAAGCGAATCGCCCGCGCTATAGAGCGAGAGGGCAAGCTTAAAGTTATGTCGAAATTGAATAAATGACGCACCGTCGAGAAGCAGATAGTACAGTACCTGTGGCAAAAGGACTAACCCTAATAATAGCCATCGCTTCCGGAAAATCTTCCATGCTGCAGAAGATAACGTCCCGCCGTCTGAAAGACTATCTCTTACAGTAGATGCATTCATAGTATTCATCTTGTCAGCGTACGACACCAGTCATACGACGCGTACGAAAACCTAACTTGCCGCGGGTACGATGGGCGTTGCCGGCATCACAGGTGATGCACCAGCAGCACGTTGTGTGGCGCGGAAGAGAAGAACAAAGTAGACCATAAAATATGCTGAAATAACGACCTGCGCAAGTGAGCCGACAATCGGGATAAATCCAAGAATCATATTGATAACCAACCCGACAAGAAACGCAACAAGAACACGCCCCAAAAGCGGCCAGAAACGACCGCCGGTGAGCCGCCAGCTTTTTCGAAAACTCTCAAGCACCGCAGACTCCTTCAGCGCAACGAGCGGCATGGCAAACAGAAGACGTATACCAATCAACACAAGGAGAATCAGTACGAGAACAAGCATAAGGAAAAACAAAATCATAAACACCGCCCCTGCTCCATCTAATGTGCCGAAATTAAAACCAAGCGCGAAGGCTATGATAGCTGTTACGACAAGACCCGGAATGAGAGCAGCACAGAGTATGAGTATCTGAAGAACACCGAGTCCGATCAGTGGCAATACCCGGGAGAATCCCCAGCGAAACGCTTCGCCAAATGTTACGCGTTGTTCATTGGCCGCGATAAATACTTGTGCTGCGCCGCTGACTGCACTGAGCACAATGACAATGGGGATTGTGAGAAGCAAAACCGACACCACACCGGCATTGATCCCAGTAGATCCAGATCCATAGAAATTCACCCCAGCTGTGGCAATACCCGTTCCGATAAAAAGTACTGCGCCAATAATCCACGGCAGAATACCAACCCCAATAAGCAGCAACCACCGCTCCCTGAAGACTCTCCACGCGCCGGAAAATAACTCGCCAACACCGGGCAACCCCGACTTCGCCGAGGCTACGTCGGGCGTTCCGCCGCTTCCCCCGGCGGACATATTCACAGGATCCATGGATACATCATACCACTAGAACTCACGTCAAAAACCCTTGGCATGCCGTGTCGTTCTGAGCGAAGCGAAGAATCTCGTGTGCGAAAAGCGCTGAGATCCTTCGCCGCTTCGCTCCTCAGGATGACAAGAAGAGAGTTTGAAATGAGTTCTACGCCTTTCGCAAGGCGTGGTAGACCGTCACGAGGTATGCGCTGCCGAGAATAGTTGTTGCGTAGTAGTGCACAAACCCGCGGAACAGATCGAGGCCCGGAAATAAGAGATTGAGCACCAGTGAGAAGAAGAACTCCAGCACCGCCCAGGCAAACAGCAGGCCGAACACATGCATGGATGCCCCGTGCACGAGCCGATGGCTGAAGCGCAGCGCGTCCGGCCCCCATGCATCGCCACGCGCCGCAGGAATAAGACTGAATGCGTACCAGGTCGCAACGAGCAACGCAGGAAGCAGCAGAAGAATAGAAATCAGTAGTGCGCCGAGGGAAAGTCCGCGTATGTCTGTTGCAAGAGAAAAACCAAGAAGTTTCTGCGTCCACAACAGGAAGAGCAGCCCCGGCAGCATCACGACAAAGACCGCAAGCGTCGTAAGAATCTGCGTGCCGACAAACGGCAACCAGCGCTGAAAGCCGTGCTGCAGTGCTGTGCGCGGACCGGGATCATGCGCAGCCGACAATGTAAACAACATGCCCGCGGTAGACACAATGGAAACAACGACACCGAGCAGCATTCCGATGAGTGCAAGCACACTTGTCCATGAGGAAATGTAGGACACCACATCATCCACCGTGACCGCCCCCTGATCGAGGGCAAAGAGCGCTTGCGCGATGAAGGGGCTAAACAGCAACAACGGCACAGCCGGTACGGTCGCTAAGACAACCAGCGTCCCGAGACGGGCGCGGGCCAATTGGAATGTGTCACCAAGAATGCTCGAAAAATGTGGAAGTGTGCGAAGAGCCATGTGTATCGATGTTGATGTTCCTCCGCTGTGATTGTACTACAGTTTGATTTTCGGAGCGAGTGACCCGATAACAGGAATAGTCCACCACTTTCCTCGGAGCGCCTGAACGAAACCGACAACAATCACCACGAAGAG
>CAZVRG010000055.1:0-4355 GCA_964630025.1 uncultured Candidatus Saccharibacteria bacterium
CGCTGCGGTCCAAGGGTCGAAAGTGTTCGGTATCAACCCAGTTTTTGAGCAATGACATCTTCTGTCGAGGGATGCCTATCTGTTCAAGCTCGTGGAGCGACGGTGAACCGACGCAGATAAGGTGATCGGCTGGTAGAAGCAACCAACGCACAAGCCTCTGCAGCATGCGTCGTTGCGAGAGGGCATACAGAGCGTGCGTACTGATGACGAGGCGCACCTGCTGTACGTGGACAAGAACCTTGGCTACCGCCGCTGCGATAAAGCCGTGCGCGTGGACAATATCGACACGATGCCGCTCCCGCCAATAGAGCCATACAGCACCCAAGCACAATCCGGGGAACAACCACATAAACACGAAGGGAAAGGGCATGTGCTCAAGTCGGTGAAACCATCCCTGCCCAAACCATGGCAAGCGGTAAATCGTTATCCCCGGTCGTCGCTCGATAGGCTGCCCTCGGACACGGCTCGTGAGCGGTTGGTAGGTGACCAGCGTCACTGTGTAGCCGCGCGGCACGAGCGCCTGCAAGAGTTTTTCTAAGTGCGACTCAACGCCGCCGATGTTTGGCAGCGCCCACGGGCAAACCATAAAAATGTGACGCGTCCGCGTTGGGCCGCTGGTCTTCATGGTTCGACCCGCTGCTGTGCTCTCTCCTGTACTCGCCAAGCGTCTAGTGTGAAACGCACCGTCGCGGGAAGATCGTATTGGCGCTCATACCCGAGGGCACGCAGCCGAGCGTTGTTTCCCACGAGCCGATGATCGTCGACCGGCCGTAGCCGAGTTGGGTCTTTCACGACCGCAAACCGTGTATCCGTGAGCTGCTGCAGCTCAAAAAGAATCTGTTGCAGGCTGGCGCCAACGCCATTGCACACGTTATAGGTTTCCCCGGCAACGCCGCGTTCCGCGATCAACTGGAATGCACGCATGCAATCCCGCACGTCCATAAAATCACGGACGGTGTCGAGATTTCCCACGGACATCGTTGGCGTGCCGCCCATTTCGATGCGAACGACTCCGCGACAGAAGTCGGAGAGCGCATCGCCGAGTTTTCTCGGTCCGATGATGGCAAATGGTCGGACGTGTATCATGCGCAGGCCATAGGCGCGAGCATACAGTCCGGCGAGAAGACCCTGACTCGCCTTACTTGCCCCGTACGGGCTTGTTGGCTGAAGGAGCGTCTGCTCATTGATCATGTCTGGGCCCTGACCGGATCTTCCATACTCGGCGCTAGAGCCAACGGAAAGCACGGTTGCTTTTGGCACCGTAGACCGGACAGCTTCAAAGAGACGAAGTGATCCCGTAGCATTCACATCGAATGTTGTTTCGGGATGTGCCAGGGAATACGGGACGTTGCTTTGTGCTGCCAGATGGAAGATACGATCTGGGGCTGCTTCGGAGAGCGCTCTGGTCACCGCCTGCGTGTCTGCGAGGTCACCGTGATAGACTGTTATGCCGTGGGGATTGCGAACGTTGACGCGCGAAAGCCCAGAAACGGTATCCCCCTGGTCTCGTAATGCTTGAGCCAGGTGTGTTCCGATAAAGCCATTGATACCAGTAATAAACGAATGC
The DNA here is from genome assembly GCA_964630025.1 of uncultured Candidatus Saccharibacteria bacterium. Taxonomy (GTDB): domain Bacteria; phylum Patescibacteriota; class Andersenbacteria; order UBA10190; family CAIZMI01; genus VMFP01. The sequence continues at coordinate 1,568 of CAZVRG010000055.1, forward strand.
ATGAGGCTAGGGCGTGAGGTGGACCGCATGTCCGGTGTGCGCCGCTTCGTATGCGGCATTGACGATTTCCATGGCGCGGAGTCCGTCAACACCGTTCCCGAGCGGCTGCGTTCGGGTTTCCACCGCACGCAAAAATTCCTGCCACTCGGCCTGCCAGGAACGATCGCCCGCTCGATACTCCGTGACGGTCTCAGAAAACGGTCCGTTTGGATCATGGTGGCTCACCACGAGTTTCTCGACGCCATACCCGCCGCCGAGTCCTTCGACGGCAATGGATCCCTTGGTTCCGTACAGTTCAAAATGAAAGAGATTGATCCACTGCGTAAGACTCGAGTGGATGCTGACGATCGTGCCGTCGGAGGTCTTCAGGAGCGCAAAGCCGTTGTCCTCCAATGGCGCAATCGGCCAATGACGCGTGCTGGTCATGCCGGTGACCGTCGTGATCTCGCCGATAAACCAGCGAAACAGGTCAACAAGGTGAATGCCTTGATCCATCAGTTGGCCGCCACCGACGACATGCGGATCAGACCGCCATTCGTTCTCGATGCCCTCTCGTCCTGCAATGCCGTACCGCCCTCTCCCAAATACCGGCTGGCCAATCGCCCCTTCAGCAAACAAGCGGTGGGCTTCTTTGACCGCCGGATGATGCCGATGGTTAAAGCCGCATTTGAGTATCCGCTTCGTCTGGTGCGCCGTTGTGACCATCGCGTTTGCCTCCGATGCCGTTCGGGCCAACGGTTTTTCACAGAGCACGTCCTTCCCAGCCTTCATCGCGGCGATCGCAATGTCCGCATGACTGTCGGGATACGTCAACACCAACACGATATCAATGTCCGGACGTGAAACGACCTCTCGCCAGTCCGTTGCATAGGAAGCACCACAGCGTTGCGCAAGCTTCTGTGCACGTTCGTGCACGATGTCCACAATGACTGCGAGGCGGGAAACGGGATCATCAAGAATGGCCGGGATCCGTCGCTCCGCCTGCAGACCGGCCCCAATCACGGCGACGTTTTTCATGTGGGAGGCGCTGTGCGCTGTCGGCCAAAACCAACGTACTGAAACCCTGCTGTGATAAGCATCTCTGGGTCAAGAACATTCTTCGTATCCACCATCATCGGCTGTCGCATGGAGCGTCCGAGAACAGCATACGGCAGGTGTTGAAATTCCGGCCACTCGGTCACAAGCATGAGCGCATCGGCACCCCGCGCGAGTGCCGCGACGCTCGGTGCCCGTCGGAAGAGACGTTGGTACGCGCGTACCTCACGCTGGTCCGCCATGGGGTCATACGCGACACAGTGCGCGCCAGCAGCCGTGAGCCGCTGTATGATGTCGATAGCAGGAGAACGACGGAGGGTTGACGTGCCGGGTTTGTACGTCAGCCCAAGAATCCCGATGTTCTTCCCAGAGAGTCGTCCGAGCGCACGCCGGACGATCTCGGTCGCGTGGTGAAAGGTTTCAGCATTCACCGCGCGCACGCTCTCCAAGAGCCGTGCGCGGTACCGATGCTCACGAGCAAATGTCTGGAGCTGGGCAACATCCCGCGCCAAGGTTCCTCCGGAAAAGCCGAGGCCAGGGATAAGGAGCGCACGACGACCAATGCGTTTGTCGAGACGCAAGACCTCCCCGACGCGCACGGCATCGGCCCCGAGCCGGTCGGCGAGCTGCGCGATCTCATTGCTGAAAGAAATGGATGTCGCAAGGAACGCATTGAGCGCGTGCTTGACCATCTCCGCACTGCGGAGGTCCATGGAACGTTTCTTTGTGCGGAAGGGGCGATACAGCGCACGAGCGGCCCGTAGTGCTTCAGGACGATTCGCGCCCAAAACCAGCATATCTGGCTGTAAGAAGCGCGCGAGTGCATCTCCAAGCTTCAAGTTTTCTGGAGTGTACACAACCCCCATGCGCCAGCGACGATTTCGCTTCAGGATCGCTGCTTCAATACGCTCGGAGGTCCCCAAGGGTACTTGGCTCGTAATCACCACAAGTGTCTCGGGCTGTAAAAATGGAGCAAGCGACTGCGCCGCAGCAATAATCGGTCTGATGTCCACGGTGTCTCTCTCATCCACCGAGGAGTCGTAGGCGATCACCACGTACGTGGCATCGTGTACGTCTGCGGGAGAGAAGGAAAACCTAAGACGCTTCGATCGGAGATGCTTTGTGAGAAGTTCCTGGATCCCTGGCTCAAACAGCGGGGGGGTCCCTCGCTCAAGACTCCGTATGCTTTTCCGATCGAACTCCAGGCCAATAACACGGTAGCCTTTCTCACAAAATCCCACCGCATTCACAATGCCAAGGTGCCAAAGACCGACAACACAGACGGTGTCCATGAACAAATACTATGAGACCGGCTGCACAACCTGCGCCGCAAGTGTTTCCAACGTGAGCACGAACCGTTCCTTTCCGAGCATGCGCCGCGTGGCGATGCGGACAGCTGCGTTGGACGTGTGCTGCGCAGACCATCCGAGCGTATGGATCTTTGTCATATCGAGGAGCACCACAGGCTGATCACCCGGCCAGCCACGCGCAGTCCCGGTCGTGTGAAACTTTACATCGCGCAGTCCCATTTCATCAGCAACGATGGTCGCGATGTCCATGATGCGCGAGGTAGAGTCCGTTCCTAGATTGACAAGAAACGGAAACGGACCAGCAGGGCACTGTTTCCAGACGTACAGCATGCCGTGTATGCACTCTTCGACGAGAAAGTAGTTTTTCTCTCCAACTCCCGTGCCAAGAATTTCTAACGTTGTCGGGTCCTTTTTTAATTTCGCAAGAAAATCGTAAATAATCC
>CAZVRG010000056.1:0-4059 GCA_964630025.1 uncultured Candidatus Saccharibacteria bacterium
CAAATCCACGATATTGGGAAAGTGTTCGACGAGAATGTCGTTGACGATGGTGCCCACGTCTGTGGGGTGAGATCGGCGGTCTACTTGTTCCTTGACCACGCATTCGCGCTCCTGAATCGTCTCGATGGTGGGCGCATACGTGGATGGGCGACCGATGCCTTCCTGTTCAAGCGCACGCACGAGGCTTGCTTCTGAATACCGGGGGGGCGGCTGTGTGCTGTGTTGCAACGGGCGAAGCGTTTCCAAGGTGAGCGTTTCTCCTTGCTGAATGGGTGGGAGGATTGTTTCTTTCAGCGCGCGCGTGCCGGACACCTTCAGATAACCAGGGAATTCAATGCGTGATCCGGTGGCGCGAAACCCGTAGCGGTTTGCGGAAATGTCTACCGTCATGGCGCGGAAGGCCGCATCGGCCATTTGCGACGCGACTGCCTGCCGCCAAATAAGGTCATACAGACGATATTGGTCGCGCTCCAGGTGTCCTTTCACGCGCTCTGGCGTTTGGCTGGAATCCGTTGGCCGAATTGCTTCGTGTGCTTCCTGCGCGCCTTTGGATTTTGTCGTGTAGCGGCGTGCCGCTTCCGGCAAAAAGTCCTTCCCGAACTCCTTTCCGATGACTTCTCGGAGTGCCGTGACCGCTTCGGCGGCAAGATTGACCGAGTCTGTACGCATGTAGGTGATGAGCGCCGTCGGCCCTTCTTCTCCAAGATCCACACCCTCATAGAGACGCTGTGCGGCACGCATGGTGCGCGAAGCGGAGAATCCCAATTGATTGCTTGCTGCCTGTTGCAGCGTGCTTGTGGTAAACGGGGGAGACGGGGAACGGCGCACGACCTTTTCGTCCACGCTCGTGACCTTCCAGGGTCCCGGTTCGGCTTCGCGGACGATTGTTTCCGCATCCGTTTTCGATGAAATCGCAAGCTTTTCAAGAACTGTTCCGTCTTTTTCTCGCAGGCGCGCGGGGAACTTCGCGTCTTTGGAACGCAGATCTGCCTCAATACTCCAGTATTCTTCGGGTTTGAATGTCGAGATTTCCCGTTCGCGTTCGACGATGAGTCGGACGGCGACGGATTGCACGCGACCGGCAGAAAGTCCCCGCCGCACTTTTCTCCACAAAAATGGCGACAGCTCGTATCCCACAAGACGATCGAGAATGCGCCGCGCTTGCTGCGCATCCACCAGGTGCACGTCCAGTTCGCGCGGATTCTGCAGCGCTGCCTTGATGGCCCGCTCGGTGATTTCAGCAAAGGTGATGCGTTTCACTTTTTCCGGTGACGGCTCAAGCAGTTCGAGAAGATGCCACGCAATTGCCTCACCTTCGCGGTCTTCGTCTGTCGCGAAGTAGATCATATCGGCTTTCGCCGCTTCTTTCTTTAACTTCGAGACGACGGTTTTTGCTTTGGGCGGAACGACGTACTTCGGTTTGAAATCCTTCTTCACATCCACGCCGGTCTCGCGTTTTGGAAGATCACGCACATGCCCGTAGCTGGACACCACGCGAAATCCCTTCCCCAGATAGCGCTCGATCGTGCGCGCTTTCGCAGGCGATTCAACGATCACTAAATTCATACGCGCACGTACTGTTTTCCCCCGACGTCACGGACCAAACCGTGCAGTTCGAGAATGCTGATGGCGGCAGATGCCTCATGGGGCGGGAGTGTACTGGCTGTGATGATCGCGTCAAGAGTCTGCGGATTTCCGTTGAGTGTTTCGAGGATGCGCTGGGCGACGGGTGACGGTACTCCTCCCCCCGCGGGCGCTGGCACATGTGCTGCCCGTTCGGGAGGAAGCGGAAGCGTGAGCACGTCGCGCATTGCGAGCGCTTCCAGGATATCGTCCACGGAACACGCGGGTGCTGCGCCTTCTTTGAGAAGGCGATGCGTTCCGGCAGAGAGTGGTGACGTAATGGGTCCGGGAACCGCGAGCACGTCGCGGTTTTCCTCAAGGGCGACACGCGCAGTGATCAACGCGCCGCTGGTTTCCGATGCTTCGACCACAACCACGGCGTGAGAAAGACCGGCGATAATCCGATTCCGCTGCGGGAATTGCTCGGGTCGGGCTCCTGTGCCGGGCGCGAATTCGCTAATGACGGCGCCCGCATGATCAATCATCTCCTGTGCGAGCGTGCGATGCGCGCGCGGGTACAGCGAGGCATTGTCCACCCCGCTGCCAAGCACAGCAATGGTACGCCCCCGCACCGCGAGCGCGCCTCGATGCGCTTCTGCGTCGATGCCATATGCCAGGCCAGACACAATCGTCCATCCGCGCGCAGCGAGGGGGCGCACCAGACTTTGGGTGACAGAGCGGCCATACGGCGTTGCGTTTCGGCTTCCAACGAATGCGATGGTAGCGTCTGTTGGCGGCACGGCGCCCCGGACGTACAGAGCAAGCGGCGGATCGTAGATGCGGTGCAGGAGGGCGGGATACTCCGCATCCGACTCCGCAAGAAGCGCAATACCGTTTTCTGTGAGCGCTTGAAAGGCTCTTTCGAGATTCCACGCGCGTTGATGTTCGACGAAGTCCTCTCGTGCTTCCGGCGTAAAACCAACCCTATCCAACAGCGTGATATCCGCACGCCACGCAGCTTCGAGCGATCCGGCAGTCTGCACGAGTACCCGAAGGCGCATGGGACTGACGCGCGGCCGAAACGCGCACAATCCGTGGAGGAATATTTTATTTTTCATGAAGGAGTGGTGAGAACACATGTAGAGTTATCCGGCGAGCGAGTTTTGGGTCTCGTGGGTCCCCGAAACTCGCGAGCACAATACGCGGGAAGGGGGAGTATGGGAGGGGGAACCGAAGCGGTTCCCACCCCAGCTCCTTGACAGGAATTCATCTGGGACGCTTCTTCAGAGTACTCTGTGGCCATGGTTTCTTTAAAGCGTTGGAAAGGGAGGTGACAGACATGGCAACAGGAACGTGCGTTTCGTGCGGTATGACCGATGTGGAAGTGAACGATCAAGGAGAGTGCGCTGATTGCGCAGGCGCGGCAATGCATACCGAAGAGTGAGGGCATCCGCGCATCCTTCCGTATCACGTTGTTTCCACCGACGCAGTAACGATGTGGTATAGTACCTTCGTGCATTACCATGCCCGTGCTTGATACAATACTCAAGGGTATTCGCATGATCTCCGCTCTTGTGTGGTTGGGTGTGGGCGTGCTTAGTCTGTGGTTCACCTGGATCGCGATTCGCGAAATCCAACCGTTTTTCGAATCATTGAATCAAACGGCAAGTCAACTTCGTCCGCCAAGTGCGCCGGCGCGCGGCACGCAGCCGGGCGCATCAACGTTTACGCCCGCGGATGTGCAGCGGCTGCAGCAATTTCTCCCGCTCGTGCAACCGCCAAGCTCTGGCACGCCGTCACAATAATTTTTCCGGCCCTTTCCGCGGATCCGGCGGTTTCTGCGGAAGTGTAAATTTTCCGGACGCTTCTTTCCGGCGCGCCTCGCCAAGAAGACGGAGTGTATGTGCAATGTGATCCAGAAGCGCAGATCCTTGGGTCGGCTGCAATTCTTGCGTGCCAATAAACATGGAGGAACCGGTGAACGTCCATCGCGGGTTATCTGCAATCGCGACATAGGCCAACGCGGGGGTGAGGCCCTCATTGAATGTCAGCGTGACACGGCGTTGCGCCCGTCCGGTGCCCATGGTCACGCGAGGACCGCCCACCACGCTGCTTTCTGTGATGGCAGACACGCCGGCGTCCACCGCGAGGAATTTCAGCCGCATGATGTGGAAAAATGCCTCCGCTTCCGCCGGGAGCGTTCCATATGCGGTTTCCAAGTCTACGCGCGCTGCTTCGACGTCCGGCGGCGTGCGCGCGGCACTGATGCGGCTGTATGCGGCGAGCCGTGCATCGGTGTTCGGAATGTATTGTTCGGACAGAAACGCTTTCACCGGCAGGTCGATCTGTACGTCGTGTGTGGCCATACTCGCTTTTCCTGACCGGAGTTTTTCCACCTCTTCGGCAAGAAGTTCGCCAAACAAGTTCACACCCACCGCGCGAATCGTCCCGTGCTGTTCGCGTCCGAGCAGATTGCCCGCGCCGCGAATTTCCAAA
>CAZVRG010000056.1:4069-4331 GCA_964630025.1 uncultured Candidatus Saccharibacteria bacterium
GCCCGACGCGGCCGCGCAATTGATACAGATCGGACAGTCCGAAGCTTGGCGCGTCAAACACCAAGAGCGTGTTCACGTTGGGGAGATCGATGCCGTTTTCGATGATGGTGGAACACACAAGAATATCCGCTTTCCGGGTATCGAATGCCTCCATAACGCGCATCATCTCCAACTCCGGCATCTGGCCATGCGCGACCACCACACGCGCCTTCGGCATCAGCGCCCGCATGCGCTGCGCCGCCGCCTCAATAGTTTCCACGCG
>CAZVRG010000057.1:0-3912 GCA_964630025.1 uncultured Candidatus Saccharibacteria bacterium
CCCAGATGCTTTGGCGAGTTTGCGTCGTTTGGCAGACAACGTCCGGGCGCTCAACGCCTGCGTAAGCCGTATGCCGTGCTTCTCTTTGTACTGACGCGGCGTGAGATTGTGCAGCGCGGTATGGCGATTGGACAAAAGTTTAAAAGTTTTGCCGCACTCTAAACAGAGAACCTCGTTCCTTCTTATTGAAGTGTGGGGGTCGGTAGGACCTTTAGAGACGGTTGTATTGGAGTTTCCGCTTAACTCAATGTGGTGAAGTTCCAAGACCGCACGATAGATAGGTAGCAAAACGTCTTGGAGCGGCAGCTCTGTCAATCCCTTATTATTTGCGATATAACGTGTCGCTACATGTACTGCAATCTCAAACAAACTCTTCTGCGGCATATCATACTCCCTTCTTTACCCCATTTTCAAAAAAACGATGAACAGCGTACGGGAGTTGAAGATTACAGCATTTCAAATAGGAAAGCAAGGATCGCCACGCATTGTTGTTTAACGTTTTTTCTTGATGCGCATCGTTTTCTCAACGCGCTCGACCGCAATTTGCATCGCTGCCACGCGCGGGCTCATTTTCGCATCGCGCGCACGCTCGAGGATCGATGTGGTATTCGCGACGATCCGGCGCTTCACCATGCGGAGCATATTTTTCGGGTTGTAGCCGCGATACTCGGCGTATGAGGATATCACGCCACCCGCGTTTGCGATGATATCGGGAACCACGAGAACGCCCCGCGCATGAAGTCGTTCCTCCACGTCGTAAGCGATCGGCACATTCGCGGCCTCAACGATAATGCGCGCTTTGACACGGTTCTCGTTATCGCTGCGGATCACGTCGGGAATGGAGGCGGGAATGAGAATATCCACCGGCAATTCGAAGAGTTCCGCGTGCGCCATACGTTCCGCGTCTCCGTAGCGCGTGATGCTTCCCGTGTGCTTTGCTTCCATCAGCTTTTTAAAATTAAGACCATCCTTCATGTATATCGCGCCTTCGATGTCGGATACCGCAACAATGCACGCACCCATCTCCGACAAATGCTTCGCGGTAAATTCACCCACGTTTCCAAACCCGTCAATCGCAACCGTTGCCCCGCGAAGTTCGAGGCCCGCGTATCCAGCCGCGACACTTGTTGCCCACGCAACGCCAAAACCCGTGCTTCCGAATTCATGCGGAATGCCGCACTGCGCCTTGGTTTTCCCCTTGCCAAATGAAAGCATGCAGAGTGCCGCTGGCTTCCCTGTGGCGGCCCGCCAGTTTCCGTTTTCTTCAACAAACCACTGCATCTCACGCTCGCCCGAATTCATGTCGGGCCCAGCGATGTAGTATTGCGGGGCAAAGGGCTTGAGTAAACGCGAAAACGTCTGCACGAGCGCTTTTTTCTGTTCCATTCCCATTGTCTTCGGATCGAATACGATTCCGGCTTTCGCTCCGCCAAACGGGAGGTCCGCGAGCGCATTCTTCCAGGTCATTGCCCGTGCAAGCGCGGCAACTTCTTCTTTGGTGATGTTCGGTGTCATCCGGATGCCGCCTTTTCCTGGCCCGCGCGCGAGATTATCAATCACCAAAAACCCCCGCATGCCGACTTTCTCATCAAAGACCTCGAGAGTGTAAGAAGGACCAAATTGATCGTGGGTGATGTGCATATGACATGACGGCACGCTGTTGGGTATTGCTTGCGGCGGGCGGCGTACGGTCACGAAGCGCGCTGTATACGAGCAACCATTGCGCAGTGGTCGGAAACCCCACACTGGAGCGAGACGTCCTCGGCGACGTAGTGCGGAGTCGTAAACAGCCCGTCCACCATGCGCTCAATGCTCCCTTTGGTGCGGTGAAGTTCCGGATCCAAACTCGATGTATAATGCGGCGGGATGTTGTCTTTGTAGCGTGCTGCAATCGCAGCAAAAATCTCGCCGCCTCGCGGCGCGTTGAAGTCGCCGCAGAGGACGAATTCCGGCATCGTCCCAAGCACACGAAGCATCGCCTCGGTGTCGCGCCGTTGCAGCGTATCCGGGTTTCCGTCGGGTGTCCATGTAAGATGCGTGGTCGCGATGGTAAACCGCTGGCCCTCATGCTCGATGGCGCCCACGAGGAGTAGTCGGTTGAACCGCGCCTGATCCTTGGTAACCGGATCATATTCTTGCAGTGCCTTGGAGTTTTCGGCGTAGAGCATCGTCCGTGTCTCCAAGAGCGGCAGGCGGGAGAGAAGCAGAACGCCCCATGGAAATTTCTCTGCGTTTTCCACGTATGGCCCGCCGAGCGGCATCAAAACCAGCGGCGCAAATACTCCTTCGGGACCGACAGCGGCACGGATAAACTCAAAATCGGGCTCAATGACTTCTTGCAAGCAGATTACGTCGGGCTGTTCCGATTTCAAAAATTGCACCACGCGCTCGAGGTGCTTATGGCCCTCGATATTCAGTGAGATCAATTTAATACCACCCACCATAAAGACCCAGCCACCATACCACAAATTGCGGAGGCACGATATACTGCGCCTATGCCGATGCGTTATCGAATTCTCTTTTGTGTCTTGGCTGTTCTTGCCGTGGCCGGGAATGCTGGAATGTTGTTCCTCTACGCTCGCGTCGAGCAAGCGGAGTCGGCGATACAGAGGAACATGTTGTCTCTTGAAGAACAGATTGCCGCGATTGATGCGCGACTGACCGGAAAAATCTCCGAAATCGCCGAGAAATCCGGCGTCACATCTCTTTCACTCGAAGAACTCAAGCGCCGCCAGCAGATACGGGCAGAGTCGCGTGAAGACCAGTTGGTGCGCGTGGTTGGAAATGCAGTGCCAGCAGTGGCTTCGATCGTGGTCTCGAAAGAGATACCGCAGGTTGAAATTGAATATGTGAATCCGTTTGGGAATGATCCGTTTTTTCACGACTCGGGCGTGCGAATTCCGGTGTATCGCCAGCGTGGTGTGGTGGAACAGCGCGTGAGTTCTGGAACCGGATTCATCATTACGTCCGACGGCTACCTCATTACGAACCGCCATGTGGTAGCCGATACGTCCGTGCGCGTGACTGCTTTCCTTTCCGATGGCACGTCACAAACCGCGGCCGTAATCTATCGTGATCCCATCCATGACGTCGCGCTTTTGAAAATTTCGGGGGCATTTAACCCGATTCCCTTGGGTGATTCGGCGAGGACGAAACTCGGGCAGACCGTGATCGCCATTGGCAACGCCCTTGGGGAGCTTGAGAACACCGTATCTGTCGGCATTGTCTCGGGTCTTGACCGAACGATCGAGGCGTCTGATGGTAAAGCGGTCCTGCGCATCGAAGGCGTGATTCAGACCGATGCTGCAATCAACCGCGGGAATTCCGGAGGTCCGCTTCTTGACTTCGACGGCCGAGCCATGGGCGTGAATGTCGCGACTGTTGTCGGCTCGGAGAACATAAGCTTCGCGATCCCGATCAACGTGGTGCGTTCGATCGCATCAAACCTGATCGGACGAAATCTTTAACACATACACCGCGATTGTGAGGTGTTCGTCGAGTCAGGAGGATCGCTTTACTCTTTGAACTTGATCGAACAGCCGAGCGAAGGATTGAACCACAGCTCAATCAGTTCGTTGTTCAAGAGTTTTTGGATGTTATCGCGCATGGTGAATTCTTGCGGCGATTCCTGTGGTTCTAACGCGTCGGTGATGCGGCCGTGAAAAGCAAGCTTCTGCTCTTTATCAAAGAGAAACGGGTCCGGAGTACACGTCGCTCCGTACGCCTTCGCAACACTTCCTGATTCGTCGAGAAGATACGGAAATACGATCCCCCGATCTTCCGTAAATGCCTTCATGTTTTCCATGCCCTCGCCCGGATAATTGGGGGCGCTTGCGTTGATGCCGACAAATGCGATTTGACCTGACCCCCAAAATTCGGACACTTGGTCGATGATATACTTATCAAAAGATA
>CAZVRG010000058.1:0-247 GCA_964630025.1 uncultured Candidatus Saccharibacteria bacterium
TTTTTTTGGCTACTTTTTTCATCTCGGCAGTGCCTTCGTCTCGTACCATGATCCAGCGATATAACCACCAGGCGAACGCTAGGGCGATTACCGGGATACCAAGGGAGAGTCTGATCGGGTCCATAGATTAAAAAGGCTTATGTATGATTATATATGAATAGCCTGATACCGTAGCCTGCTTACTATATTTTAGCAACTTGCTACAGCGCAGTTAAACCTAGCAAAAAAAAGAAAAGGCCCAGACCGC
>CAZVRG010000058.1:257-1744 GCA_964630025.1 uncultured Candidatus Saccharibacteria bacterium
GCTTTGTGATCTGGGCTTACTTTATCTGGTTTTCGTCTGGTTTATGCAGGGGGTACTATGTATCCCATCGCCTCCGCGACGGACCAGAAGTCTTTGTCTTGGCGAGCGATGACGATCTCATCGGCGGCCTGGATAGCCTCCTCGAAGTGGCAGAAGAGGGCACGGATACGGTCCTTTGAACCTTCATGGAGGTTGCCCAGCTCGGTTTCCAACCGCGCCTTTCGGCCGCGGGTGAAGCCTGCCTGCGACTTCGACCAGTTGATCATCCGTGTCTTGTAGCTGTCCTGTTTATCGGCAGAGATGCCGCTGCGGCTGGCGGTGTTGCGGATCGCTGCGGCGATGTCGAGGTTCTCCTCACGGAAGAGGGGATCACCCTCGCCCGCGAAGTTCTTACCCTCCATGCCGCCCGTCCCGAGGTCGCTCATGGCCACGCACCGAACGACGGAGTGGCTGTCCGCCCTGAAGTTTGGCTGGAGAACAGTGCTGTTGACAGGGTCCCAGCCAGGAACTGTCGCTATGATAGCCTCCGTCATCAGCGTCTGCTCCATCTCGGATACCTCGTCGTTGCAGTTTTTGCGGACCCACGTGACCAGTTCCGCCGCCGAGGCCTTCTCGTTGTCACCTGCACGCCGTTTCCGCATGACTTTTCCGTCTGGCGTAGGATTGGGGTCCCACACTTGCACGGTGTCGTGGAAGGCAGCGGTGAGGCGGACGAGTTGGACCTCGTTGTCGGGCAGGTCCATCGCGTGGGCCAGTGCTTCCGCGCGGCGGATCACGCCGAGCGTGTGACTGACGCCATGGAAGGGCAAGTCTTGGGTCGGGTCGGTGTTGCCCTCGTACCGTAGACGAATCAGTGCCAATGCGTGCTCGATGCCTTTTTCAATCCAGTCTCTCATCTTTCTCTCCTGACAAGGAACAGTTGCCAGAAGCCGTCTGGTGCGGGCCATCTACATTGAGATCAGCGCACAAGACACTTTTCGTTGAGCATCCACAGCGCCAGCCTCAATATTCATACTGGTTCCATATAATATATTATAAATTCATTTCTGTCAAGTCCGCTTTCTTGACTAATTTATAGAAAAGCGGTATATAAAGGCCGTTGCTCATTGAGAATTCGGCGCTGCGAACGAGGGTGTGTTCTTCGAAAGGAACGAACACAGGAGTGCAGCGCTGTTCTTTCGGAAATGGTGGGACGAGGTGTTTATCGCTTTAAAGCGATGCCCTCCTTGATGTCCTGCCATATAGAGGTGAGCGACTACGACTTTGTCTCTGTTAAGAGACGATCGCAGCGCTGCTCATCTCTTCTTCGGGCGAGACGAAACAGTCAGTGTTCCTCATCCAGGAACGATTCGTCCCCTGTCTCGCCCCTTTCTCGGAGTTTCTTTAGAGGAATTCCGAGGAGGGTACGGGTGCGAGTATGTCTTGCTTGGTGTGAGACGAAGTACAACTTGTACCCTTATTCTTTTTACAATTGGAGGTCTGCAATG
>CAZVRG010000058.1:1754-3386 GCA_964630025.1 uncultured Candidatus Saccharibacteria bacterium
AATGCGAGAAGCGTGGCTTGTGTGCTTTTGATGACAAGAAGTTCGTGCTCGACGATGGCGTCCACACACTCGCATATGGACATCATTCTATAACGCACAAAGTGGAGGACGACACGGCGGAACTTGATTTCGTCCGTGGAATGTTCCCCATTGCATGGCGAGCGATCGAGCCGATCGATGATCTGACGCAGTTCCAGCCACGTCACTGCAAGTGGCGGCTTCTGCACAGAGAGGAGAGTCCGGAGGACACTCCGGAACCTCATCGCCGTCAGCGGCCAGATGACGGTCGCTGGGAGATCTGCACCAAAGTGCCGATTCGATGGGACGGCCTTCGCCCGGCGGACCGCGTAGCAATGATCATGGGTGGTTCGGGTGACCGGCTGGCGGCTGCGCTTTCGCGTCGCGGCGAGGATATGGACGCCGCCGCCTACCGCATCCCACCGTTCGTGCTGCAGGATCGTCGCGGGCCTGCCGACAAAGATGAGGACCACCTCACACTCATCCGTCTTCTGGAGGAAGATCTGGATGCGCACCGTCCGCCAGAAAGCCGGGTGTTCTACCGCGTCCATCGTCGTGATCGTTCGATCATTCGCGTGAAGGAGGCGCTCCAGCTTCGCATGGATGCGATGAAGGAGCGGATTTCCTGTGGACAGCGGTTGCTGCAGCGGTTTGTGGGACGAGTGTTCTTGAGTGAGGACGGGCTGTATCCCGAGGGCCTCATTGAAGATGCTGCCGACGAATACCGCGCCAGTGATGAGAGTTTCCAAGCACTCGTCGCATCGGAAGCCGAGGAGGACAAGGCAGTCGATCGCGCCGTGCGCGACACGGATGTCTGGAGGGAGATCTTCGAACCCATCGAGGGCTGCGGGCCGCGAATCGCTGCCGGGCTCATCGCTGCGATCGGTACGATTCAGCGGTTCGAAGTGGGACGCGGGCCACTCGCTCGGCAACGCGGCATCGCGAAGCTTGCAGCTTTCTGCGGCGTCCACGTTCTCCGCGGCGGAAAGTATCAGGATGTCCCTGTGGAGAAAAGCTTTCCCAGGCGCCGCGCAGGAACGGTGGCAAACTGGAATGCTCTTGCCCGGCAGGCACTACACCTTCTTGCCGACCAGTTTAATCGGAGGCCGGGCAGTGTGTGGGGCCAACGGCTCCTTGCGGCGAAAGTGCGGCTTCGAGCGATTCACCCGGAAGTGGTGGTGGTGAAAAAGGATGCTGCGGATGAAAAGGGCACGAAGCGGTACGCGGATGGGCACATTCACCGGATGGCCATCTGGCGGACGCTCACGCACTTTGTCAGTTGGCTCTTCCGTCAGTTACGGTCCCGATAACTCCACCAGCAAGCCGCGGCAGCCACACCGACGTAGTTCAGTTCTTTAGCAACAGGGCGAGACGACTGGGACAGTGTTCTCTTTATTTGAGAACGACCCGTCTTGTGTCTCGCCCCTTTTTCCCAACACTCCACAATCAGGGAATGTTGAGAAGAGGGATGCGTAGAATGACCTGTCTTGCACTGCGAGACGTAATCAACAGTGCATCCCTTTGTTCTCTTTGGCGCTGCGACAACAGGAGTGCTCCTTAACAAGGAACGAATAGCAAAATGCAGCGCTGTTCTTTCGATAATGGTGGGACGAA
>CAZVRG010000059.1:0-3302 GCA_964630025.1 uncultured Candidatus Saccharibacteria bacterium
CGAATACGTGGTGAAGGAACAAGCCGACCGCCGATTTCACCCCACAGACGTCGGCACCATCGTCAACGACATTCTCGTCGAACACTTTCCCAATATCGTGGATTTGCAATTTACGGCGCGCATGGAGACCGATCTCGACGATATCGCAAGCGGCGAGAAAAAAATGGCGCCTGTCCTTCGGGAATTTTACGAACCGTTCCACGAGAACCTCGAGAAAAAATCCAAGGAGCTTTCCCGGGACGCCCTCACCACAAAGCCGACAGACCTGACATGCCCGCAGTGCGGAAAGCCCGTCGTGGAGCGCTTGGGACGACGGGGTCGCTTCTTGGGGTGCACCGGGTATCCGGAATGCACCTATACCGCGCCCCTGTCGGAAGAAGAAAAAGAAGCGGAGGAGGTCGCGAGCGGAAAAACGTGTCCGGACTGTGGCGGGAATCTCGTGGTCAAACGTTCCCGCTTTGGTGTGTTTCTCGGTTGTTCGAATTACCCGAACTGCAAGCACACGGAAAAAATTGTGCAGTCCACGGGCGTGAAGTGTCCGAAATGCACCGAAGGCGATATTCTCGTTCGCCGCTCCAAGCGCGGCCGAACCTTCTACGGCTGTTCCCGATATCCGAAGTGTGATTTCGCGCTGAATAGCAAACCCACGGGAGAAACCTGCCCAACGTGCAGCAGCATGCTTGTGGAAGGAAAGGATGAAATCCGCTGCAGTAACAAAGAGTGTGCATTCCGCAAAGAGTTGCCGGAAGAACCAAAGCAGCCGGAAACAGAAGAAACGGCGTAGCGGCTATCCGCATTCGGCCCACAAAAAACTACTTTCCTTGGGGAAAGTAATTAGGATGCGACGTACGCGGATTCCACCGCTGCGAGAATCTCTTGTGTTTTGGGATGCTGCAGTTCGGCGACGAGTTCTTCGGGCGTTGCGTACGCAGTGCCGGATTTCTCCACCACAATGCCGCCAGCGAGGTTCGACAGTACCGCAGCTTCCAGCAATGACCCACCAGTTGCCAGCGTGAGAATTGCCACCGCCAGCGTCGTGTCCCCTGCCCCGGCAATGTCGAAGGCTTCGCGCGGACGCGTCGGAACGCGTACACCGCGGTTGCGCGCACGTTCAAACATGAATGCGCCATCTGCACCGAGTGTGATCAGCACATCCGTTTCATATTTCGCCGCAATCGCTTGTGCGACCCGGAGATGATCCTTTGTGTCCGGATCCATGTCGACAAGCTCGCATGCTTCCCGCCAGTTCGGTTTGATGAGGCTACACATGCCGGCCTTGTAGACATGGTGATTGCCGATTTTTGGGTCGAGAACGACAGGAAGATTTGGCCGCATCTTGCGCAGCTCGAGAAGTGTCTCGACCATCGAAGCATCAATAAGCCGCTTTCCGTAATCCTCAACAAATACTGCTTGGCAGCCCTCCAGATGCTGAAATACGCGCTCGCGGCATTCCGCCGCGATAGCGGCAGAAAGCGGCTGCTTTGATTCCTGGCTCACGCGCAGAATCTGGAACGGCCCGTGGTAAAACCGCAATTTCAGCGTCGTCGGACGCGACGCGTCTTCGACAAGGTGTAACGACACACCGGGAGTTTCACCGAGGATATGTTTCAACCGTTGCGCTTCTTCATCCTTTCCGACAACGCCGATCATCCGCACATGACCGCCCAGATACCCGATATTCCATGCCACCACCGCAGCACCACCGGGTGTCTCGCTAAGATCCGGGTTGAGCAAATCGATTGCCGGCGCTTCCGGAGAGAGTCCGTTCGCCTGTCCGCGGCGATATTGGTCGAGCATGAGGTCTCCCATCCCGAGCACGGTGTGCTCGGGAAACGCGCGGAGAAGTTCGATACACCGTTCAAGAAGACGCATAGGAGCGTTAGGAGGGCGTTACATTACACAATTGCACGAAGAAATTCAAGTATCGGATACCGACGCGAGCGGTGCTGATGGAGGCTCTTGGCTTGCTGCTTTCGCCTCGCGTTCCTTCACGATGCGCTCGATAATGCCCGATAGCTCTTCCCAGCTGAAATAATCCACTTCGATAATGCCTCCGGGGCCAAGCGGCTTGATGCGTACCGGCGTGCCAAGCGTCTGCGCCAACTCGCGCTCGAAACTCAATACTTCTGGATCGCCTTCCTTGCGGGCGCGACGCGGCTTTCTCCCGCGCTGCATCCGTTCCAATACCCGCGCAGAAATCTCGCCCTTCTGCATTTTTTCGAAGATTGCCTGTCGCTGCAGCGGATCAAGGACGGAGAGCAGGGCGCGTGCCTGTCCGTAGTTAATTTCTCCCTTTGCAAGCCCAGACTGCATCTGCTCCGGCAATTCCAGAAGCCGCAGCGTATTACTCACTGCCGGGCGAGACTTTCCGACGCGCGTGGCAATCTCTCCGTGTGTGAGACCAAATTCCGTATGCAAGCGACGGTATGCCATCCCTTCTTCAATGGCATTGAGATCTTTACGCTGCAGGTTCTCGACAAGTGCAATTTCCAGTCGTTCTCGCTCGGAAAGATCATCGCGGATAATACAGGGTACGGTTGCGAGACCCGCGCGCTGCGATGCGCGCCAGCGCCGTTCCCCGGCGATGATTTCGAATTTCTCTGGCTGTCCCGGCTCCAATGGTTTGCGAACCACGAGCAGCGGCTGTAATACGCCATGCTCGCGGATGGAATTGGCAAGCTCTTCTATTTCCGCTTCCGAAAACTCGATGCGCGGTTGTTTCGGATTCCGCTCGATGCGACTGACGGGAATCTCTACAACGAATTGCGGAGCCGGCAAAGTAGCCGCCGTCGGCAGTATCCTGTCCCCTGTCCCCTGTTCTCTGTTCCCTGTACTTGTCTCTTCCATGACCGTATTCTATACTTTGTTGCTCATTCGGAAAACGCATCGCTGAGAATGATGCCGGGATGGCGAAATGGCAAACGCTGCGGCCTCAAAAGCCGCTGGTCGCAAGACCTTGAGGGTTCAAGTCCCTCTCCCGGCACCAATACCAAACTTTCCGATTTTGCCCGACCGATTCGGCGGCGCGAAGCGCGGAAAGGTATGGCGCGCGAAGCGCGCCATCAGTTTCGTTCAAAAAATGTTCGAGCAGAGTTGTATAATTCCACCAAGACAAAACTATACGGCTTTTTGAGAGCCAGATCGTGGGCGCGCAAAGTGCCGCCCATATACATTCAATCGTTTGCCGACGACGCTTGACGCTAGATCTGTTTCATGCTAAGGTAGCCGGCATTGCTGGGATAATCTTGGCAATGAGTTCTGCACCTTTACAAACGGAGGTTTCGCAATGCCCGAGCAAAGCT
>CAZVRG010000060.1:0-2505 GCA_964630025.1 uncultured Candidatus Saccharibacteria bacterium
CGTGAAGAAATGACGAACACCACGGAGAACATTCTCCCGCTTGAGAACGCGTCGGCGCGTGCGGCGGAGTTACGCGCGGCCGGGAAAAAACTCGTTACGATCAACGGATCGTTTGATCTGCTCCACGCCGGGCATCTGACAATTCTCGAAGAAGCGAAAGCGCAGGGCGACATCCTGTTTGTTGGCATGAACTCCGATGCATCGGTGCGACAGTACAAAGGGTCACACCGACCGATTATCGCGCAAGAGCACCGTGCGCGCATGCTTGCCGCCTTGGTATGCGTAGATTATGTCACACTGATTGATGCTCCCGAAGCCGCCGCGGTGATAATTGAGGCAATCCGCCCGCATGTGCATGTGAACGGGTCTGAATATGGTTCTCCAGAGCAATGGGTTGAGTATCCGGTTCTGCAGCGATATGGCGTCACTGGATATGCGTGCAAGCGACGCCCCGGGCTTGCGACCAGTGATATTATTACGAAGATTCAACACTTGGCAGCATGAAACTACAAGTACCCAAGGAATATATTCCGTATTCGATTCTGGTTGGGGAACTTATCTTACTCCTGCTTGGTGTCGGCATCTGGCTGGTCATACGGATATTTGTGTGAGGCCAGAGGTCATAGGGCATAGGCCAGAGCACTGCACGCTCCCACCCACGCGAACATGCCCGTTCGCGTGGGAACCCGGGATGGGCGGGGGTGAGTGGCGATCTCGAGAGACACCGGCGCCAGCCGCCTCTTCATGATTTCGCAATGTAACCGCTTACCCGCCAGAGAGTAGCCGCGCACGCGGGGGGGCGAGCGGGCGTGTTTGCGGTGGCTTCACGACCCCCGAGCACGCATGCGAGGGGGCGTGCAGCGCGAGGCGAGATACGCTGCGTATCGAGCCTGAGCGTACGCCGCAAACATGCCCCGAGCGTACCCGCGTGCCGGGAGTTGCCAAATCGCCGCAATTTCACTACGATCTCCTACGTTCATGAACTCCCACCCAGCGCAGGGAATGACGTTCTCCGTCGTTATCCCTGCCCGTAATGAGGAGGAAAACATCGCGCCGTTGACGGCAGCGGTCCGTGCCGCGATGGACACCGTAGGTTCCTGGGAGCTGATTTATATTGACGATGGTTCAACGGACACAACCTATGCCGCCATGCAGCAGGAACGACGCAACGACACGCGGGTGAACATCGTTCGCTTCCGCAGAAACTTCGGCCAAACAGCCGGATGGGCGGCGGGATTCGATCACGCGCGTGGAGACATTATCGTGTGCCTGGACGCCGATCTTCAGAATGATCCTGCGGATATTCCTGCCATGGTGGAGAAATTGCTTCGCGAGAACTATGACGTCATCTCCGGTTGGCGGAAAGATCGCAAGGACGATGGCGTGCTCAAGCTTGGAAGCCGCATCGGCAATTGGATACATCGCTGGATGACGGGAGAAAAAATTCACGATCATGGCTGCAGTTTGAAAGTGTACCGCCGCGAAGCGGTGCAGGACCTTGAACTGTATGGAGAAATGCACCGCTATATCACTGCGCTTCTCTCGTGGAAGGGGTTCCGGGTTGGAGAGATCGTCGTCCGGCATCACCCACGCCAGCATGGAGAAACCAAATACTCCATTCGCAAAAAACTGAAGGGGTTTCTTGATCTGATTATCGTGAAATACTGGGTGCAATACTCTGCGCGACCGATGCACTTCTTTGGCGCTATTGGCGCTGCGCTCGTCGGTGCGGGGTTGCTTCTTGGCGGGATTCTCGGCGTGTTATGGGCACTCCAGACCATTGCACTGCAGGGACGGAGCACGCCGCTGCTCGCCGTGCTGCTTGTGATCATCGGCATGCAATTCGTTATGACCGGCGTGCTCGCCGACATCGTCGCGAAAAATTATTATGCGACAAAAAAGGTGTATAGCATCACTGCGCGCGAGGGATTTGATGGCCCCGCATCAGCAGTATGAAGTTGTTGCTCATCACAAATGAATTCCCGCCGATTGGGGGCGGCGGTTCCAGCGTGCTGCAGTACGCCGTTCGGTATCTGACCGAGGAACACGGACACGATGTGACCGTGATCACGAGTAGTTTTCGCGACCTCCCGCGTCACGAGCGCCTGGGCCACGCGCATATCATTCGCGTGCCGGCAATTCGACGGTACAAAGATTTTTGCTCGATGTGGGAGCTGGTTATCTGGGGAATGAGCGCACTGGTGCATTGCTTGTGGTATGTCCCGCGGGAAAAGCCGGACCTGATCCATGCATATTTTGCACTTCCGGGAGGATTTGTCGCTCGTATCCTGCGTCTTGTGTACGGCGTTCCGTACGTGCTCTATTTCGGCGGCTCCGACATGCCCGGAGCGAATCCGACACGGTACAAGAACATTTATCCCTTCATCCGCGGATTGACACAATGGGTGTGGCGCGGCGCAGCCGTATCAACGGTGTGCTCTGATGGGCTCCTGAAACTCGGCCGCGCGCTTGATCCAACGTATGACTTTCGCCTCGTGCCGAACG
>CAZVRG010000060.1:2515-3096 GCA_964630025.1 uncultured Candidatus Saccharibacteria bacterium
CCGAACGGTGTTGAGCTTGTGCGGTTTGTCCCCACAGAGCGGCCGCCAAATCCGGTCGTGAAGATTCTCTTTATTGGGCGTCTTATTCCGCGAAAAGGATTTCAATACGTGGTACGCGCGCTGCCGCGCATTCGCGAGCTCACCGATGTGCCGTTTGAAATTGAAGTTGTCGGGAGTGGCGCAATGCGCACCTATCTGGACGATCTTGCGACGAAGCTCCATGTCAGTCAGTTACTGAAGTATGTCGGGACGGTTCCCTATGCGGAACTCCAGCGTTCCTACCAGGGTGCAGATGTGTTTGTCCTCACATCGGAAAGCGAGGGTATGCCCTGCGCGACGCTCGAAGCCATGGCATGCGGGCTCCCGATTGTCACAACCGATGTCGCCGGAAATCAGGAAATTGTTCATGAGGGGAAGAACGGATTTCTTGTGCCGGTGGGCGACACGGAAAAACTGGCACAGTCACTTGCGTGGCTCATCCGCGATCCGGCACTGCGCCGCCGGATGGGAAGCGAAAGCCGGCGCATTGTGCAGCCGTATGACTGGCATGACATTGTGCGCCGGTATGACGCGATGTTTCG
>CAZVRG010000061.1:0-2920 GCA_964630025.1 uncultured Candidatus Saccharibacteria bacterium
TTCATTTTTGTGGGTGAACCGGTGGGGCAACATTGCGGAGTTTTCCCAGGGAAGCAGCAAGGTCCTCCGCAAGTGGGCTAGCGAATGTTCGAAGCTTCCCTGAAGGAAGTTTCACCGAAATGGCATGCGCATGCAGAAACTGGCGGCCGAGACCCGGCGGCGTGCGGTACCGAGACTTTCTGCCATACAGCGGATCTCCCGCAACCGGAAATCCGAGATGCGCAAGATGCACACGGATTTGGTGCATACGGCCGGTACGCGGATAGACCACGAGTAGTGTGTGTTCTCGGAATCGTTCGAGCACGCGGAATTCTGTTTCCGCATCTTTGCCTTCTCCGTGCTTTGCGATGGTGCGGCGGAGCGGATTGCGCTTGGATCGCGTGATCGGCAGCTTCACGCTGCCGTGACTCTCCGTCACGACACCGTGCACAAGCGCCAGATATTCTTTCCGGACGCGGCGCTGCTGAAATTCTTCCTTCAGGTGCTCATACATTTCCTGTGTGCGGGCGATCAGTAAGACACCCGACGTTTCTTTATCGAGACGGTGCACGATACCCGGACGTTTTGGATCTTCTCCAACGTCGCGCAATCCGGGATAGCGTTCCACGAGTGCGTCAGCAAGTGTCGGCTCGCGTCGCACTCCTTCGTGCACGGGAACGCCCGCCGGTTTGTCGATCACAATGAGAGATGGGTCTTCGTGGAGAATCTTCAGATTTGGTACTCGGGATTCGGTATTCGGCATTCGAACTCCGGTTGCCGATTGCCGGTTGCCGATTGCCGCCTTCACCATGATGACCTGTCCTTCCCGCACCGTGGTGCTTGGCTTCACGATGCGTTTATTGGATATGGCGACAAACCCGTTTCGGATAGATCGCTGAATATCGCCTCGTGTCTGTTCTCCCTTCAGCTGCTCCAGAAGGAAGACGTCGAGACGCATGCCTTCTGCATCTGATGACACGGTCAGTTGCTGCTCTTGTGCAGACGATGAAGTCACTTCCATATGTCGATATTCTCCGCGCTGTGCGCGTGGGGCGGGTGGTCGTGGCGCAGTGTTCTCCGCGCCAGCTGCGCGGTCAGCCATCCAAATACGAATCCGCCGATGTGCGCCCACCACGCGACCCCGCCCGTGGCGGCACTTCCCACGCCGAGCGAGCCGATGCCGCTAAACAGTTGTCCGATGAACCAAAAGAGCAACACGATGCTGGCGGGCAGGGTCGCCGTGGTAAAGAAGCCAGGAACGAGTGTATCCACGCGATGTCGGGGGAAAAGTACCCAGTACGCACCGAGCACGCCCGCAACCGCACCCGATGCGCCCAACATGGGGATTGGCGAACCGACGAGAAAGAAGAACTGTACAAGACCGGCCACGACGCCTGCAGCGAGATAAAAAAGCAGGAAGCGGATATGACCAAGGTGGCTTTCCACGTTGTCGCCGAAAATCCAGAGGTACCACATGTTAAAGAGAATGTGTGCGATGCCCGCGTGCAAAAATTGGGAGGTAAGAAACGGAAGAAGCGACGAGAGATTGCTGAAATCCACGAGCGCCGGTATCAGCGCCCATTGCTCAATAAACCGCTCGAGGCTGGGTGCAGTGAGCTCCTGGAAAAACACCCACGCATTCAGCGCGATGATGCCGATTGTGACGAACGGAAACCGTTCAGACCGTTCGTGGTCACGAATGGGGAGCATTGCGGCTCAATCTTGACATGAAGGGTGGCTGCGAGCTAGGGTGGCGCATCGGTTGTTTTTCGCGTTCTTGTTCTTTGGCGCTCCTTGTAACAGCAGAGGTGCCCCGTGAAATTTTCCATCCTTGTACCAGCATTGCTCGTGGCGCTTTTCTGGGGGTGCTATGGGCCGGCGCTCGCGCAGTCCCGTACCGCCTTCGGCAGTCCGTTTAAGCCGTATGTGGCAGTCGGTGTCGCTTACCTTGTCTTGGCGATTGTCGGCGGATTGATCGGCATGTGGGTGAAGGGCGACTCCTTCCACTTCACTGGGAAAGGCGGTGTGTGGGGGTTTGTCGCCGGATCGCTCGGTGCGCTCGGGGCGCTGGCGCTTACGTGGGCCATGTTCGAGGGCGGGAATCGCATTCCGCACGTGGTAATGGCCATCGTCTTCGGTGGTGCCGTGACGGTATCCGCGCTGTACGGCGTTTGGCAGACGCGCCACGAAAGTCTCGGTAGTACTTGGTTATGGGTCGGCATTGTTGGCATCTTCGCCTGCGCGATTCTTGTGGCGTATCACACGCCGCACGAAACTCCGCCGGCACGTCCGCCTGCACCTCCCACGACTTCCGCTTCCTAGCACCGATGCCTCGTCAAGAAACGACGAGGCATTTTCT
The DNA here is from genome assembly GCA_964630025.1 of uncultured Candidatus Saccharibacteria bacterium. Classification (GTDB taxonomy): domain Bacteria; phylum Patescibacteriota; class Andersenbacteria; order UBA10190; family CAIZMI01; genus VMFP01. The sequence continues at coordinate 2,339 of CAZVRG010000061.1, forward strand.
TTGGTGCGCGCGGAAGGGATCGAACCTTCGACCTCTTCCATGTCAAGGAAGCACTCTACCACTGAGCTACGCGCGCTCGGGCGTTGGCTTGAGGAACTGATCTCGTTGGGTTCAAAGAGTACCGGACAGGACGTACGATGTCGAGATGTCCCGCCGTCTCCCGCGATCCTTTTATACACGCCCCACGCTTGTGGTCGCGCGCGATCTGCTCGGGAAATACCTTGTCCATGTACAGGGTGGCAGAACGCGCAGAGGAAAGATTGTCGAGACGGAAGCCTATATCGGCCCGCAGGACCGTGCTGCGCACAGCTTCGGCGGCAGAAGGACCGATCGTACGCGCATTAAATACGAGCAGGGCGGTTCTGTGTACATCTATCTCGTGTACGGCATGTACTGGCAACTTAACATCACCACGGCAGGCAAAGAGGAACCGGAGTGCGTACTGATTCGGGCACTGGAAGTGGATGGTGAATCGTCAGCTGTTGCAAATGGGCCGGGAAAACTCTGTCGCTGGATGAAACTGGACAAGTCATTCTACGGCGAAGATCTCACCCGCTCGTCGCGACTCTGGGTGGAAGATCG
>CAZVRG010000062.1:0-2851 GCA_964630025.1 uncultured Candidatus Saccharibacteria bacterium
AGAAGGATTTGCGTTACTTCGCGAGGAGCTAAACGTAAAGGATGTCATCCTGAGGGCGAGGCCCGAAGGATCTCGAGATTCTTCGCCTTCGGCTCAGAATGACAGCGGATACGTGCGGGTCGACATTCCCGGCGGCAAACTCGGTCTCAACACAGAACTCACACTCGAACTTCGTCAGGAAGGAATCGTTCGTGATCTTATCCGCCACATCCAAGGCATCCGGAAAAACGCCGGCTGTCGCTTTGATGAACAGATCGTCGTGCATCTTGATACGGAAAATACCGATGTGCGCGATGCGGTCGAGCGACTTGTATCAATGCTGAAGGAAGAAACAAAGAGCACGGATCTGCGGTTTGGTCGTACCACAGTGACTGCCGAAGAAACGCTGGATATGGACGGCGGCTCCGTGTGGGTGGGCGTGCGCCGCCACGCATGAAGCGTAAAAGTGCTATCGTGTATGATAGCGTCTGTACGGGCGTGAGGATCGCATCCGGGAAGTGTAGTCTACAGGACAACGTGTCTCCATGATTCCTCGTATACGCCGATTGAAGGCTCTTGTTCTCCATCGCACTTCCGTCCGCGAAAAAGACCGCATTGTGGACGTGTTCTCCCGCGACGAGGGAAGACTGCGGTTGCTTGCGGCGGGGATTCGGCGCTTTCCTTCGAAGCGCGCAGGGCATCTGGAGCCGCTGATGGAAAGTGAAATTGTCGTTTCGGCGTCGCCTCGTGGCGACAGCATTCGCGATACCCGCGTGCTCCGCGCGTTCCCGCGACTGCGAGAACATCTCGACCGTCTTCGGCCGGCATATCACATCTTGCGGCTGTTGCGGGAAGGAACACCGGAACGGCTTCCTGACGCGCGATTCTACGATGCCGCGCTTGCATTACTGCGAGCGCTGGATCGTCCGGATGTTCAAGTGACGCCGCTCTTTGTGCTTTCGATGAATCTGCACTTTCTCCGTCATCTCGGCGCGTTGCCCGATACCATGACGTGTGCGCGTTGTCGGCGTCCGTTGCGTGCCGGGGCGTTCGGATTTGATACGCGCGCCTTAGCGTTTTTCTGCTCCGCCTGCGCACCAGCACGCGAGGCGTCGCCCGAGCTGACAAATGCCGTAAAGCTGCTGCGTCTTCTTCTGCGGAATCCGGTGCCATCTCCGCGACTGAAAGTGTCGGAAGAAACGGTGTCAACGCTCGCATTGATTATTCAGGTGCTTCTACGTCCCGTGCACGCGCAGACAGGATTGCGGGTGCCGTCGCGGGCTACGTTGTAAACACAAAAATTCATTCTCGTCGTTGCGAGGGCACTCCACTATAGAGGTTAAACCTCTATAGTGACTAGTGTACGCACAACTTGGGGTGAAAAACTCAGAGCGGACCGTTCTTTCCTAGCTCATTCAGTGGTATTGCCGTCTTGCCATACTCGCAAGATTCTGTCTCTGTCTATTGCGATATAGTTGACTTGGCGTCCATCAGAACCAAAAGTCACGGTGTTAGGGAAGATTTCATCGTACACGCGGCCCTCAGAACCATTTATGGCGAGGGCTTTCTGCTTTCCTCGTTGGCGAATCGTTGCGAATGATAATCCGTCTGGACTAAATGCCACAAATTGTTCACTTTCTGAAAGTTCTTGATTATTTACCACGTCACGGGAGTAGTGGAATCCGCTCTTATTGTACGCGAATCTCTTTCCGTCCTTGCTGATAGCGAGTAAGCGGAATGTCGCCGCTTCATCTTCATCGGCTTTATAGGGCAGATCAGAGGTCACTTTACCATTGATGGTGAGGAGTCGGCGATCGCCTACTTGTGCAATGAATGCAATGGCATCTCCGTCAGTTCCAGTAAATGCCAAGCCGGAGGGATAGTATGGGACGAGCGGCAAGTTTTTATAGCGTCGTTCCTCCCCTGTTTTTAAATTTCGTACGACAGCGAAGGCCGAACTAGAGTGGTCACTCGCGACGTACGCGAGAAGCTGGCCATCTTCACTGAACACCGGTGGGCCACCGGAAATCATTGAGTAAGCAGGCCCTTCTGTCTCATTGATGACAAGAAACCATCCCTTGCTGCTTTTAGCAGTGTAAGCATGTTTCGTGCCATCTGGGCTAAAGACAATGTCAGACCATCCGCCGGAAAAGGAGTATTTTTTTGAAGATGCTTGGCCGTCTACAACGACAAACCATTTATATAACCCTTCACAGACATAATATGCGAAGTGCCGCTTATTAGGGCTCATTCTAAGACCGTATCCTTTGCCGACCTCTTGGCCGTCAATGTTGATTGTCTGGGAACAGCGTTGTCCATCGGGCGCAAGTTCGTATATGAAACGACCTTGGAAGTCGAAGAATCCTCGTCCAACAAGGTCAGTTCCACTGCGATTCAACTCTCTCTCTGCTATCCCTTGCGATCCAAGAAAAATGGAGTATTTTGGTATTCCCCCAGCTCCGTTACTTAAGCGCCAAACTGCCACGCGCTCATGTACGGGATCAAATTCGATCCCAACTGGTATGCGCTGAGTCTCCATAAGTATTGTTTCTCCCGGCAACTCTTTACCGGTGGACGCAGATGGTTGTTGTAAACGTATATCTGAAAAATTTTCCTGATGAGTATCTAGAAGTTTAGCGATAATTAAACCTGAGTTTTTAACCCATAAGATCCCCCCAATAAACAAAAGGACAAGCAAGGTAAGAGTACCGATCAAAAGTGATCGTGGGTACTTACTTCGCAAGGCTTTCAGCATGTTTTTCTATATCGTACGTTAACATCATGCTGTGAGCCTGACAATTCTTTATGTGTCCTCGTAGCCGCAGCATAACGCGGGGGTATACTGGCCACCAAGGGTATGAACGAACACCTT
>CAZVRG010000063.1:0-2109 GCA_964630025.1 uncultured Candidatus Saccharibacteria bacterium
GGTGCGGTGGCGGTTGTCACGAACATCGCAAGCCCCACGGTTCGCGCGACCTCGGGAGCGTCAATCCAGAGCGATATGATCAACCAGGATGCCCCGCCGAAGATCAAGCCGAATATAACCCCCAGAGGAATTTCTTTCAGAAGGTAGTTTCTGAAACGAGCATGGCCGGATTTCAGATCGCGCACATAGATGCTCTGTGTTTGGGTACCGATGGCATCTGCCATATACACAATTAGGGGAATGAAATACGCGAGTTCGACATGCTCGGAGAGTACTTCCTCAAAGCGAGAGGTGACGAACGAAAGACCAATGCCAAAAAAAAGACCGATCACGAGAGGCGGCAAACGCATAAGCGCAAGGGTGCTGACCGGGTATTTGTCATCATCAGCATACTTTATAAAAGAACGATGATGTTTTTTTTCTTCACTTCCCTCGTCCATAACTGTTTATCATCATAACACATCTAAAAAGAATGGGGTATTGCGCGTGTGGCACAATACCCCATTTAAGGTACAAAGAAGCCGAAAACCTATGTCGGCCTTGCAGTGAGACTCGTCTCCTCGCCGTGCTCGCCGGTGGTGAGCAGGACAACCGAGTGTTTCCACAGCTCGGCTATGTAGGCGAGTGTCTGGGTGGCGAAACGGCGTTCAAGGAAGGTGGTGTTGCGATCCAGGTGCTCCAGACAAAGGGCGTTATTGACCACGTCGCGGATCACGATCCGCGGCGCGCCATAATTATACCGCGGCGCAATGAGCGATTCGACCACTACATCCCGCTCGCGGCTCGTGATCACGATATTCTCGCACTGGAGGCATTTTTGCGCTGGCGGATGCGTACAGTTGCTCCCATACGAAAAAAGTCCGAGCTTCTCCACGAGATCGATAGTGAGGTAATTCCTTAAGAACGAAATGTCGTCCTCGCTCCGGCGAACCTTAAAAATCATGTCCCGTCCGCTCATTGGCCGCGACTTTCCTTCATTCTTCTCCGGTTTCCCTTCCCGGACATTTTTGTCCCATTCTTCTCGCATTTCATCCCAGCGCTTCTCAATATCCACGAGGATACTGTAGCCGAGAAAGTAGGGATTCAACGAGTAACGCCCACCGGGATTCACCACGCCCCCATGAAGCCGGGCGAACTCAATCATCTCGCCGGGCGACACGCCTTTGTAGAGATGAAAAAGCTCCGCGTGCCAGTAGGAAGCCCACCCTTCGTTCAGGATCTTCGTGAGAAACTGCGGGTAGAAGTAGTACGACTCCTCACGGATGATTTGGAGCACATCCTTCTGCCAGTCCTCAAGCTTGCCGTAGGTTACGAGAAACCACAGGAGATCGTGTTCCGGGTGCGGCGGAATTCTCTCTCCTTCAATCACATAGTTCACCACCCGCTCCGGCGGGCCGAAAAGATCCTCGTACGGCTGAACGGCGCGCTCTTTTTCGACAATCTGGCGTGCGGGATAGGGCTGCCGCGTCACTCCCTTGTGCGGGTCTATATGCCGATCGAGCGCAAAACCAATGTCCATGAGGTGCTCAACCGTCTCCAGTCCGTAGCGCTCGATGTAGCGGTCAATACGGAGCGCGTGCGCCACCGCATCGTTCACCATGTTCCTGTTCGTGTCTTCGAACAGCACGTTGTTCTTAAAAAAATCAACGTGGCCAAAGACATGCGCCGCAACCAAGAGGTTCGCGATTTCCGGATTTGTATCCAATAAGAATGCCAAACCTGGATCGCTGTTCAGCACGATCTCATAGATTTTTGACAGCCCCATGGTACCGTAGAGATGCTGGTGCTGGTAGACTTTGCCATAGGACCAGTGCCGCGCCCGTGTCGGCAAGCCATAAGCCGCTACTTCAGTCATGATGTCCTGCGGCACCACCTCAAATGCAGTGGGGGAAAAATCAAGCCCTTGCTGCTTCGCAAGGGCTTCTAGTTCGGCAACACGTTTTTCAAACATGCTGTTTTCCTTCCGGCGACCTGAAGCACTTTCCGCTTCAGGTCGCATGGTGGACATTTACTTCTCCCGCGCGAGCAAGCTGCTCACGTACTTCAAGAGCTCATTCGCGCACTCGGAACAATAACCCTCTCGAGCAACGAGTGTTTCCACCACTTCAT
>CAZVRG010000063.1:2119-2417 GCA_964630025.1 uncultured Candidatus Saccharibacteria bacterium
ACCTGCTCGGTATCCGGGCTGCGTGACGAGATCGTCAGTTTGATCGTGTCCCGCCGCTCCTCAAACAGCTGCTTCTCAATAGCGGCTTTGAGTTTGTCATGGGTCGTATAATCAAACTTTTCACCACGGCGATTCGCCATGGCTACTTTGCGGAATATCTCATTGCGGAAACTCTCCTTGCCGTGCTCAGGCACTTGAACTTTCTCTTCCAGTGAGCGCATCAGTTTTTCATTCGGTGGTACTTCTTCGCCGGTAATCTCATCAATAAGCTTTGTCTGGTCAAGGTATGCCTCGACAT
>CAZVRG010000063.1:2427-2775 GCA_964630025.1 uncultured Candidatus Saccharibacteria bacterium
TGACTGTCAACCCCATCCTTGATAGCCCGTAGGATATCAATGGGGTTAATACAGCGCGTGTCCGGCTTGATCAGTGAGGACGAGACGCGGTTGATGATGAAGCGCGGCGAAATACCGTCCATCCCCTCGCGTTCCGTCTGCTCATGGATCAGCTTGAGATCCTTTTGACGGAAGCCTTCAACGTCTTCGCCGTCGTATAGCTTCAACTTTTTAATGAGCGTCAGGCCGGCCATTTTGGGTTCTTCGAGGCGTGAAAGAATGGAGAATATGGCGGTAATGCGCAGGGCGTGTGGCGAAAGATGTAAACCTCATAGGTTAGTTTGAAGCAAGCGCTTTTCGTATATAAGC
>CAZVRG010000064.1:0-2742 GCA_964630025.1 uncultured Candidatus Saccharibacteria bacterium
GATCCACTCTGGAACATAACGGTAAAGACGGATGACGGGAAAACGTCCGTGGTGCCGAGAACATCCCACGTCGCGATGAACGGATACGCAAACGGATGGTTGATTGACGAAACAAAGCCGCATACCCTTCTTGTTCAATACACGCCACAGCGTGCCTACCGCATTGGGTTGTATATCACCGGGATCGTTGCGCTAAGCAGTACTGCCCTGTTCTTTTGGCAGGGCGTCCGATGGCTCTATCGGCGTGGCCAGATACGCTGGAGAACCCGTCTTCCTGTGACAGCATAATGGACACCTCACGATCTTTTCTGCGGGGGCTTTTCACGCAACGTGTGTGGCCGTTCACGGTCGCCGGCGTGAGTTTATTGCTCGCGTCGCTATTTGTGTTTTTCAGGCTTGGGAGAGCACAGCAGATTGCCGGAATAGTCGCGTTTGTGTTTCTCGGTCTTGGCGTGCTCTTTGGGGTGATCGAAGAATTCCTTCCGTCACGAGTGCGGCGAACACGGCAGCTCCTCGTGGTGCTGGCCCTGGGACTGCTTGTGGTTGAAAGCGCGTTCCTCTTCAGACGTGGAGCGCCACCGCCAGCGCAGACCGAGGAGCGCACAGAGATTGCGAGTGAGGATTTCGTGCGGTTCACGGGCACGCTCGCGTTGGCAAAGCGGCACGCAGCCGATATGAGCGCGCCGCCGTTGCTGCGAGCGACGCCGGACCAGCCGGTGGAGCGCGAGATTTCTTTTACGGCGCCAAAAGACGGGCAGTACCGATTGGCCGTGCAGATGACGGACAGCCCCTTTGCGGATGCTGCACAGAAGAAAAGTGACTACCTGGCCCTTGTCGGCACTGGCCGGACAGTTGGCCAAACGTTTCGCGTCAGTGAGCGGGTAACAAAACTCGCGGGCATTCGCGTCAAACTCGAGGCACGCTCTTTGCCGAATAATATGCCGGCGACGTCGGCGCCAGACGCGCCGCTCATCGCTTCATTCTCATCGGTCACAGGCGGAAAACAAACGCAGGTGCAGGTGTCACCGGCGGAGGCGGGACTGAACGATGCATGGCGCTTTGTCACCCTGCCCTTTGAAGTGGATCTCACGGGGAATACAACGTTTGCGGTGGAGTTCACCTCGGCGTCCGATACCATCGGTTGGGCGCTGGCGCATGTCACGAGGAGTTTTGAGGGCACTGACGACTTCTACCCGGACGGCGAACTGTTCGTGAACCGGGAAGTGTACGCACCCGGTGGCGATCTCGTGTTTGAGATTCTCGGTCGCAACGCGCAGTCCGCGCCGCCAGAGATCCTGGTGGATGAAACACCCCTGTCGCTCACGCCGACGGACGATGATCACAATTGGTTTGTGAGCGAACCCCTCTCGCTGCGGGAGGACGGGACGCACTCCCTGATGGTGCGCAGCAGCAACCCGCATATCAGTGTGTATCGCTTTGTCTTCGTGCAGGAACAGGCACCGGTTGCGGCTCCCGTCGAGGAAGAAACGCAAGAGACTCCACGAGCGACACCGGCCAGCAGATAGCATCCGCGAAGGCCCACGATCGGTTTTGGAACCGCGGGTGCGGGTGGTACGCTACGGCACATGACTGTCTGGACTGCATTCCAAGCGCGTTGGTTTGCTGGACAGGTGATCCGTTTGGGGCACCGATCACGGTGGCGGCTATTTTTTGTGTACCTCGCGTTCGCCGCACTCGCACTCCGCGGGGTGCTGTTTGCGCCAGGAGCGATTGGCCTTCGGAATGACTGGTGGCACATGCCGCTGCCCGGCGAGACGGCGTCGGATGTCCGTTATGCGCTCACCGCCTGGTCGGAGGAGGGACTGGGAGCAGCAGTCATTCGGAGTGACTATCGCCCTCTGTGGCTTCTGCTGAATGCGACCGCACTGCTATTCAACATCAGTGCCTCCACCCTCACGAAACTGGTACCGCTCTTCGCAATGGCCTTCGCGGGATTGAGCGCAAACATCCTGATTACCTCCATCGTCAGACGCGGACCACCGGCATTTTTCGGGAGTCTTGTGTATATGTTCTCGCCGCTGCTGTTTAACGTTGTCGTGAGCGGCTATGAGGATTTCCTTATCAGCTATGCGCTCCTCCCTTTTCTCGTTGTCACGTTCGGACGTGCATTGTCAGCACCGCGGCCGCTGCTCTGGGTGTTCTTGAGCGCGCTCCTGTTCGCCCCGCTGAAAGACAGCGTGCAGGTTGCGAGTTTGTTTATTCTTGTGCCGCTGTTGCTCGGCATCGCCATCGGTGGACCGGGGGGTGCACGCGAGCGGGTATGGCGCACGGTGAAAAGGGCGGGCGCAGTGATGCTGCTCGCGGCACTCCTTCAGGCACATGCCGTTTTTCCGGTACTGCTGAATATGCGGGAGACGCGAAGCTACGTCCGGCAGACCGTCGAATTTTCTTCGGCCCGTTTGGCGAGTCCTGGTCTCGTGAGCGCTTTTACCCTCGACGGCGCCGGTACGCGGTACTTCATTGAAGCAATTCCGAAAGGGCTGGTGCCGTGGTGGACAGCGGGCCATGTGGTGCTCTTTGCCCTGACGCTGTCGGCACTGGTATTCACACGCCACCGTCGGCAAGTGATCTTCTGGAGCGCTATAGCACTTGTCAGCCTGTTTCTGTTCAAGGGAGTGCATCCTCCTTTCGGGTCAGTAAACCAGTGGTTGCTCGACCACGTATTCCTGATGGCGGCGTTTCGTAATGTTCAATATGTGACGATCCTCACCAACCTCGCCC
>CAZVRG010000065.1:0-2588 GCA_964630025.1 uncultured Candidatus Saccharibacteria bacterium
CCGCATTTCCTGCACCATACGCGTATCGTCTTCCACGTGTTCCAAAACATCAAAAGAGGCCACACAATCAAACATATTGTCTGGGTAGGGAAACGTCACGCCGTCGTAGAGGCGAAAGTGGAAGGAAGAAAATTGGGGTAGGCGATAATCGCCGACGTCGAGACCGTGCACGGCGTTTCCCTCTCCGGAAAAGAATACGGTGTGTCGTCCTTCTCCGCAACCAACATCAAGAATTGTCTGGTGTGGGCGCTTTCCCACGTGTTGGCGCGTCACGCGTTCTAAGTCACGCGAGAATTTGGTATCACGCCCGAAGACACGATCAAGGAAGCGAAACAATGAAGGAGGAACGTACAGCATATCTCTCAAGACATGTCTTTACGGAACACGATGAAGATACGCGGTCGCGATCTCTCGTTGCGGTTTTCGTGCGGTAATCATGGTGTACAGACTGAGATGGTGAAGAGAGAAAGGAAACCGTCGCAGGTGAACGTCGGCGAAAAAGATCTTGACGGCGCGCACGATTTCATCAGCGGTATTGATATGCTCACGGCGGATAAACGGCGTATAGGACACGCCAAATCGCCATCGAAATACTATACCGGTGCCGAATCGTGAGGCCAAATGCCACAGGAACTCTCCCTCGGATGGAATGCCCGCGCAGAAAACCCCCCTGTCTCGGACGAGAAGCGCGCACCGCGCAATCATTGTTGGCAAGTCGAGCACGTGCTCCAGAACCGCAATAGAAATAATGCGTTGGTATTGTGCCTCAATAGGAATGTCTGAGATGTCGGAAAAGATTCTCCGCACGCGTGAGCGTTCACGGCGTTCTCGATACAGTGCGGTGAAAGGCTCGACGATGTCATAGTCACCGTGTGCCTCCTCATACGGCACATGATTAAGCGCGCCCGCACCAAGCTCGAGCAGGGGGAAACTGTGTTTTTCCCGTGCTGCTTGCGTGTGCAGCCATCGTTCAAGTTGCAGCGGTACGAAAAATCGAACAGGCCGATCAGAGTCCCGCAGCGCTGTGTATACGTGTGCGTAGCTGTCTGGGAGTGAAGGACGACGCTTCGGAAACCGTCGTAGCAACTCCGCGTTTTCAAGTATCACATCATCAGTGTGCATTCCGTTCTGGCCCGGTGAAAGCACGAAAAAGGTGTGGCGTGCTCTCAGTCAGCGGATCACTGATGGTATCACGACGCCTGTGCGATTGAACGGCGATCGATCGGCGAGACGACCTTCCCTTTCTCCGACTGGAAGTCGAAGAGGTGTCCGGCAAACTGGCGTCCCGCGCGCCAGTAGTACTTCACATCGTCCCAGCTCCGGATGCTCGCAAGTTCCTTCGCAACAAACTTCGGCGTGAGCGCGGACTTATAGATGCCCTGTGTGAGCGAGAGAATCTGATCGTGCGTGATCGGGGACTTCATCACCGGTTCACGCATGTCGTATTCATCCCAGTCCTCTGTCAGCAACCAATGGTTTGCTTTGCACTGGCGGAACAGTTCTGTTCCCGGATACGGGATCACCACGGTGGCCTGAAGCGTCTTAATGTACCCGCGTTGGAACAGCGACTTCGTGAAGTCTACGGTCGCTTTTGCCTCCTCGTAGGTCTCCCACGGATACCCGACCATACATGTGACATGAGGGTGGCAGCCGGCCTCCGACGCCCAACGTGCCGCATCCTCCATCTGTTTCGGTGTTGTACCTTTGTTGATGCGGTCGAGGGTGTTCTGATTTGCAGACTCGAGACCGTACAGAATGAAGCGGAAATTGGCGCGCCCCATGAGTTGGTATTGCTCTCTCGTCAGCGCACCTGCACGCATGTTGCAGCCAAAGGTGATTTTCTTATGAAGGCCGCGCTGTATCATGCCTTCGCAGAATTCCTGAAGCCAGGGGCCTACCGGCAGTGTGCCGGTGTCGTCGAAGTTCTCACGGATGCCAAGACTGACGAGGTACTCGAGCTCATCGAGGAGTTTTGCAGCACTCTGCGTACGCCATGTCGGCCAGATGCTCGTCCAAGAACAGAAGGTGCAGCCCCCTTTCAAGAGATTTCCTGCTTCGTCTTTCCCGGCAGGCCGTCTCCACCAACAGTCACGCCCAACGTACGTGTATGATCCCGGCAAGTATTTAAAATTCCCGTTCCGGTACGCGTAGAGCCACCACTTTGTGAGTTTCCGGTCGATCATGGGGAGTGTTTCGAGACTTTGCTTCGCTTCAAACGTTCCGGTGTTCAGAATGTTCCCGCTCTCGCGGTAATACACGCCCTTCGGCAGCGGATCGCCGGTGTCGAGGTGTCGGGCGAGCGCCTCGAGTTGGAAGTCGAAGTCCCCACCGGTGATGACATAATCCACGTTCGACTGAACGAGGGACTCCTCCGGCATTGCGGTCACGTGGTCACCCATGAGGACGAACTGCGTCTTCGGGAACCGTTCCTTCAGCGCATCAATCGCCCGCCACATCGCCTTGATGGTGGGCGTCTTCGATTCAATCGCCATCATGTCCGGTGGGGACGCCTCGATCTCCGCGATGAACTCCGGGAAGCTCTGCCTGGAAGCAATCCCATCGTTCCAGGAGACCTCATAGCCTTTCGA
>CAZVRG010000066.1:0-2370 GCA_964630025.1 uncultured Candidatus Saccharibacteria bacterium
CGACTTCGACAGAGCCCGGCAACACAATCGTTGACATATCATTCTGAATGTCGTAAAGTTTCCTCCGCCTCCCAAGAGCCGGCACCGCTTTTCCCTATGCCCCGTTAGAAACCGTATGCTACACATTTTTCTCCGTCACACATCTCTGCTGGGTTATCAGCCCTTCCCTTCACTGTTTCTCCGCGAAAAAGCGCTCTGCGGCGTGTGCGCTTTTTCGCACGAGGTTTCTAACGGGGTATGAACATCCGCAACGTTGCGATCATCGCGCACGTCGACCACGGAAAAACCACCCTCGTGGATGGTCTGTTAAAGCAATCCAAAACCTTCCGCGAGAACGAAGCGGAAATGGGACAAACGCTCATCCTCGACTCGAATGCGCAGGAACGGGAACGCGGCATCACTATTCTCGCGAAAAATACGGCGATCACGTATAAGGACGTGAAGATTAACATTATCGATACGCCGGGCCACGCGGATTTCAGTGGCGAAGTGGAACGCACGCTGAACATGGCCGACGGCGCGCTGCTGGTGATTGACGCGCAGGAAGGCCCCATGCCGCAGACGAAATTCGTCTTGAAAAAGGCGCTTGAGCTCGGCCTGAAGGTTCTTGTGGTCATCAACAAAATCGATAAACCGGCTGCTCGGGTGGATCATGTGCTTTCTGAAACGCACGACCTTTTCCTGGAAGTAGCAACACACGACAGCCAACTTGACTTTCCCGTGTACTACGCGATCGGCCGCGAGGGGAAGGCGTGGACGGAGATGCAAACAGACCCTGCTGCCACCGCGGATCTCACCCCCCTCTTTGAAGCAATTCTTCAGCACGTTCCTGCGCCTACAGCGGACGCTGCGAAACCCTTCCAATTTCTCGTGACGACACTCGATTGGGATGATTATCAGGGGAAATACGCCATTGGTCGTATCTCACGCGGTCATGCAACGCCGGGAAGCTCTGTGGTGCTTCTCACCAAAGACGGCCGGCGTGAAGACGCGCGTATTGATCGCGTCTACGTCAGCCAAGGCCTCAAACGTGTCGAAGTCCCATCTGCCGAAGCGGGAGATATTGTCGCGCTCACCGGCATTGGCGCTGCGAGCATCGGGGACACCATTGCGGATGCCGGTGCACCGGAAGCGCTCCCCACCATCGCGATTGCCGAGCCGACGGTCACCATGTCTATTGGGTCCAACACGTCTCCGTTTGCGGGCCGCGAAGGTCAATTTGTGACCAGTCGTCAGCTTCTCGATCGCATTAAGAAAGAATTGGAAACGAACGTCTCGCTGCGCTTTGAAGAGCGCCGGGGCAATGAGCATGTGCTCGCTGGCCGCGGAGAACTGCATCTCGCCGTCTTTCTGGAAAATCTGCGCCGCGAAGGATTTGAATTCCAAGTCGGGAAACCGCGCGTTATCACCAAGCGCGTGGACGGGCAAGAGATGGAACCGGTGGAAGAACTCGTGATTGACGTGGAAAAGCAATTTAGCGGCGCGGTGATGGGCGAAGTAGGGAAGCGCCGCGGCGTGCTTCTTTCGCAAACGGAAAATCCGGACGGGAGTGCCCGCATCATGTTCACCATTCCCACGCGCGGACTTCTCGGATTCCGCAGTCAGCTGCTCACGCTGTCGCGGGGGACCGGACTCATGAGTTCACAATTCCTTCGCTATGAAGCGGTGGGATCAGCGCTGCCGCGCATGCGCAACGGCGTGCTCATAACCTCGGAACAGGGAAAGGCCGTCGCCTATGGCCTCAATATCGCGCAGGGCCGCGGTATCACGTTCGTCGGACCGCAAACAGAAGTCTATGAAGGCATGATTATCGGCCTGAACTCACGGGAAGAAGACATCGAAGTGAACATTACGAAAGAAAAGCGCCTTTCGAACATGCGCGCATCCGGATCCGACCAAGCGCTTATCCTCACGCCGCCCGTCATCATGAGTCTCGAGCAATCGTTGGATTTCTTGGAAGATGACGAGCTTTTGGAGATTACGCCGAAGAGCCTGCGCCTCCGAAAGAAACTTCTCACTGCCAACGAACGCGCCAAAGTGCGCCGCGCGGCAGAGAAATCTCCTTAATACCTTCTCTTGACGAAAAAGCGACGGCGTATACAATAGACGGTCTGTTCTCTTCATACAGAACGCGCATCGGGGTGTTCTCGCTGCGATTCTGTGACTCCTTGCATGAGAGGTTCCCTGCTATGGCGAAGGTGAAGATGATCGACTACGACATCGTGGCCCCGACCACGAATGCGAAAGTCGAGACGGGATGGTTCGGATACAAGGTGTATCTGACTCACCAGGAGGTCGAAGACCTCTCAACTGGAGCGACTGTTGTCGGCGCGCTCATCAGCGACCCGAAGGTTGCGGCAGCTGTTGGCG
>CAZVRG010000067.1:0-2316 GCA_964630025.1 uncultured Candidatus Saccharibacteria bacterium
ATCTCTCCGTGGGCGTCCCTTCTTTCTGGTCAGTGAGGAGTTACTCTTGCGTAGATTGACGAAAAAGACATGCTGCGGTAAAACTCCTTGTGCCCTAGTAGGAGTTTATGTTTGGCCTCTCAAGGAAAACGGATTACGCCCTTCTCGTCGTGACCGCACTGGCACGGCGGCCGGACGCATTTGTGTCGATTCGCACGCTTGCTGCCGCACATCGTCTTCCGTATCGGTTTACGGCGCAGATTGTGAGCAATCTTACGCGCGCGCAGATTCTCGAGGCGCGGGAGGGCGTGAAAGGCGGGTATCGTTTCACCAAAGATCCCGCATCCGTCACGGTGGCAGATATTCTTCGCGCAACGGAAAAGCGAAGTGGCATTGTCTCTTGCCTTGATCCGGCTGCGCATCAATTGTGTCCCCAGAAAGCATGGTGCAATGCGCGTTCTGGTGTTCGCCTGCTCGAACGGGAACTGTTTGCCGTGTTGCGCAAAACAACGATTGCCGATTTCCTTCATTCCGCCGCTCCATCGTTGTCGTCTCTTGCTCCTCATGTCGCGCATGCCTGATTCACCAACCCGTGTTGCCGATATTGATCGTACGCGCTACGACGCGCGCGATGATATTCGATTGCGATACACGACATCGCATGGCGTGAATCGGCGCGTCGTGGAGGAAATTTCCCATCGGAAGAATGAACCCGCGTGGATGCTCGAGAAGCGCGTACACGCACTGGCGTATTTTAGCGCCCGACCTCTGCCAACATGGGGCCCGGATCTTTCCGCGCTTCATCTCGACGAGATTACCTACTACGCAGAACCCGACATGGAGGAACAGCGCTCTTGGGATCAGGTGCCGAGCGAAATTCGCAAAACCTTTGATCGTCTGGGCATTCCGGAGGCGGAGCGATCCTATCTCGCCGGCTCCGGCGCGCAAATGGAATCCGCGATGGCGTACCACCATCTCAAGGAGGAGTGGGAAAAGCAAGGTGTGATCTTCGAGAACTTCGATGTTGCCCTGCAGAAATATCCCGATCTGGTCCGGGAGTATTTCATGACGCGGTGCGTGCCCTTGAACGATCACAAATTTGCCGCGCTGCACGGAGCGGTGTTCTCGGGGGGCACGTTCATTTATGTGCCGAAGGGCGTGCGCGTGACCATGCCGCTCCAGGCCTATTTCCGCATGAACGCAGCGGGCATGGGGCAGTTTGAACACACGCTCATCATCGTGGATGAGGGCGCGGAAGTGCACTATCTCGAAGCATGTTCGGCGCCGCGCTATAACCGCGCCAATCTGCATGCGGGATGCGTTGAGGTGTACGTGAAAAAGGGCGCGCGAGCGCGGTACACAAGCATCGAGAACTGGAGCAAAAACACGTATAACCTCAATACGAAACGCGCGATCGTCGAAGAAGACGGCGTCATGGAATGGATTAATGGAAATTTAGGGTCCGGGGTGACCATGCTGTATCCATCCTCAATGCTGAAAGGGAAAGGAGCGAAAACAGATTTCATCGGCATCGCGGTCGCTGCAGAGGGGCAACATCAAGATACCGGTTCCAAAGCGTATCATCTTGCGCCTCATACGAAGTCGACGATCACGGCAAAAAGTATCTCCAAAGACGGGGGTATCACCACGTATCGCGGACTCCTCAAGGTGAATCCAGGCGCGCGCGGTTGTTCCTCGAAAGTACAATGCGATGCGTTGCTTCTCGACGAGCGATCGGTTTCCAACACAATTCCGTTCATGGAAATTAAAGAGCAGGACGTGGAAATAGCCCACGAGGCAACCGTCGGACGCATTGGCGACGAACAATTGTTTTATCTCCAATCGCGCGGGCTTTCCGCGTCCCAAGCAACACAAATGATCGTTGCGGGGTTTATCGAGCCGGTGACCAAGCAGCTCCCGCTGGAATATGCGGTAGAACTCAATCGGCTCGTTGAGCTGGAAATGGAGGGAACGGTGGGATGATGACCACGGCGACAGGCAACCCGACTTCGCCATCCGTCTCGGCGCGGCCATCAATCTCGGCGCGGCCGAGCCTCGACGGAAGCCGCGACGGAAGGCTACGCCGGGCAGGCAGGCAACCCCGCTCCGCTGAAGCTTCGCGGGGCAGGCAGGCAACAGGAAATGCTCTCGCGACGCTTGCGGAGAACCGGCTTGTGAGTGGGTCGGTTCCGACCCAGCGATATGGATTGAGTGTCTTTTTGCGAAAAGCGTATCCGCAATTACAACGAGAAACGTGGACAACGGGCAGTGCATATACCCCTAGCATTTCCGGCGTGTCCGCAGAACGTATAGGCTGGAACGTTCTTCCGATAGAAC
>CAZVRG010000068.1:0-2130 GCA_964630025.1 uncultured Candidatus Saccharibacteria bacterium
TTCCTCATGAAAATAGAGTTCGATCTTTCCCGTCGGGCCATTCCGATGTTTTTCAATCAGAATGTCCGCAATGTTTTTCCGTTCCGTATTGTGTCGGTCGCGGTCTTCGCGGTAGATAAACATGACGATATCCGCGTCCTGTTCGATCGAGTTATGGACGTACATGTCGTTTGCGAGAAAATTGTGCGTTTCCGGAACGGTCGCGTCAAACACGTCTTCAATCCCCAGCGGGGTGATCGCGACAATTTTGTCCCAGAAAATGTCGGAAGCGGCGAGCCGGTATAACGGCGCGCTCTGGAGCGCCGACGCGACCCGACACATGCGCGATCGCGATACGCCCGATCGAAATAGCGTTGAACCGCAGTACGCGGTTTCGATGCCGGATGAAAATTCGCGCCAGGTTATTGCACCGCGCTCCTTTTCCGGGGTAATCCAGTACCGCCATACGGACTTCGGGATCACATCGACATTGACGTTCGGCGAGATGCTTCGTAGCGCGGTCATCAGTTTCGGGATGATACGTCCGCGCGCGCCGTATGCGCCGATAACCTCGCAGAAGCGTAATTGCTGTTCCGACCCCTGAATGTGTAATTGGTAGTTCGGTCGGTAGTGGCTTTTCCGTGTGGTGCGGGCCGTCGCAAGAATGCCGAGCCGCAGCAACAAGTGATGGAGCGCTTCGTGCAACTCAATGCTCGTCGTCGCATAGTAAATCGCGGCAGCCGGTTTTCTCCCGCGGAGCAACTTCCATGAGATATTTCCGTCCGTCGCCCATAGGTGTTTCAGAAATAACGCGATTTTTTGATTATCGCACTGAAACACGCCCACTGGGATCCGTTTCTCATATGAGCGAACGCGCTCAATACCCAACCGGTTGAACCAATTCGTGATGGGGTGATGCCGGCCATGTGTCAGGTGATATGGACTCGGCAGGTACACGTGCCACCAGTTGTCCTGTTTTACAATTCGACCCTGAATTGCGAAAAGGCGCGCCGCAGCGGAGCGTACAATTTCGATATTCTCCATATCCGCGCTGGTGTAGTGATACGGCTGATTCGGCAAAATGCATCCGTCACCGAGGAGGTGGGCAAGAAGGATGAGTTCATCGTCGCTCATTGGGTTTGCAGGCGTGAGCGGTTCGAGCGAACGGGGAATCGCAATCGCATCCCCGACCCGCAATTGGTCAAGGCGCGTCCAGCCCTCAATTTTGAAAAACGGATGATTTGCAGACGCTTTGATGGCGCGGCCGCTCCTTGTCCTAATCTCGTAAAGTTGTTTCCGACCGTTCGAAAACACGTTCGTGATGTGCCGCATTTCGCTTCGCAACCCACCATTCAAGGAATAAACCGGAATATTCGTTTGTCCGACCAAATTCCTTATGGGAATTCTCTCGCCGGTGTCGGCCCGCATAATCAGCGCATCGCCGGAGAGACACCCTGATTCCCGCAAGTCCGAAAGCCGCGGGATCGAAGGATGACGCGCTTCCACTCCTCTAGAGAGCTGCGAGAGGGCAAGCACCGGAACATTGAGTTCTTTTGCGAGGGATTTTAGCCCACGTGAAATTTCTGATACTTCCTGCACGCGTGATTCCACGCGCGACTGCGTGCCTCTGACGAGCTGCAAATAGTCAACTACCACAAGTCCCAGCGGGTGGTTCGCTTGCAGGCGTCGTGCTTTTGCGCGAAGCTCAAGGACGGTGGGGGACGGGGTGTCGTCAAGATAGATAGGAGTACGCGCAAGGGTCGCCATGGCGTCCCGGATGCGCGTGAAGTCATCCGCGCCGTCGTCCGAGCGGAGTCGGCCGGTCCGAAGACGCCAAAGGTCCACATTCGCCTCGGATGCAATCAGACGATCCACGAGTTGTTCACGGCTCATCTCCAAACTGAATACGGCAACGGACTTCTGCTCGAGGAGCGCCACGTTTTTCGCAATGTTCAACGCGAGAGACGTCTTTCCCAAGCTTGGCCGGGCAGCAAGCACCACAAGGTCGGAATTCTGGAGCCCTGAAAGGTAACTGTCGAGATCCGCGAATCCGGTTGCCACGCCACGTAGCCTGCCGTCTCCTTTGTGCAGCGCATCAATGCGTTCCCAGGCCGCCTCGAGCGCATCGGAGACCGCGAAAAACTCCTGCGT
>CAZVRG010000069.1:0-2069 GCA_964630025.1 uncultured Candidatus Saccharibacteria bacterium
TCTGGCAGGACAGTCTCATCCGCACCCGTGTCAACAAGACTGACGACAGTCGTATCGCGCCCGGCGCTCGCGACTCGTACCGGAATCGTGGGCCGGTACACGATGCCCTCTGGGAACCAGGGAGTTGGTTGAACTTCGTAGGGACGATAGGGGAAGATCATTCCACTGTATGGCCACCGATGAACAACTCACCGGCGGGTGGAACCCATTCGTAGGCGAGTTCAGTGATTCCCTTGCGGTGTGCAGCGGACCGTGCTTCATCAGGCGTCTTTCCTGCACCAGCAATCCGCCGGCCGTCGCGTGTCCAAGCTACCCACTGCCCGCCATAGGAACGCGGAACGGGCGCCGGGGCGACACGAGTCTGTGTGGAACGTCGCATCTTTCATAAAGCATGTCAGAAAAACCACGCGCTGCCAAGATAGAGAATGTTCGATCCCTGTTCGCCTCCTTCGTGGTTACCACTGTTCTGTTGACTGTGTTCGAACCGTTATTTTTGCGCTTGTGTGCGCGGAAATTGGGAGGCGATTTACTGTTCTCGACAATTGGCTCCCCGGGTAGGGCTCGAACCTACAACCTTCGCCTTAACAGGGCGCCGCTCTGCCATTGAGCTACCGGGGAATAGTGCCGCGGCGACCGTCCAGTTCGCCCCAAGGGGGCGCTCGCCGCAGCACGAATCAGCCTACGCCAGTACGCCGAGATGTTCAAGACTCTCGCTCTGAAAAACCTTAAGGTTCTTGCGCGCTCTTTTCGCGCAGAAAATGAATGGGATCACGCCACAAAGCAAGATCCTTTTCTGTGGGAACATACCCACGGACATCGACGCCCGGGCCCGCATAGAGACCAAAATGGAGGTGCGGACGCTCGCCGTCCGTTTCGTGTGTAAACCCGCCCCCGAGCTTGCCGATGCGCCCACCGGCGTCGATTCTTTTCCCGACCGGCGGCAGATCCGCCGGATCGAGATGCCCGTACACTCCAACGAGTCGCTGTCCCTCAACGCGATGCTCGATGACCACCAAGCCTCCGTACCCCGAAACACGTCCGCTCCGGAGACTGGTTCCGGCCGCTATCGAAAAAACCGGCGTGTCCGCCGGCAGTTCTGCATCCACAGCGGCGTGGTATCCGGTAAACCGTTCAGGCTCGACAGGTGACTGCCCTGGACGGACAAACAAGCCGAACGGTTTCTTGGTGATCGCAGAAGCGAAGCCCCGAACCGGGTACACAACTTCCGCAGAGCGCTGTTGTTGAACCTCAAGGGAATTGAGAAAACGGTTAAAGACGTCCTCCAAGAGATCCGGCCGTTTGCCGATCACGAGAAAAATAGAGGGATTTGCGTCTACCAGACGTACATCGACTACCGCGTGCCGGATGTTCCGCCACGATGGCTGTGCTGGAAAATTCGGCACGCGAGCGCGCTTCTCAATAACGTACCGGACGGCTGGACGATCAACAACCGTCGTCTGCTCGCGTTCATGAATGGTCACGGTGGAAAGTGTCAAAAAATCATTCGCCGAGAAGTGCCGAAGAAATATTTGTGACTGTTCACGCGGGCTCGCGCCTGGTGCTGCAGGATCGTAGAGATTGACTGCCTCAAGCGAAGAAACAACTCCCGCTTCCCATCCAGATGGAACCTCGACACTCACGCTCGCAAAGGCGTCCGGAACACCCGGGATCGAACGCAGGTCGATCCGTTTGGTGGCAAATGAAGATACTGGTACTTCTCGTGATGGGGTAGCGGCCGTGCGTGGTGTAGAACGCACCTGCTCTCTCGGAGAAGGAACGCACCCTGCGCCAAGAAGCGCAATGCTGAAGGCGAGGACGGAAAGACGGAAACGCATAATCCTTCGTTCCACTCAGGATGCCACATTCCCGTGGGGATTGCTTCGTCCCGCCGTATGAGCGGGACTCACAACGACAGCGCGGTTTAGTAGTCCCGCAGCTTGCGAAGCGCCTGGTGATTCCGGATCTTGTCGAGGGCTTTCGCTTCGATCTGACGAATGCGTTCGCGCGTGACGTCGAACTCCTCCCCCACCTCTTCGAGGGTGTGATCCATGCCGTCTTTCAAGCCGAAA
>CAZVRG010000070.1:0-1395 GCA_964630025.1 uncultured Candidatus Saccharibacteria bacterium
GGAGGCGACGGGCGGAATCGAACCGCCGAATAGAGCTTTTGCAGAGCTCCGCCTTAACCACTTGGCTACGTCGCCGCGTCGCTCATCATGACGAAAAATCGCTGCAGTTTCAAGCAGTGCGCGCTCCGTATCGTTCCTTCGTTACGACGCCGGTTCAGTCGCGGAAACTTCCGGCTGCGCTGTCTCGGCACTTTTCTCAGCGTCTTCCGCCGCTTTCTTCTCCGCGGCTCTGTCCGTCGCAGCCTTGGCGGAGGAGGATTCCTTCGCTGCGCGCTCCGTTGCCTCGCGCTCTTCGCGTGCCGCATGCTCTGCTTCTTCCTTTGCGCGCTTCTTTTCCAGACGATCCGCTTCGACCTTCCGCATCACGGCAACGTCTTCCTTCCGTCGGCGTTGTGTTTCCGCCTTTCGAAGGTACGTCAACCGCGCGCGGCGCACTTTGGTTGCGCGGACAATCTCCACATCTGTCACGAGGGGAGAAAACATGGGGAAAATACGTTCCACGCCGACACCGCCGGTGACCCGGCGCACCGTAAAGGTCTTTCCTAATCCCGAACCGCTGGTAGCGGTGACAATGCCTTCGTAGATCTGCATGCGTTCCTTATTCCCTTCTTTCAAACGCGTATGCACGCGCACTTCAAAGCCGGTGCGGAGTGCAAACGCCGCGCGCGGTTGTTTTCGCGCTTCATATCGAGAGAGAGGATCACGTGTCGTTGTCATTGCAAAAAGAAAGGCTAGCACGACGTGCTTCTGCCCGCAAGCGACGCGATGCCCCCCAACGCCGGTGTGCTGTTGGCTGTCTTGGCGATCGCTACGGCGTCGGAGAGGAAAATGCGGAAATGTTCAGGGATGTCAGGGCTGCATCAAAAAGAGCGTTGTACTGTTTCGTATCCCACACGGATGCCAAGGCGAAACCGGTCACCGTGTATGTTGTACCGCCACCAACAACAATCAGCTGCTTACTCCGCAAGGACAACGGGCCCTCTGTGTATGTTCCTCCAAGAATATGCGCCGGCACACCGCTGGTGGTCTGGACACGCGCATCGTCAATCATCGTGTACCCCGTAAAGGTGCGCGGCAGACTTTTTTTCGCGCTTGCGACAATCGTGTCGAGTGTCGCCGATGGTACCGCGCTCACCACCACGGTGAGAATAGGCGTGAATGATCCCTCGGGCGCAGTATCTGCTGCTGGGCTCTTAAAGAGCAGCTGCACGCCGCCGGTTCCGGACGTATCGGGCGTCCATCCATTTGGTGGCGTTACGCTAAATCCATCCGGATGAATAAAGGACACCGGCGCTGATGGCGGTGTACGTCGCGACGGCAACGAGCAACGCGGCGAACCAGCGCAGGCTTCGCTTGGCATCCAGACGATTGGCGATTCTCGAACCGGAGACCACG
>CAZVRG010000070.1:1405-1689 GCA_964630025.1 uncultured Candidatus Saccharibacteria bacterium
AATCCATCCGGATGAATAAAGGACACCGGCGCTGATGGCGGTGCCGGCATCGTGAGCGCCAACGGCGTTGATGTGGGAGGAACCGGTCTCGTTGCAAACAAGCTTCCTTGATTCTGCCAGGTGAAGTAAAACGCGACGCCGCCAATGAGAAGAATCAATATGCCACCGAGCAGTGTGAGCATGAGACTCAAGCGTCCGCTGCCCGGAACGTCGTATGATCCTGCGGCGGAAGACGTGAGAGAAGGCACTGTGAGACCGGGTGTTGTCGGGACTTTGGAGGAAGC
>CAZVRG010000071.1:0-1587 GCA_964630025.1 uncultured Candidatus Saccharibacteria bacterium
CAAGAATAACCACAAACATCTCTTCGTCAGTATAGCGTACCCGGAAAGAATCCCTTGCTTTTTCAAGTTTTGAAACTGTGAGTGGGAAAACCTCCAGAGCCGTGTATTTGTCCAGACTCTTGACAGTGCTGTGTGGAAGAAACAGACTTGAGCGTTCTTTACGCGTCCTCGTTGTTTCGAAAACAAAAGAAAGGAGATGTTCCTCATGAGCCGTAAAACAAGCGGCTGGGTGGTCGTTGGAAAGAAAGAGATTCTCAAAACTCCCTACGTGTCTTTTGAGGCATGGCAGGTTCGCCACAAGACCGATGCTTCGAACACCCTGCGCGATTTTTCGATGGTCCTTGCCCGCGACTATATAGCGGTCATTGGCCGAACAGAGACTGGACAGGCGGTCCTCTGCATCGAAGATCATGTGGCGGATGGCCTCGACCTCCAAGTCGCCTGCGGCGCTATCAACAAAGGAGAAACCGCCTTAGCAGCAGCACAGCGGGAGTTTGGTGAAGAATCGGGATGGCATGCACAACAGCTCATTCCTCTCGGCGCGGCCATTCCCCAGAACGATCGGATAGTGTCCGCAACAGAGGGAAACGACGGTGCAAAGACCTGCTACATGTTTCTTGCCACCGGTCTCACGCCGGACAAGCAACGGCTTGAGCCGTCAGAAAAGATTCGCCCGATTCTTGTTCCATGGGATGAGGCTGTGCGTGCAGCCTGGTCGGGAGAGGTGATTGGCAGCGCGGGGCTCGCTCTCACGGACATGGGCTCTCGGCTCATTCTTCTCCTCGCGGATCATGCTCTCAAAAGCAACGTTTGATTGAGATATCAATCCCGACGTCGCCGAATATCTTTACAGAAAGATTCGGCGACGTTTTTCTTTTTGGCCTGCTTTACTGGCGCCACTTACGAAACTTCATAGAACTCTTGCGTTTCGCGACCGCTGGTGGTTACGCCGGATGCACGCGGGCGGCGAGATGCACCGACGGCCCATCCAAAGGGAGCGTGCGCTCGTTTCGGCGGTCGACAGCCTGAAAAACTTTGAATCCGCTTCGGAGGATCGCATGCGGAACACTTAACGACTGTCGCTGGTGTTCTCGCCACGAGAACTTCTCCATCGTTGCCCGCACGCTCTCCGGCGCAGGCAAGCGGGTGTACGCTTGTCGGCCTGCATAGAGGATGAGCGAATGGAACGGCACGCAGGCGCGTGTCAACGCGCGCATGTCATCAATCTGGAATCCTCCAGCGTTAAGATGGTCGGCAAGGAGCTTCGGCGTATACAGACGTAGATGGTTCGCCCACAGTCCCCCAAGCCATTCGCTGTCTTTCGAAAAATGTCCAAGACCGAGATGTTCGCGTACCCAGTTCAGCGGATCGAAGAAGAGCGGATAGCGGTGGTTCGGCACGGTGACCGCAAGGGTGCCGCTCGGCATCAGAACGCGGCGAAGTTCCCGAAGCGCGCCAACAGGGTTAGGGAGGTGCTCGAGAACCTCCGAACAGATAATCTTGGTGAAGGTGTGATCGCCGTACGGTACGGATCCTACGTCACCGACGCGCAATTCCACGCGCGGGTTGTTCCCAATCCAGGTCTGT
>CAZVRG010000072.1:0-1548 GCA_964630025.1 uncultured Candidatus Saccharibacteria bacterium
CCTGTGGCGAGGCCGCGCCAGACTGTCGGCCGGTCAAGAAAGGTACAGAACGCGTAGAGCGCCCACGGGGTCAGCGCGTAGGCAAGGAGAAGGTAGTACTGCCCCATGAAGACCCGGGTGGCGACAAAAGGATTGAGTGCGTAGAAGGTTCCCCCCGCGAGGGAGGCGAGTACTGCTACGGTCACGGGCGTGGAGCGGAGGATGTACCGGCAGAGCGCGTACGCGGAGACGCCGCTAAGAAAGAACGGAAGAGCGAAGGCGAACTTCTGAACAACGCTGGAGGGAAGAACGTGCGTGAGGATCCACCATACCCACTCAAGCGGGAGACCACTGAGGAGTCCTTGGTCCCACGGCGCAGGCGGAGTAGCCAGAACCGGCGTCCAGACAACATCGAGGAGAAAGAGGAATCCTGGTGCGCGGAACCAGGGATACGTCACCGCTGCGGTCAGGGCAAGAAAGGCCACCGCGGACAGGAGACGCAACCAGCGCGGGTCCGCGATGCTCCAAGGAGTCGACGGGACTGTTGACCGCGGCGGTATGGGAAACGTCATCAACGCGCCGGCTCGCGCACCGAGCGCACCAGAGATTCTTCGGTTGTCGGCACAGCGACACGCAGGGGAACGGGGTGCGCAGAGGGAGGAGCCTCGAGCTGTTGCGGGACGTCGTACCAATGGAGAATGCGAAGACGGTAGAACACCGCGAGGGTATCCCAGAGCGTGCGAAACACTGCGCGCCAGCTAATGCTGCTCCGGAATCCGTAGCGGATGCGGACGGGGGCCTCGACGATGCGTGTGAAGCCGAGACGGTGTGCGACGACAAGAAGCTCAAGATCAAACGCAAATGCTTTTACCACAAGGCGTGGGAGAACGGCTGCCAAGACCTCCCGCCGAAAAAGTTTCATCCCCACTTGCGTATCACGAATCTTCATGCGGAAGAGCACGCGATTCAGCAGTTGATAGGTCCAGCTATACAGACGACGAATGGGTGGATACGCAACCTCGGAGAGCGTGTGCCGTTTGCTCCCAATCACGATATCTGCGTCGTAGAGCGTCATCGCCGCAAGAAAGCGACGAAATTCCGTCGCATCAAGGTCCTCACCCGCATCAAGAAAGGCAACAAGCTCTCCACGCGCCGCCCGCAGCCCGTGACGGAGCGCAGCGCCCTTCCCGCAGTTTTCCGGAAAGCGCTCAACACGGAGTTCTGGAAACCAGGGAACACGCAGAAGTTCCTCTGCCGTTCCGTCGGTATCGCCGTCAATGACAAGGACGATTTCGTGGTCCGGCGTCAGCGCGGAGAGCAATGCATGCAAGCGTTGAAGCTCGGCACAAATGGTTGCACGCTGGCGATAGCTCGGCACAACGACGGAAAGCATACACCTAGTGTATCACCTGCAGGAACCTGCAGGATCAAGAGAGAAAACAGGTTGTCTGCTACGTACAGTTCACACCAAGATCCACGGTGGTCACCTCAAGCGTGCTGCTGTTGATAATCTTCCCGCGAAGAGCAGTCGCTTGCTGGGACGCGGTCACGTCTGCAGCCTGAATGGAG